>JBBRZP010000167.1:0-8672 GCA_038236565.1 Burkholderiales bacterium | reverse complement strand
CCGCGATGTACGCGTCGAAGCGCTCCGGCGGCTCCAAGCACTGCTTCTACTCGGCATCGATGGACGCCGACGCCGAAGCGCAGTTCGAGCTGCTGCGCGACCTCCGCAAAGCCGTCGGCGCCAAGGAGTTCGAGCTCTTCTACCAGCCGAAGATCGAAGCCAAGAGCCGCAAGGTGACCGCCGTCGAGGCGCTGCTGCGCTGGAAGCATCCGACCCGAGGCATGCTGCTGCCGAACACCTTCATCCCGATCGCCGAGCGCTTCGGCCTGATCGGCGCGATCGGCAACTGGGTGATCGAGGACGCGTGCCGGCAAAGCCGCCAGTGGCGCGAGAAGGGCGTGCGGATGCGCGTCGCGATCAACCTTTCGGCGCACCAGATGCGCCAGGACGACATCGTCGAGCGCATCACCGACGCGCTGCAGGCGCACAAGATCCACCCGTCGCTGCTGACCTGCGAGATCACCGAGTCGGCGGCGATGGAAGACACCAGGACGACGCAGACGACGTTCCGCCGCCTCGGCGAGCTCGGCACGCACCTGTCGATCGACGACTTCGGCACCGGCTACTCGAGCCTGGCCTACCTGCGCAAGCTCCCGGCCGAGGAGCTGAAGATCGACCGCAGCTTCATCATGGATCTCGAGCACAGCGCCGATGCCCGCGCCGTCGTCGACGCGGTCATCAAGCTCGCCCACGCGCTCGGCCTGAAGGTCGTCGCCGAGGGCGTCGAGAACCAGCGCCAGCAGCAAGTGCTGGTGCAGATGGGCTGCGACGAACTACAGGGCTTCCTCTTCGCCAAGCCGATGTCGGCGCGCGCGCTGATGCTGTGGGCGATCAACGACCGCTCCGAAGGCGCGACGACGTTCAAGCCGTCGCTCTTCGACGAGACCCGGCACGGCCAGTCGGTCGAGGAAGCGCGTCGCGCCTGAGCGTCCGTCCGAACGGAAAGCGCTTCGTCGCAGGAATTCGGCACTTCGTCGCAAGCCGCTGGGAATGCCGCGGACCGCTGTCTACATTCTGCTCAACGCATCGACGATGCACCCGTCCAACAGGAGCCGATCATGTCCGACAACATCCTTTCCGCTGTCCTCACGTTCGGCCTGATGGCTGCCGGCACGGCAGCGGTCGGCACGGAGATGTTCAACGGCCGCCACGCCGCCGCGCCGACGAAGTCGGTGACGCTGGCGCCGGTGACGGTCATCGGTCACCGCGCCACGGGCGTCGTCGACGCGGTGACCCTGCCGATGGTGATGGTCATCGGCCATCGCGAGGTCCGCACCGAGATCGCGGTCGACACGCACGGCGCCGCACCGACGGTCGAATGATCGCGGTCCCGGTCGACAAAGACCGGGCGCGACGACACGCAACGGCCGCCTTCGGGCGGCCGTTGCACTTTCAGGCGCCGGCGCGCTGCAGCCTGGCGGTCAAGGCCTGCTCGAGGGTGTCGGCGCTGTCGGCGAGATGGGCCTTCGCCTCGTCGCTCAGGCCGGCGCGACGGCTGGCGCCGCGGATCCGCTCCAGCAGCTCCCTGGACTGTGCGCGCACGACGCTGCGCGTGTCGGCGCGCGACGAGGCGCCGGGCCGCACGAGCAGCGCCGCGATGCGGTTGACGTGGTCGCGCTGGACCTCGCGACGCAGCGGCGCGATGTCTCCCCGGCCGTCGAGCTCGCTCCACACCGCCTGCGTCAGCCTGCTGTAGAGCTCGGGCATGCGCAGGGCGCGGCCGGCGCCCGACGGCGCCTTCTCGCTGCTCTCCAGCAGGCGGGTCGCGACCGTGTCGCTCATCATCACGGAGAGCAGCGCGCGCTGCAGTCCGAGAAGCTGCACCGAGGGCGAGTAGTCGGTCTGCGCCGAGCCGAATCCCCCGAAGAGCGCGTCGGAACGCTCGCTGAAGTCGGCGCCGAGGCGGCGCTGCAGGGCGGGCGACACGCGCAGGCCGTCGGCCGACAGGAGCTGGCCGGTGATGATGTCGAGCGCCTCGCGTTGCTCGATCGCAGGCACGGGCGTGAGCGGATCGCGGCCGGTGCCGGGCGCGTCGCGCACCGTGCGCACGCCGCCGATCTGCCGCGCGAGCACGCTCGCCGCGTTGGCGACGTCGCGCAGCGCATAGCTGACCGAGCGCTTGAGGGCGCTGTAGTCCTTGTCGGCGCCGAGCTGACGCGTCTCCTGGCGCTTGAGCAGCTCCTGCGCGATCGCGATCCGCTTCTTCGCGAACGCGAGCACGTCGCTGCCGAGGTCGAACTGGAGCGACTCCGGGTCGATGCCGAGGAAGAAGTCCTCGTCGGTTCCGTAGGCCAGATACGGCTCGGCGCTGCGCGACGCGATCCTGTCGAGCGCGGCCCGCTCGGCCTTCGGCTCCGCGTCAGCCGGCAGCGGCTTGTAGGCGTACTCGATGGCCCAGTAGTCGTAGGGGCCGAGCGTGTCGCTGAAGAGCGCACCGCGCTGATCGCGCGGCCGCTCGGCCGGGCCGAGGTTGATCGCCGGGTACTCCATCACCGAGCCCGTGATGCCGTGCTCCCTGGTGAACACCGGATCGGCGAGCTGCTGCTCGGAGTAGGCTCGCGAGGCGCGGAAATTGTGGCGCAGCCCGAGCGTGTGGCCGACCTCGTGCATCGTCACCCACTTCAGATAGCCCTGCACGAAGGCCTCGGCCTCCGGGCTGTCGGGGTCGAGTTCGCCGCGCGCCTCGAGCACGTCGCCGGCATAGGTCATCTCGGTGGCCGCGTCTTCGCCGAAGGTGCAGATCTGCCCGGAGAGCATGAGCGCGCGCTGCTGCGGATCCATGGCCGAAAGGCGCGCCGCGGGGTCGCCGTCGCTGCCGGTGGCGACGATCTGGGTCCGGAACGCACGGCTGTTGCGCAGCGCGAGGCTTTCGATGCCGATGTCGCCGCCGAGGATCTCGCCGCTGCGCGGGTCGGCGTGGTGCGGCCCGATCGCGACGAAGCCCGTCGACAGGTTCGTGAGCCACCGGATCGAGGCGCGGCCGTAGTCGAGCGTCTCGAAGCTCGCGTCGGTGGGCTGGATCTCGACCCGGATCGCGTCCTTGAAGCCGATCTTCTCGAACGCCTTGTTCCACTCGAGCACGCCGGCCGTGATCGCGCCGCGGTACTTGACCGGCACGTTGCGGTCGATCCAGTAGACGATCGGCCGCACCGGCTCGGAGAGCGCGGCCTGCGGCTCCTTCTTCTCGAGCCGCCAGCGGTTGACGAAGTGCTGGCGCGGCGAGCGCAGCAGGTCGTTGCTGAAGTCGAATCGCCCGCTCTCGTAGTAGCCGACGCGCGGATCGGCGCGCCGGCCGTGCATCGGCTCGTCGGGCAGTCGGGCGATCGAGTAGTGGATGCCCAGGAAGAGGCTGCGCGGATCGGGCACGGTGCGCGGCACGCTCGGCTGCGGCACGCCGGGCGGCGTGCCCGGCTGCGGAACGCCGATCGAGGCCGTTGCGTAGTGGCCGAGCACGTCGAGCTCGAGCGACTCGGGCGTCTGGCGCACGGTCGTGATCGCCGAGTTGCGCGGATCGAAGGCGTAGCCCTGCCGATACGTGCGCTGCAGCTGCATGCCGAACGCGAGCAGGTCGGCGAGGAAGAGCGAGTTCGCCTCGACCACGATCGACTTGCGGTCGGGCTCCGGCAGGCTCAGCACCGGCGCGCTCGCGAGCAGGCTGGGCGAATAGCCGGTCGCGATCGAGAGCGCCTCGGGCGAGCCCGCGTTGGCCGCGTAGTTGACGTTGAGCCAGATCATCTGGATCTGGTTGTTGATGCGGCGGAACTCGATGATGCCGCTGTCGCCGAAGAGCATCGAGCCGCCGTAGAAGCTGCCTTCGCCGATGCCGGTCTTGAGCTTGGGTGAGAGGAAGAAGGGCTTGTTCAGGTCATCGGGCCGGAGCTCGATCCAGACCCTGTCGTCCTTCTGCCAGACGGCGAGGACACCGTCGCTGCGCTTGGCGTCCTTGACGACCTCGGCGAAGGGGCGCAGCCCGCCAGGCGCTACCGCGACGGGGGCCGCTCCCGGCGCGCGTAGGCCCGATGCCGCGCCGCCCGGCCCGACCGCACCGACGGGCGCAGAGGCCGAGGCCGCGGCGACGTTGCCCGTGCCGCCGGGGTTCAGGGCCTGCAGCGTCGTGCAACCGGCGAGCGCGGCGGCCGCGACGACCGAGAGGCCGGCGATGAACGTGGGAGACGGAACGATCGATGCCATGAGAAAAGTCCAGAGCCGCGAGCACGACGACAGCGTTCGATGCTACGGCCGGCGATAGGTTCGCGAAACGGGCAGAAGTCGCGCTCGCGGCGATCAGGGGCCCTCTAGTGCATCGGCCGGAAGCGCAGCCGCTTCGGCTTGGCGCCTTCTTCGCCGAGCCGCCGCTTCTTGTCGGCCTCGTATTCCTGGTAGTTGCCGTCGAAGAAGGTCCACTTCGAGTCGCCTTCGGCGGCCAGGATGTGGGTCGCGATGCGGTCGAGGAACCAGCGGTCGTGGCTGATGACCATGATCGAGCCGGCGAATTCGAGGAGCGCGTCTTCCAGTGCGCGCAGCGTCTCGACGTCGAGGTCGTTCGACGGCTCGTCGAGCATCAGCACGTTGGCGCCCGCGATCAGCGTCTTGGCCAGATGCAGCCGCCCGCGCTCGCCGCCCGAGAGGTTGCCGACGAGCTTTTGCTGGTCGTTGCCCTTGAAGTTGAACTTGCCGAGATAGGCGCGGCTGGGCATCGTGAACTTGCCGACGATCAGGTTGTCGAGGCCGCCGGAGACGTCCTGCCAGACGGTCTTGTCGTTCTCGAGCTCCTCGCGGCTCTGCTCGACGAAGGCCATCTTCACGGTCGAGCCGGTCTTGACGGTGCCGCTGTCGGGCTTTTCCTTGCCGGCGATCATGCGGAACAGCGTCGACTTGCCGGCGCCGTTCGGGCCGATGATGCCGACGATCGCGCCGGCCGGGACCTTGAAGCTCAGATCGTCGATGAGCAGGCGGTCGCCGAAGCTCTTGCTGACGTTGGTGAACTCGATCACCTCGTGGCCGAGGCGATCGGCGACGGGGATGAAGATCTCGTTGGTCTCGTTGCGCTTCTGGTATTCGACGTCCGAGAGCTCCTCGAAGCGCGCCAGTCGCGCCTTGCTCTTCGCCTGTCGCCCCTTGGGGTTCTGGCGCACCCACTCGAGCTCCTTTTTCATCGCCTTAGTGCGCGCGTCCTCGGTCTTCTGCTCCTGCTCGAGGCGGGCTTCCTTCTGCTCGAGCCAGGTCGAGTAGTTGCCCTTGTACGGAATGCCCGAGCCCCGGTCGAGCTCGAGGATCCACTCCGCGGCGTTGTCGAGGAAATAGCGATCGTGAGTGATCGCGACGACGGTGCCGGGGAAGCGGGCGAGGAACTGCTCGAGCCAGTCGACCGACTCGGCGTCCAGGTGGTTGGTGGGCTCGTCGAGGAGCAGCATGTCGGGCTTGCTGAGCAGCATGCGGCAGAGCGCGACGCGTCGCTTCTCGCCGCCGGAGAGCTTGCCGACGATCGCGTCCCACGGCGCGAGTCGCAACGCGTCTGCGGCGATCTCGAGCTGCATGTCGGTGTTCTCGCTGCCAGCGGCGGCGATCTGCGCTTCGAGCTCGGCCTGCTCGGCGGCGAGCTTGTCGAAGTCGGCGTCGGGCTCGCCGTATTCGGCGTAGACCTCGTCCAGCCGCTTCTTCGCCGCGAGCGCGCCGCCGATGCCTTCCTCGACCGCTTGCCGCACGGTCTGGTCCGGATCCATCACCGGCTCCTGCGGCAGGTAGCCGATCTTCAGGCCCGGCATGGGCGTCGCCTCGCCCTCGATGTCGTGGTCGATGCCGGCCATGATCTTGAGCAGCGTCGACTTGCCCGAGCCGTTCAGGCCGAGCACGCCGATCTTGGCCCCCGGAAAGAACGAGAGCGAGATGTTCTTGAGAATCTGGCGCTTGGGCGGAACGATCTTGCCCACGCGGTTCATCGTGAAGACGTACTGAGCCATGCAACTGCCTTAGGAGGTCGGGGCGCGCCGGAGAACCCGGGGCCGATGGCGCTATTGTCGCCGGAGCGGGCCGGGGGCGCGCCGTCCACGGCCGCTGCGTGAAGTCGTGCCCGACGCGATTCGCATCGGGCCGGTACAATGGAGGCCGCGTCGCCATCGTTTCCAGTCAGCGTCGACGCAGTCGCTTCCGACTCCCCTCCCCCGTCTGCCTTCGACTGGCGCTCGGCACGCCCGAGCAGCAGGCCGATGAATTTGGCAGAACTTTCCATGTCTTTCGATACCCTCGGCCTCGCCGAGCCGCTGCTGCGTGCCGTGCACGAAGCGGGCTACACCACTCCTACCCCGATCCAGGCGCAAGCCATCCCCGCCGTCCTCTCGGGCGGGGATGTCATGGGCGGCGCCCAGACCGGCACCGGCAAGACGGCCGGCTTCGTGCTGCCGATGCTGCAGCGCCTGATGGACAAGCCGGCCGTGCGTGATGCGCGCGGCAAGCTGCCGATCCGCGCCCTCATCCTCACGCCGACGCGCGAGCTCGCGGCCCAGGTCGAAGAGAGCGTTCGTGTCTACGGCAAGTACGCCAAGCTCACCAGCATGGTGATGTTCGGCGGCGTCGGCATGCAGCCGCAGATCGACAAGCTGCGCCGCGGCGTCGACATCCTCGTCGCCACGCCCGGCCGCCTGCTCGACCACCACGGCCAGCGCACGCTCGACCTCTCGCACGTCGAGATCTTCGTTCTCGACGAAGCCGACCGGATGCTCGACATGGGCTTCCTGCCCGACATCAAGAAGGTGCTCGCGATCGTGCCGGCGAAGAAGCAGAGCCTGCTGTTCTCGGCGACCTTCAGCGACGAGATCAAGGCCCTCGCCGATCGCCTGCTGAACGCTCCCGTGCTGATCGAGGTCGCACGCCGCAACCAGACGGCCGAGCTCATCGCCCAGAAGGTGCACCCGGTCGGCCGCGAGATGAAGAAGGACCTGCTGGTCCATCTCGTCAAGGACAACGACTGGCACCAGGTGCTCGTCTTCACGCGCATGAAGCACGGCGCGAACCGGCTGGTCGAGCATCTGCTGAAGAACGGCATCAGCGCGATGGCGATCCACGGCAACAAGAGCCAGACGGCGCGCACCAAGGCGCTCGCCGACTTCAAGAAGGGCGAGCTGCAGGTGCTGGTCGCGACCGACATCGCCGCGCGCGGCATCGACATCGACCAGCTGCCGCACGTCGTCAACTTCGAGCTGCCGAACGTGCCCGAGGACTACGTCCACCGCATCGGCCGCACTGGCCGCGCCGGCACCAAGGGCGAGGCGATCTCGCTCGTCTGCGTCGACGAGAACGGCTTCCTGCGCGAGATCGAACGGCTGACGAAGAACGAGATCCCGAAGGAGATCGTTCCCGGCTTCGAGCCGCCGTCGCACGAGCGGCCCGAACCGATCGTGCTCGGCAGGATGGTGATCGGCGAAGGCGCCGCCCGCGGCGGGATGCGTGCGAATCGCGATGGCTCGGGCCGCGGCGGCAACGGTCGCGGTCATGGCGGTGGTGGTGGCGGTGGTGGCCGCAGCGGCAACGGCGCGCGTCCGGGCAACGGCCAGGGCGGCGGCGCAGCGCGCCCGTCGTCGTCGGCACCGCGACGCGACTCGGCCGGCGGCACCGGCGCGCCGCGACCCACCTTCAAGCGCTGACCGGCGCATCCGGCCCGGAGCTGTCGCGCGTGGCCGCCCCCGACAGCGCCGCTCCGCGTGCCGCCCTCGTGGCGGGCGCGACCGGCCTGGTCGGCCAGGCGATCCTCGCCCGGCTGCTCGTCGATCCGCGCTGGGAGCGCGTCGACGTGCTCGCACGACGGCCGCTGCCGGCCACGGTCGCACGCCACGCGAAGCTGACGGTCCACGTCGGCGACGCCGACCTCATCGCGCGCGCGGCCGACGGCGTCGACGACGTCTTCATCGCCCTCGGCACGACGATCAAGGTCGCCGGATCCGAGGCCGCGTTCAAGGCGGTCGACTTCGACCTCGTCGTCGCCATCGCCCGCGCCGCGCGCGAGGCCGGCGCGACGCGCCTCGGCGTGGTCTCGGCGCTCGGCGCCGACTCCGCCTCGAGCGTGTTCTACAACCGCGTCAAGGGCGACATGGAAGCCGCCGTCGCTGCCCTCGGCTATGCGTCGGCGACATTCGCGCAGCCCTCGCTGCTGCTGGGCGACCGAGCCGCGCTCGGCCAGCCGGAGCGCCGCATGGAGCGGTTCGCGGTCCGGCTCGGCTCGCCGCTCCTCGGGTTGATCCCGCGCTCGGTCCGGCCGATCCGCGCCGACCTTGTCGCGGCCAGCCTGATTGCCGCGGTCGCAGTCGGCCGGCCAGGCGTGCATCGCCTCGTGTCGAGGGCGATGCAGGCGACGCGCGCGTGACGTCTTCGCCAGGCGAAAGCGCTGCGACGAGGCGCGACGCAGCGGTCTCGGTGCAAGTCGGTCTCGACGAGCGCGCCGAGACCGTCGAAGCGCCGACCCTCGCGTTACGCGGGGAAGGGCCAGACGCCGAGCCGTTCGGCCATCGCGCGTTCATGAGCCCGTGGACCTCGCGCCGCTAGCTGTGATGTCTCAATAGGTTGTTCACCCGGAAGAGTCTGGGAGACTGGAGTTACGACGCTTCAGCACTCACAGAAAGGACGACCGGGTGAACAGCCACAAGAATGCCAGATTGACCGTTGAGGGCCGCAAGTTGTTG
>JBBRZP010000166.1:0-8739 GCA_038236565.1 Burkholderiales bacterium | reverse complement strand
GCGCCGAGCCGCGTCCGCTCGATCAGGAACCAGGTACCGAGGCAGACCACGAGCGACGCGAAGACGACCCAGGCCCGGTAGTTCGGCAGCACCATGAAGCCGAGGTTGGTCGCGCCCTGCAGCGCCTCCGGCACCGGGTACGACTGGCCCGAGACGCCGAACTCTTCGCGAAAGAGCCCCTCGGCGATGAGGGCCAGGCCGAAGGTGAGGAGCAGGCCGTAGATCGGATCGATCTTGTAGAGGTGGCGCAGCAGCGTGCGCTCGATGACGGCGCCGAGCGCGCCGACCACGAGTGGCGCGACGACAAGCGCCGTCCAGTAGTTCATGCCGAACTTCTCGAGACCGAGCCACGCCACGTACGCGCCGATCATGTACAGCGCGCCGTGCGCGAAGTTGACGATCCCGAGGAGGCCGAAGATGACCGCCAGGCCCAGGCTCAGCAAGGCGTAGAACGAGCCGTTGACGAGCCCGAGCAGCAGCTGGCCGAGCAGGGCCGGCAGCGGGATGCCGAAGATTTCCATCGTCAGCGCTGCCGGTCCGGGCGGGCTACTTCCAGGCGGCGCACTTCGACTCGGCCTTGGTGAGGAAGGCGCTCTCGCCCTTGGCCGTCGAGATGACGTTGAAGTAGTCCCACGGCGTCGTCGAGGTCTCGGGCGTCTTCACCTGCAGCAGGTACATGTCGTGGATCATGCTGCCGTCGCCGCGGATGTAGCCGTTCTTGGCGTACATGTCGTTGACCTTCATCTTCCTCATCTGCTCCATCGTCTTGTCGCCGTCGTCGCTGTTCGCGGCCTTGACGGCATTGAGATAGAACTGGGTCACCGAGTAGTCGGCCGCCTGCAGCGACGAGGGCATGCGCTTGAACTTCTCGAAGAACTTCTTCGACCAGGCGCGCGACTCGGGCGACTGGTTCCAGTACCAGCTGTCGGTGAGGTACATGCCCTGCGTCGCCTTCAGGCCGAGCGAGTGCACGTCGTTGATGAACATCAGCAGGCCCGCGAGCTTCATCGTCTTGGTGACGCCGAACTCGTTGGCCGCCTTGATCGAGTTGATCGTGTCGCCGCCGGCGTTGGCCAAGCCGAGGATCTGGGCCTTGCTCGCCTGCGCCTGCAGCATGTAGGACGAGAAGTCGCTGGTCGACAGCGGCGCGCGTACCGAGCCGACGATCGTTCCGCCGGCCGCCTTGACCGCCTCGGAGGCGTCGTTCTGCAGCGCGGTGCCGAAGGCGTAGTCGGCGGTCAGGAAGTACCAGGACTTGCCGCCGGCCTTGACGACCGCCGGCCCGGTGTTCTTCGCCAGGGCGACGGTGTCGTAGGCGTAGTGGACGGTGTAGGGCGAACACTGCTCGCTGGTCAGCGCCGAGCTGCCCGGGCCGACGGCCAGGAACGGCTTCTTCTTCTCGGCCGCGACCTTGGCCATGGCCAGCGCGGTGCCGGAGTTGGTGCCGCCGATCAGCATGTCGAGGCCTTGCTGGTCGAACCACTCGCGCGCCTTGGCGGCGGCGACGTCGGCCTTGTTCTGGTGGTCGGCGACGAGCACCTCGATCTTCTTGCCAGCAACCGAGCCGCCCATGTCCGCGACGGCCTGCTTGATCATCTCGGCGCCCGCGGGGCCGTCGATGTCGGCGTAGAGGCCCGACATGTCGGTGATGAAGCCGATCCGGATCACGTCGCCCGAGATCTGGGCATGCGCCGGAAGGGCGCCGACGAGGCCGGCGACGGCGCACGCGGCGGAAATGCGATTGAGCTTGAACATGGATGTCTCCTCTTGGAAAGGTCGGTGGGAATGGAAAGAATTGGCGCTCAGACGCCGAGGTATTCGTGCAGGCGCTCCATGCGAGACGGTAGCTCGGCCTGGGTGAATTGCTGGATCACCTGGCCGTGCTCCATCACGAGGAAGCGGTCGGCCAAGGGCGCCGCGAAGCGAAAGTTCTGCTCGACCATGACGATCGTGTAGCCGCGCTTTCGCAGGTCGCGCACGACCTCGCCGAGCTTTTGCACGATCACCGGGGCGAGGCCTTCGGAGATCTCGTCGAGCAGCAGCAGGCGCGCGCCGGTGCGCAGGATGCGGGCGACGGCGAGCATCTGCTGCTCGCCGCCCGAGAGGCGCGTGCCCTGGCTCGACGCGCGTTCCTTCAGGTTCGGGAACATCGCGTAGATCTGCTCGACGCTCATCCCGCCCGGCTCGAGCGACGGCGGCAGCATCAGGTTCTCTTCGGCCGAGAGGCTCGAGAAGATGCCGCGCTCTTCGGGG
This sequence comes from Burkholderiales bacterium, assembly GCA_038236565.1. GTDB lineage: Bacteria > Pseudomonadota > Gammaproteobacteria > Burkholderiales > Burkholderiaceae_C > Schlegelella_A. Next base: position 6,486 of record JBBRZP010000166.1, on the reverse strand, counting down.
CAGTAGCCGATGCCGAGCCGGGCGATGCGGTGCGTCGCCAGCGTCGCGGTCTCGGTGCCCCGAACCTTGATCGAGCCCTTGCGCGAGCCGATCAGGCCCATGATCGCGCGCAGCGTGCTCGTGCGGCCAGCCCCGTTGCGGCCGAGCAGGGTCACGACCTCTCCCTCGTCGACGTGGAAGTCGATGCCGTGCAGCACGTGCGACTCGCCGTACCAGCCGTGCAGGCCGCTGACTTCGAGAAAGCGCGCGGCCATCAGTGCACGCCCGGCCGCCGGAAGGGCACTGACGCCCCGTCGGGGGGCAGCGAACGAAGAGAGCTCGGGGGCAGCATCAGTCCGATCCCGCCAGCTCGGTCTGCGCGCTGCCCATGTAAGCCTCGATCACCGCCGGGTTGCGCGAGACCTCGGCGTACGGTCCTTCGGCCAGTGTCGCGCCGCGCGCGAGCACGGTGATGGTGTCGGCGATCGAGGCGACGACGCTCATGTTGTGCTCGACCATCAGCACCGTGCGGTCGGCGGCGACCTTCTTGATCAGCGACCGGATGCGCTCGACGTCCTCGAGGCCCATGCCCTGGGTCGGCTCGTCGAGCAGCATCAGCGTCGGCTCCATCGCCAGCGTGGTCGCGAGCTCGAGGGCGCGCTTCCTGCCGTAGCTGAGCTCGACCGCGGGCAGCGCCGCGTAGGCCTCGAGGTCGACGGCGCGCAGCAACTCGAGCGCGCGCGCGTCGAGCGATTGCAGCGACGACTCCGGCTTCCAGAAGTGGAACGAGGTGCCCAGCCTGCGCTGCAGGGCGACGCGGACGTTCTCGAGCACCGAGAGATGGCCGAACACGGCCGAGATCTGGAACGAGCGGACGACGCCACGGCGCGCGATCGCGGCCGGCCGGTCGGCGGTGATGTCGGTGCCGGCGAAGAGGATGCGCCCCGAGGTCGGGCGCAGGAACTTGGTGAGCAGGTTGAAGCACGTCGTCTTGCCGGCGCCGTTCGGGCCGATCAGTGCGTGGATCGAACCGCGACGCACGCGCAGGTTGACGTTGTCGACGGCGACGAAGCCCTTGAACTCCTTGGAGAGCTCGCGCGTCTCGAGGATCAGGTCGTCGCTCATGGATGAAACGGCTCTCCGCCGAGACGCCGCGTCAGCTGGCGCGCGACCTCGAGCGCCGCGTCTCGGTGGCGGGCGCCGCGGTTGGCGCCGAGCTGCGCCTTGTGAATGCAGACGGCGATCCCCGCGACCGCCTGACCCGATGCGCCGAGCACCGCGGCGCCGAAGGAATACACGCCCTCGCGCACCGCCTCGTCGTCGACGCTGTAGCCGCGCTTCTTCGTCAGCGCGAGTTCCTTGATGAAGGCGTCGATGTCGCGCGGTCCCTTGTTCGTGAGCCGGGTCGAGAGCTGGCCGTCGAAGCGGCGCCGGATCTCGTCGGCGGGCAGCTGCGCGAGCATCGCCTTGCCGCTGCCCGACAGGTAGGCCGGCAGGCGCATGCCGACGTACAACGACAAGCCCAGCGGCCGGGCGCTGCTGCGCACCGCGACGTAGAGCGCCTCGTTGCCGGAGAGCACCGACAGCACGACCGTCTCCTCGGGCGAGGCGCCGCCGTTGCCCCAGAGCGCGTTGAATTCCTGGGCGACGTCGGTGCCGGCGACGAAGGCCTCGGCCAGCCCCATGACGCGCGGGCCGATCAGGAACGAGCCGTCGGCCTGGCGCCGGAGATAGCCGAACGACACCAGCGTCGTGCACAGGCCGTGGACGCTGCTCTTGGGCAGCGCCAGCTCGCTCGACAGCTTCGCCAGCGTCATCGGCTCGCGGCCGCGCGCGAGGCGATCGAGCAGCGTCAACGCACGCGCGACCGCCGGCACGAGGGGCGCGAGCGGCGCGCGCTCGGTGGCCAGCGGCAGGGCATACGGAGCGGCGAAGGACATCAGCGGAGCGAGAGGGCGGGAGGCGATCGGGGGTCGGCGCGAGGGAACCGGAATTCAACCTGCTGAACCGACTTCAGCGATCTGGACGCGGAGTCTAGGCAAATGCGGCCACGGATCGCCGCCGGTCCCGGGTTAGTCCTGTGAGCGTTTGCCCTAGCCGGCCCGGTGTGCACAAGGTCACAGCCACGCGGCGCGATCCTCACTCGTTGCGACCGGCCCTGCCGCGCAGACTGTCGCCAGGCCAGACGTGAAGCGTTCACGCCAGCCGATGCCCCCGGAGATTGCCATGAAGACTGTGTTCGACGACCTCGCCACTGCCCTAGTCAGCGCCACCCTGTGCCTGGCCACGGTGTCGATGTTCATCGTCGTCTTCGCCTCCGTGACCTGAGCCGCGGCGCGGGATCGCCTCTCAATCCCGGTCTTTCGACTGGAAGAGGCGTCCGCGCGCAGCCTGCGTGATCGCTTCCACGCACGGGTGCGTGATGCGACGCTCCACCGAGATGGCGAAGAACTCCTCGACGAGGTCTTCGGTACGGCCCAGCACGACGACGTCGTTCTGCGCACAGGTCTCGCGTTCGAGGACCGTCGGCGCCATGAAGACGCCGCGTCCTTCCCGGCCGAACGCCGTGACGAGGGCACTGTCGTCGAGCTCGGCCACGACGTTGACGTGAATGCCGTTGATCGAGCACCACCGCTCGAAGCGGCCCCGAATGCCGGCGAACGTGGGCACGAGCATCGGCGCGCCGTTGAGGTTGTGCGGGAAGCCACGCGGCAGCGAGGCCTTCAGCTCCGGGGTCGCGAAGAAGGTCAGGGCGCTGACGCCGAGCGTGTGGTTGAAGGCTCGAACGCTCATCTCGCGTCGCATCGGCTCGTCGGCCAGCACCAGATCCAGCTTGTGCACGGCCAGACGGCCGAGGAGATCGTCGAACTGGCCTTCATGGCAGATCAGCCGCACGGAGCGGCCGACATCGAGCGCGGGCTCGAGCAGGCGGTAGGCGATGGCCTTCGGCACCGAGTCCGAGACGCCGACGCGGAAGTCGAGGCGATCGCCGACGGAGGAGACCGCATCCATTGCAGCCTCCAGCTCGTCGCCGAGCGCGAAGATCTGGTCCGCATAGCGCAGGGCCGTCCGGCCCGCGCTGGTGAGCTCGAGCCGCCGCCCGCTCTTGGCGAACAGCGCACAGCCGAGCCGGCCCTCGAGCAGCTTGATCTGCCCTGAAAGCGTCTGTGGCGTGACGTGGAGCTGCTCGCCCGCGCGCATCACCCCGCCCGCCTTCGCGGCGGCCCAGAAGTAGTAGAGATGCTTGAAGTTCATCGTTTGCGGAATCGAAGACTTCGCAGTTTTCGAAGTAAATCCTCTGAAGATTCGAATTTACGCGAACAGTAAGCCTCCATAGAGTGCATCGCGTCAGAGTCATTCAAGGAGACATGGTCATGGCGAGAACCCTTCCCTACGTCGAGCGCGTCGGCGACGCCTCCCTCGGTGCGACCCCGGCTGCCAGCCAACGCGTCCTGCGCAACACCTACTGGCTGCTCGCGCTCTCGATGGTGCCGACCGTTCTCGGTGCCTGGATCGGCGTGGCGACCGGCATGGCGGCAGCGATGTCGCCGGGGGTCGGCCTCGTGGTCTTCCTTGGCGGTGCGTTCGCGTTCATGTTCGCGATCGAGAAGACCAAGGATTCTGCAGCCGGCGTGCCGGTGCTGCTCGCGTTCACGTTCTTCATGGGCCTGATGCTGGCCCGCATGGTCGGGACGGTCATCGGGTTGTCGAACGGCGCCGGACTCGTCATGACCGCGTTCGCTGGCACCGCCGTCGTCTTTCTCGGCATGGCGTCGCTGTCATCGCTGATCCGCCGCGACCTGAGCGCCATGGGCAAGTGGCTGTTCATCGGTGCGGTGATGCTGCTCGTCGCGGGGATCGCCAATGTCTTCATGCAGTCGGGCGCGCTGATGATCACGATCGCCGTGCTGGCGATCGGCATCTTCTCGGCGTTCATCCTCCACGACCTGAAGCGGGTGCGCGACGGCCTGGAGACGAACTACATCACCGCCACCCTCGGCGTGTACCTGAGCGTCTACAACGTCTTCCAGTCGCTGCTTCTGTTGTTCGGCCTGGGGGCAGGCCGCGACGAGTGAGCAGGCGCATCCACTCCCGATGACCGAGCTCCTGCTCGACCCGAACGTCTGGGTCGCGTTCGCAACCTTGACGGCGCTCGAGATCGTCCTCGGCATCGACAACATCATCTTCATCTCGATCCTTGTCGGGCGGTTGCCCGAGGCGCAGCGGGAAAAGGCCCGGCGCCTTGGCCTGGGCTTCGCGATGATTTCGCGGCTGGCGCTGCTGTTCTCGCTGACCTGGGTGATGGGGCTCACGCAGGATCTGTTCACGGTGCTCGGCAACGGCATCAGCGGCCGCGACATCGTGCTGCTCGCCGGCGGCGCGTTCCTGCTCTACAAGGCGTCGAACGAGATCTTCACCGAGGTGGAGCGGCGCGACTCGGCCGAGACGCCGGCGGCCAAGGCAACGCCCGTCAACGCCAATGTCTTCTGGGCGACCATCGCGCAGATCGCCGTCATCGACATCGTCTTCTCGCTCGATTCGGTGATCACCGCCGTCGGCATGGTCGATCAGCTCGCGGTGATGGTGGCTGCGGTGATCGCCGCGGTCGGCGTCATGCTGTTCGCCGCCAAGCCGATCGGCGATTTCGTGGATCGACACCCGTCGGTCAAGGTGCTCGCGCTGGCGTTCCTGGTCATGGTCGGCATGGCCCTGACGGCCGAGGCGTTCGACGTACATATCCCGAAGGGCTACCTCTACGCGTCGATGGCGTTCTCTCTCGGCGTCGAGATGCTCAACATTCGCTCGCGCGGCAAGCGCGCGACTGCCGCTTGAAGCGCCTTCGCTTCTCTCATCTCACCACCCCGGAGATCGACATGCGAATCCAGATCAAGATCGGCAACGGCAAGCTCCAGCGATCGCTGAGACTGCTGACGACCCACCATGCACGACGAACCCTGCAAGGTCTGCGGGACATGCTGCCCCGCGTCAGCGTGTCGCTGTCGGATGTCGCGGAACCGACCAGCGGCCTCACGAAGCGCTGCGTCGTCGAGATGAAGGCCGGCAACCTGGGCACCGTCGTCATGTCGTCGGTCGCGAAGAGCTGGCAACTGGCGATCAAGTCGGCCCTGCGCGGAGCCAGCGAGAGACTGCGATCGCTCTGGCACGCAGCCGCGAGCCCCCGGGGGGCACAGCGACTTCCGTTCATTCGACGGCCGCTGAATCGCTAGTCGACGCGGGCTGCGCCGGCGGTGTCAGCGGGCCGAGGGAAGCTTGCGCACGATGACGTGGCGGCCGTCGCGGGTGACGACGTAGCCGCCCGTCGTCAGGTCCTTCATCACCCGGTTGACCATCTCGCGCGACGAGCCGACGCGATCGGCGATGTCCTGCTGGGTCAGCTTCTCGCGCACCAGGCGCTCGCTGCCGACCGGATCGGAGAGCTCCATCAGCAACCGCACCATCCGGCCGTAGACGTCCTGCAGGGCGAGGCTCTTCACCTGCTCGGTGAGGCGGCGCACCATGCGCGTGAGCTTTTGCGACAGGTGCAACGCGAAGTCGGGATGCTCGGCCATGAACGCCTGCATCTGCGCACCCTGGACGACGCAGCAGGTGCTCGCCTCGACCGTCTTCACCGACGCCGAGCGCGTGCCGCCGTCGAGCGACAGCTCGCCGACGTACTCGCCCGGGCCGTGCTCCGAGAGCACGACGTCACGGCCCTCGGGCGAGCTTGCGTAGGCACGCAGCCGCCCTTCGATGACGATGTAGAGCGAGCTGCCTTCGTCGCCTTCGTTGAGCAGGATCGTCTGCGCGCGAAACGTCCGGCTGTTGCCGTGCTTGGCGAGGGCCTCGAGCAGCGACGGGGGCAATTGGTCTTCGGTCATGGGGCTCGCGTCAACCTCGTTCGAAGCGCTGAGGCAAGCAGTGAATTATGGGCGGACCGCCGATCTTCGAGTGACTCATGTCACATCGCCCCGGCGCCTTTCTCCCTCGGTGCGATCCCCGGTCGGCGCGAGACTGGCATCAAGCCGGGCGAAAGGGTCGCGTCGGCGGGGACCTTCGAAGGAGCGAACCGTGAACACGATCTTCAATGACATCTCCGACACCTTGGGCAACATCACCAGCTGGGACGACGTCGCCACCGGCCTGGCCTGCGCCACGTTCTGCGCCGCGAGCGCCTCGATGTTCGTGGTGATGTTCGCCGGCGTCGCCTGACCGGCGACAGGGGCCGGCTTCGCGGAGTCCGGCCGAGACGGATGGATTGGCGCGGCCCTGTGGCCGCGCCGCTGCGTTCAGCTCACGCAGCCCCGCGCCTCGATCGGCCACACGGCCTCGACGACGCCGGCGACCAGGCCGCCGCGCACCGCGACATAGCGGTCGTGCAGATTGACGGTCGGGTCGCAATGGCCCGGCACCAGCCAGACGGTCACATCGAGCGCCGGCAATTCGCCGACGCCGGCGCCGGCACGCGGCCGCAGGATGCCGTGCTCGTCGCCGCCGTTGGCGTAGTCG
>JBBRZP010000165.1:0-8779 GCA_038236565.1 Burkholderiales bacterium | reverse complement strand
GAGCGCGGGTACTTGTAGGCCGCGAGCCGCTCCTTGACGAAGGCCTGGAGCTCGGCGTCGCTGGTCGCGTGGCCCGGCTTGACGACGACGAAGGCCTTGGTCTTGACCAGGCCGTCGGCGTCCTCGGTGCCGATCACGGCCGACTCGAGCACCGCCGGGTGCTGCATCAGCGTCGCCTCGACCTCGAACGGCGAGACCCAGACGCCGCTCACCTTCAGCATGTCGTCGGAGCGGCCGGCGTAGGTGTAGTAGCCGTCGGCGTCGCGCGAGTACTTGTCGCCGCTCTTCGTCCAGCCGTCTACGAAGGTCGCGGCGGTGCGCTCGGCGTCGCCGTGGTACATCGTCGCCGCGCTGGGCCCGCGGATGTACAGGTCGCCGACCGCGCCATCGCCGACGGCGCCGCCGTCGTCGCCGCGCAGCTCGATCGCGTAGCCCTCGACCGGCTTGCCGGTCGTGCCGTAGCGCACGTCGCCGGGACGGTTCGAGATGAAGATGTGGAGCATCTCGGTCGAGCCGATGCCGTCGATGATCTGGCAGCCGAAGTGGCGCTCGAACTTCTGGCCGATCTCCGACGGCAACGCCTCGCCGGCCGACGAGCACATGCGCAGCTTGACCGCGTCGCGCGCGGGAAGCGCGGGCGACGCAAGCATGCCGGCGAAGCCGGTCGGCGCCCCGAAGAAGACGGTCGGCTGCAGGCTCAAGTCGGCGGCGGTCCAGCGCTTGAAGACGGCATCGGGCGTCGGCCGCTCGGCCATCAGCACGACGGTCGCGCCGACCGAGAGCGGGAAGGTGAGACCGTTGCCGAGGCCGTAGGCGAAGTAGAGCTTGGCGGCCGAGAAGCAGACGTCGTTCTCGGTCAGGCCGAGCACGGGTTTGCCGTAGAGCTCCGCCGTCCACCACGGGTTCGCATGGGTGTGGACGGTGCCCTTGGGCTTGCCGGTCGAGCCAGAGGAATAGAGCCAGAACGCGGGATCGTCGGCGCGCGTCGGGGCCGGCTCGGTGGCCGGTGCCGATCGCGCCACGAGCGTGTCGAAGTCGTGCGCGCGCTCGGACGGCGCGACGTCGGGCGCCACGACGACGACGTCGCGCACGGCATGGCGACAGCGCTCGAGGGCGCTGCCCAGAACCGACAGGAGCGCGGCCGAGACGAGCACGGCCCGCGACTGGCTGTGCTCGAGCATGTAGGCATAGTCGTCGGCGGTGAGCAGCGTGTTGACGCAGACCGGCACGATGCCGGCGTAGAGGCAGCCGAGGAACGACACCGGCCATGCGTTGCCGTCGAGCATGAGGAGGAGGACGCGATCGTCGCGCTTCAGGCCGAGGTCGAGCAGCCCCGCGGCGAGCCGGCGCGAGCGGTCCTCGAGTGCGCCGTACGTCATCGTGCCGCGATCGTCGACGTAGGCGAGCTTGCTGGCGCGACCGGCATTGGCCGCGAACAGGTGCGCGGCGAAGTTGAACTCGCGCGGCAAGGGCATGCAAGCGTCTCCTGGGATCGTGATCGCGTCGATCCGGTGGCCGACGCGAGGCAGCGGGTGACGATAGGGTCGCCACCCGGCGCTGTCAAGCACTATAATGCATCATGCCCGCGAAGACGATCCGCCGCGCCGCCACCAAACCCCTGAAGACGAAGAAGGCCGTCGTCGCCAAGGACTCGTTCCTTGTCGCCCTCGGCGAGCGCGTGCGCCTGCTGCGCGCGCGCCGCGGCTTGACGCGCAAGGGCGTGGCGCAGGCGTCGGGCGTCTCCGAGCGCCATCTCGCCAATCTCGAATACGGCGTCGGCAACGCGTCGATCCTCGTCCTGCAGCAGGTCGCGACAGCGCTCGACTGCGGGCTCGCCGAGCTGGTCGGCGACGTGACGACGTCGACGCCCGAGTGGCTGATGCTGCGCGAGCTTCTTCAGGGCAAGGGCGACGCCGACCTGCGTCGTGCCGGCGCCGCGCTCGCCGTGCTTTTCGGCGGCGGCCAGGTCGATCCGGCGCGTGGCCGGCGCATCGCCCTCGTCGGCCTTCGCGGCGCCGGCAAGTCGACGCTCGGCGCCCTCCTGGCCGATGCGATGGAGCTGCCTTTCGTCGAGCTGAGCCGCGAGATCGAGAAGGTGGCCGGCTGCAGCATCCGCGAGATCCACGATCTCTACGGCGCCGCCGCCTATCGCCGCTACGAGCGGCGCGCGCTCGACGTCGTCGTCAAGGCGCATCCTGCGGTCGTGATCGCGACGCCGGGCGGCATCGTCGCCGAGCCCGCGACCTTCAACGAGCTGCTTGCCCACTGCACCGCGGTCTGGCTGCAGGCCACGCCCGAAGAACACATGGGCCGGGTCGCCGCGCAGGGCGACACGCGGCCGATGGCGGCGAGCCGCGAGGCGATGGACGACCTGCGCCGGATCCTCGCGGGCCGCGCCGCCTTCTATTCAAAGGCCGACGCGACACTCGACACTGGTGGCCGCACCGTGGCGCAGAGCTTCGCCGCGCTGACGCAACTCGTGGCCGAGGCCACCGGCATGCATGAAACTGCACGTGCCGCCTGAGCGCGGTTTCTGTGAATGCAATATCATGCATCTGCCGATCGTTCCAGGAGCACCGCCATGTCGAGCCTTCCGCCCCGTGTCGACTTCCGCACCGAGCCCTCGCAGTACCGCCACTGGAAGCTCTCCGCCGAGGGCGAGCTCGCCCGGCTGACGCTCGACGTCGATGAGGACGCCGGCATCCGTCCCGGCTACAAGCTCAAGCTCAACAGCTACGACCTCGGCGTCGATGTCGAACTCGCCGACGCGCTCAACCGCATCCGCTTCGAGCATCCCGAGGTGCGCTCGGTGATCGTCACCAGCGCCAAGGAGCGAGTGTTCTGCTCGGGCGCCAACATCTTCATGCTCGGCGTCTCGAGCCACGCCTGGAAGGTGAACTTCTGCAAGTTCACGAACGAGACCCGCAACGGCATCGAGGACACGTCGGCGCACTCCGGCATCAAGTTCGTCGCCGCGGTCAACGGCGCGTGCGCCGGCGGTGGCTACGAGCTGGCACTGGCGTGCGACGAGATCGTGCTGGTCGACGACCGCTCGTCGTCGGTGTCGCTGCCCGAAGTGCCGCTGCTCGGCGTGCTGCCGGGCACCGGCGGCCTGACGCGCGTCACCGACAAGAGAAAGGTCCGCCACGACCTCGCCGACATCTTCTGCACCAGCGTCGAAGGCGTGCGCGGCCAGCGCGCGGTCGACTGGCGGCTGGTCGATGCGATCGCCAAGCCGGCGCAGTTCGGGGCCGCCGTGCACGAGCGCGCGGCCAAGCTCGGCGAGAAGAGTTCGCGTCCCGCAGGCGCGACGGGCGTGCCGCTGACTCGCATCGAGCGCGAGGAGTCGGTCGACGCGATCCGCTATGCGCACGTCGTCGTCGGTCTCGACCGCACGAAGCGCACGGCGACGATCACGGTGAAGGCGCCGATCGGCGCGCAGCCGGCCGACGCGGCCGCGATCCAGGCCGCGGGCGCGTCGTGGTGGCCGCTCGCGATGGCGCGCGAACTCGACGACGCGATCCTCAACCTGCGCACCAACGAGCTCGAGCTCGGCACCTGGATCCTGAAGACCGAAGGCGACGCCGCCGCGGTGCTCGCCGCCGACGCGACGATGCTCGCCCACCAGGACCACTGGCTCGTGCGCGAGACGATCGGCCTCCTGCGCCGCACCCTCGCCCGCCTCGACGTCTCGTCGCGCACGTTGTTTGCGCTCATCGAGCCGGGCTCGTGCTTCGCCGGACTGCTCGCCGAGCTCGCCTTCGCCGCCGACCGCGCCTACATGCTCGCGCTCCCCGACGACCCGGCGCGCGCGCCGAAGCTCCAGCTCGACGCGTTCAACTTCGGCGTCGTGCCGATGGTCACCGACCAATCCCGCCTGGCACGCCGCTTCCATGAGGAAGATGCGCCGCTCGCCGCCGCGCGCAACGCATCATCGGATGCGGCGCGCGGCGCCGCGGCCACCGCGCTCGACGCCGACGCCGCGCTCGCGCTCGGCCTCGTCACCGCCGCGCCCGACGACATCGACTGGGACGACGAGATCCGCATCGCCCTCGAAGAGCGCGCCGCGATGTCGCCCGACGCGCTCACCGGCCTCGAGGCCAACCTGCGCTTCTCGGGCAAGGAGAACATGGCTACGCGCATCTTCGGCCGGCTGACCGCGTGGCAGAACTGGATCTTCCAGCGCCCGAACGCCGTCGGCGAGAAGGGCGCGCTCAAGGTCTACGGCACCGGGCAGAAGGCCGGCTTCGACTACACGCGCGTCTGATCACACCTCCTACCGAGATATCGACATGTCCATCGACTACTCCCAGAAAATCCCCAACAACGTCAACCTCGCCGACGACCGCACGCTGCAGCGCGCGCTCGAGCAGTGGCAGCCGAACTTCATCCACTGGTGGGACGACGTCGGTCCGGAGAACACCACCGACGACGAGGTCTACCTGCGCACCGCGACGAGCGTCGACCCGCAGGGCTGGGCGCACTTCGACCACGTGAAGATGCGCGACTACCGCTGGGGCATCTTCCTCAACCCCGCCGATGCGAGCCGGCAGATCCACTTCGGCGACCACAAGGGCGAGGCCGCGTGGCAAGACGTCCCCGGCGAGCACCGCGCCAACCTGCGCCGGATCATCGTCACCCAGGGCGACACCGAGCCGGCGTCGGTCGAGCAGCAGCGCCACCTCGGCCTCACGGCGCCGTCGAACTACGACCTGCGCAACCTGTTCCAGGTCAACGTCGAGGAAGGCCGCCACCTCTGGGCGATGGTCTACCTGCTGCAGAAGTTCTTCGGCCGCGACGGTCGCGAGGAGGCGGGCGCGCTGCTCGAGCGCACGTCGGGCGACGCCAACAACCCGCGCATCCTCGGCGCCTTCAACGAGAAGACGCCCGACTGGCTGGCGTTCTTCATGTTCACCTACTTCACCGATCGCGACGGCAAGTTCCAGCTCGCCGCGCTCGCCGAGAGCGCCTTCGATCCACTCGCGCGCACGACCAAGTTCATGCTGACCGAGGAAGCGCACCACATGTTCGTCGGCGAGAGCGGCGTCTCGCGCGTCCTCCAGCGCACGGCGCAGGTGATGAGCGCGCTGAAGAGCGACGACCCGAAGACGGTCCGCGAGGCCGGCGCCATCGACCTGGCGACGATCCAGCGCTACCTCAACTTCCACTACTCGGTGACGATCGACCTCTTCGGCGCCGACCAGTCGAGCAACGCCGCCACCTTCTACTCGTCGGGCCTGAAGGGCCGCTACGAGGAAGGCAAGCGCGTCGACGACCACGTACTGAAGGGCCAGACCTACAAGGTGCTCGAGGTGCAGAACGGCCAGCTCGTCGAGAAGGACGTGCCGATGCTCAATGCGCTCAACGAAGTGCTGCGCGATGACTTCATCAAGGACTCGGTCGCCGGCGTCGGCCGGTGGAACAAGGTGCTCGAGAAGGCCGGCATCCCGACGCGCCTCGTCGTGCCGCACAAGGCCTTCAACCGCAGGATCGGCGCGCTCGCCGGCATCCGCATGTCGCCCGAAGGGCAGGTGGTGAGCGAGCAGGAGTGGAAGCAGCGCGAAGCCCAGTGGTTGCCGACGGATGCCGACCGGGCCTTCGTCTCGTCGCTGATGGGTCGCGTCGTCGAGCCCGGCAAGTTCGCCAACTGGATCGCGCCGCCGGCGATGGGCATCAACAAGCAGCCGGTCGACTTCGAGTACGTCAGGTTCGGCTGAGCACGATTCGGTGGCGATCCTCGGATGAGCATGGGAGCAGTCGTCCTAACCCCGGCGGAGGTGATCAGGCAGCACCTGATCGATCCCGAGATCTGCATCCGCTGCAACACCTGCGAGGCGACCTGCCCGGTCAGCGCGATCACCCACGACGACCGCAACTACGTCGTCCGCGCCGACGTCTGCAACCTCTGCATGGCGTGCATCTCGCCGTGCCCGACGGGCTCGATCGACAACTGGCGCAGCATGCCGAAGGCGCTCGCCTACGCGATCGAGGACCAGCTCACGTGGGACGAGCTGCCGGCCGAGCTCACGCCCGAGCAGCTCGCGGCCGAGGGCGTTTCGGCCGATGCCGCGGTCGCGTCGCAGGCAGCTCCGGTGCTCGCCGTCGACCCGACGGTCGCTGCCGGTGAAGCGCCGTTCAACCCGGCCGCCTGCGGCTCGACGGTGCCGCCGTGGTCGGCGGAGAAGCCCGTCACCAACGTCTTCACGCCGAAAGCGCCGGTGACCGCGACCGTCGTCGGCAACGTCGACTGCACCGAGGACGGCTTCGCGAGCCACACGCATCACATCGTGCTCGACTTCGGCGCCGTGCCCTTCCCCGTGCTCGAGGGCCAGTCGATCGGCATCGTCCCGCCCGGCGTCGACGTCCACGGGCGCGCCCACATGCCGCGCCAGTACTCGATCGCCAGCCCGCGCAACGGTGAGCGACCCGGCTACAACAACCTCTCGCTGACGGTGAAGCGCGTCACCGAGGACCACCAGGGCCGGCCGTTCCGCGGCGTCGGCTCGAACTACGTCTGCGACCTGAAGGTCGGCGACGTCGTCCAGGTCGTCGGCCCGTTCGGCCAGACCTTCCTGATGCCGAACCACGCGAAGTCGCACATCGTCATGATCTGCACCGGCACCGGCAGCGCGCCGATGCGGGCGATGACCGAATGGCGGCGCCGGCAGAGGAAGTCCGGCCAGTTCGAAGGCGGCAAGCTGATGCTCTTCTTCGGCGCGCGCACGCGCGAGGAGCTCCCGTACTTCGGTCCGCTGACCAGCCTGCCGAAAGACTTCATCGACATCAACCTCGCCTTCTCGCGCACTCCCGGCCAGCCCAAGCGGTACGTGCAGGACCTGATGAAGGAGCGCGCCGCGGACCTCGCACTCATGCTCGCCGATCCGAACGCGCATTTCTACGTCTGCGGCCTGAAGGCGATGGAAGAGGGCGTGCTGCTCGCGATGCGCGAGGTCGCCGAGGAGGCAAAGCTGCCGTGGGCGACGCTCGGGAACACGCTGAAGCGCGAAGGCCGCCTCCACCTCGAGACATACTGAGCGGCCGGCACTAGCCGGCGCCGCGGGCGATCGTCAGCTGCAAGCGGTTGCGGCCGTCTTCGCGCATGTAGCGAGCCCGCTCCGCCATCCGCAGGACGAGCGCAATGCCGACTCCGCCGACGGGCCGATCGTCGGCCTCGGCGTCGAGCTCCGTCGCGGTGCTCTCGAGGTGCGCGATCGGGTCGAACGGCGGCGCGGTGTCGTCGTATGCGAGCTCGATGTGCCGGGCGGTGGCGCCCAGGGCGACGCGCACCGGCGCGTCGCAGTCGCCGCAATGCCCGTGGGTCACGGTGTTGGTGAACAGCTCCTCGACGACGAGCGTCAGGCGCAGGGCATCGGCGGGCGTCAGGTCGTGCGCCTGGCAGAACGACTCGACGAAGGCGGTCGCCTCGGGCAAGTGCGCCATCCGGGCCGGCCAAATGCGTGCGTCGCTGGTGCTCATCGGCGTGGCGCCCGAGCGCGGTTAAGCTCGCCCTGCGTCGTTCGACGCCGGCTCGGCTCTGGAGGTCTCATCGTGACGCGAACGTTCCTGCATCGACTTCTCGGCGTGTCCCTCGCGCTGTCCGCTCTCGCGCTCGCCGCGCCGGCCCGGGCCGACGTCGGCCAGATCAAGGTGGCACAAGGCAGCGTGACGGTCGACCGCAAGGGCCAGGCGCTGCCCGGCCAGGTGGGACTGCTGCTGGAGGCCGACGACGTCCTCAGGACGGGCGCGGACGGGTCGGTGGGCATCACGATGCGGGACAACTCGCTGCTCTCGGCCGGGCCGAACAGCATCCTGTCATTGGAACGCTTCGAGTTCGACCCCACGACCAGCCAGGGCAGATTCGACGCGCAGCTGCGTCGCGGGACGCTGGCCGTGATCTCCGGGCGCATCGCCAAGAAGTCGCCGCAGGCGATGACGGTGCGCACTCCGTCGGCGGTGCTCGGCGTGCGCGGTACGGAGTTCGTCGTGTCGGTCGATGAATAGCGTGCTGCGGCGCGCGGCCGCTGTCGCCCTCGTCGCCCTCGTCGCGGCCTGTGCGGCGCCGAAGGAGCAGGTCGTGCTGCTGCCGAACCCGGCGGGCCTGGCGACGGCCGTCACCGTGAGCCAGGGCGAGCGCCAGGTCGTGCTCGCCGAGCCCTACGCGGCGGCCCGGCTGCGTCGCGGCGGCCCCGAGGCCTTCGCCTCCAACGCGCAGGACGTCAAGACGCGCTACGGCGCGGCGTTGGCGGCGCAGCCGTTGTTGCCGAAGCAGTTCACGCTTTTCTTCGTCGACGGCAAGGACGAGCTCACGGACGAGTCGAAGCTGATCGTCGACGGCGTGTTCGCCGAGATCACCAAGCGGCCGGTGCCCGACGTGATCGTCATCGGCCACACCGACACCGTCGGCAGCGACGCCGCGAACGACCTGCTCTCGCGCCAGCGCGCCGACGTCGTGCGCGCCGGATTCGTCGCACGTGGGCTCGCGACCGACAAGGTCCTCACCGTCGGCCGCGGCAAGCGCGAGCCGGCGGTCGCGACCGGCGACGGCGTCGCCGAGCCGCGCAACCGCCGCGTCGAGATCCTGGTGCGCTGAAGACGCGGTCATCGCGTCGGGCCGTTCCAGCGCAAGGCCAGGATCGTCAGGTCGTCGTTCGGCTCGGTGCCGCCCTCGAAGGCGAGCACCTCGGCCCGCAAGGCCTCGACCAGTGCGCGCGCCGAGGCGCCGCCCTGCAGCGCGCCGACCATCAGGCGCTCGACGCGCTCGTGTCCGTACAGGGCGCCG
>JBBRZP010000164.1:0-8841 GCA_038236565.1 Burkholderiales bacterium | reverse complement strand
GTCGTCGAGCCCGAACCCGGCGGCACGCCGCTGCGCGTCGTTGAGGCTGTCGAAGACCGGCACCGCGCGCGGCGGCTTCGAGGTCGGCGGGAGGACGGTCATCGGCAACGGTGCGAGGGTCGGAGCGCGGGGGCGAGGCGACGACTGTAAATCCATCCAGCGGTCCGCCCGTCGATTCATGCACGCCGCCAACGCCGGCGCCCCTTCACTTGCCGGGCCGCGTGCCGATGTCACCGCATGAGTCGGGTTTGGACACCGGTGCCGCCGGATCGGGACGGCGTTCGCGACGCTCGGCCGTGCTGACCGAGCCGGTGCCCGTGGCCGTGGCCGATGGCGAGTCGCCTGCGCCCGCGTCCCGCGCCCGCATCGCTCCGACACCGCCGACTGCCGAGCCGCTCACGCCCGCAGCCGCGCTCGACGGCCTGGCGACCGATTCGCAGCTCGCGGCGCGCCTCGGTCGGATCACCGAGTGGCTGCTGCTCGTGATCGCGCTCGGCGTCGTCGGCGCGATGATCGGCTGGTCGCTCTTCAAGGCCCACGACGCACTCGACGCGACCGAGCGCGACCGGCTGCGCGGCCAGGCCCACGTCGTCGACGAGAACATCGGCCAGCAGCTCGAGGGCGTCAACAAGGCGCTGGCGAGCGTCCGCGACGAGTTCCTGGCGACGCCGGTCTACGGCGTCTCGACGCTGATCTCGGTGCGCCTGAAGGCCCTGAGCGACGCCATTCCCGGCGTGCGCTCGATGGTCCTGCTCGACGCCGACGGCAACGTCGCGGCGAGCAGCGTCGACATGCTGCTCGGCCGCGACTTCGCCGACCGCGAATACTTCCGCGTGCCGCGCGACGGCAAGAGCGCCGACACGCTCTACGTCGCGGCGCCGTACCGCACATCGCTCGGGGGCGTCACGATCGTCTTCGCGCGCGCCGTCCACGCGCCCAACGGCGCCTTCCTCGGGGTCGTCGCCGCCGCGCTCGAGCCCGACTACTTCCAGGTGCTGCTGCGCTCGGTGCTCTATGCGCCCGACATGTGGGTCTCGCTCGCCCACGGCGACGGCAAGGTCTTCGTCACCATGCCCGACGGGGCCGCCCGCGGCGACGCCGGAGCGGCCTTCGCCGGCGCTGCCCGAAGCGGCCCGGACGGCGCGACGACGACGATCGTGGTCGGCCGGTTCGGCGCCTCGGGCGAGCCGCGCCTGACCGCGCTGCGCCCGATCGCCCCGGCGGCGCTGCGCATGGACAAGCCGCTCGTCATCGCCGTCAGCCGCGGCGGCTCCGAGCTGTTCGCGCCCTGGCGCGAACAGGCGCTGTCGTACCTCATGTTCTTCCTGCTGTTGAGCGCCGGCGCAGCCATCGGCCTCTATCGCGGCCAGTTCCGGCGCCGCTCCTACGCCCTGCTGCAGGCGAGCGCGGCGCGCGAGCGGCGCGAGACCGCGGAGCAGTTGCAGCTGGCGCTGAAGGGCGCCGACCTCGGCCTCTGGGACTGGGACGTGCGCCGCGACCACTTCGACCGCAACGACACGCTGGTGCAGCAGCTCGGCTACGCGGCGGCCGAGTTCGGCGCCGGCGGCCCGGCCTGGCGCGCGCTCCTGCACCCCGACGATGCCGCCAGACTGCTCGAGGCGATCGAGGACCACTGCCGGCGCGACACCGCGGCCTACGAATGCGAGTACCGCGTCCGCCACAAGGACGGCCGCTGGGTCTGGCTCCTGAGCCGCGGCAAGGTCGTCGAGCGCGACGAGTTCGACGCGCCCCTGCGCATGACCGGCACCCACATGGACCTGACGCCGCGCAAGCACGCCGAAGCCGAGGCCGAGCGCTCGTCGCAGATGCTGCGCCGCACCGGGCAGCTCGCCAACATCGGCGGCTGGGAGCTCGAGCTGGCGACGATGCGGCTCGAGTGGACCGAGCAGGTCTTCCACATCCACGAGCTCGATCCGGCCACGCCGCTGCGGCTGGAACGCGCGATCGATTTCTACGCGCCCGAGGCGCGCTCGACGATCCAGGCGGCGGTCGAGGCCGGCGCGCGCGACGGCACTCCGTGGGACCTCGAGCTGCCGTTCATCACGGCGCGCGGCGATCCGCGCTGGGTGCGCACGCAGGGCGTCGCGGTGTGCGAGGACGGCCGGCCGGTGCGCCTGCTCGGCGCGTTCCAGGACATCACCGAGAAGAAGGTCAACGACCTCGAGCTGCAGCGGGTCAACGAGCAACTGGTGCGCCTGTCGACGACGGATGCGCTGACCGAGGTCGGCAACCGCCGCCTCTTCGACCAGACGCTCAAGGCGGAATGGCAGCGCGCGGCGCGCCGGGCGGCGCCGGTCGCTCTGCTGATGATCGACGTCGACCACTTCAAGGAATACAACGACCACTACGGCCACCCGGCCGGCGACGAGGTGCTGCGCCAGATCGCCCGCATCGTCGGCGACTCGGTGCGGCGCGGCGGCGAGCTCGTCGCCCGCTACGGCGGCGAGGAGTTCGTGCTCCTGCTGCCGGGCGCCGACCTCGACGCGGCGCGCGTCGTCGCCGAGCGCTGCCGCCAGAGCATCGCCGACGCCAAGATCGAGCATCGGGCGTCGGCCACCGCCGCGTGGGTCGGTGTCAGCATCGGAGTCGCCAGCCACGTCGCCTCGTCCGCCGTCGACTGCAACATGCTGGTCGATACAGCCGACGCCGCGCTCTACCGCGCCAAGCGCTGCGGCCGCGGACGGATCGAGTACTGACGCCGACGCAACACCCGGCGTGACGATGTCACGCATGCGCACGCGTCCTACAGACGACTCAGAAGAACACCGATCCGCTGCACCCGCGATCCGCGATTCAATGCGCTCAGGGCCGGGCTCCGCATCGTGCGGAGCCCATCGTGCCAACGGGATCGAAAGGGATCGTCATGTCGCTCGTCGAAAGCCTCCAGTCGCTGCTCCGCGGCATGGCGACCGGCGAGCTCATGCTCGCCCTCGTCGCGATCCTGGCGTATTCGATCGCCATCAACGGCTCCTACAGCAGCGCGCTGCGCAGCGGCGCGGCGAGCATCGCCTTCGCCGCAGCGGCGGGCTTCACGACGCTGACGCCATCGGCGATGAGCGCCGTGGTCTTCCTGGCACTGGCGGTCGTCGGCGTCGCGGCCTTCGCCGGGCTGGCGTGGATGCTGTCGTCGCTCCTCGGGCTGCGCGAGGTCGGCATCGCGACTGTCGAGAGCGATCCGGTCCGCGTCGCGCCGGCCCAGGCGCAGCCGGTCCGCGCGTTCGCGCCGCAAACGAGCGCGCTGCCGCTCTGAGCGGCGCCGGCTAGTAGGCAGCGAGCACGAGGGCCATCGCGATGGCCGCGGGCAAGGCCTGCACGAAGAGGATCTTCTTGCCCACCGTCGCCGCGCCGTAGACGCCGGCGACGATCACGCAGCCCAGGAAGAAGAGCTTCACGCTCATGCCCGCCGCGCCGAGCCAGGCGCCCCAGAGCAGGCCCGCGGCGAGAAAGCCGTTGTACAGGCCCTGGTTGGCGGCGAGCACCTTCGAGGCGGCCGCTTCCTCGGCGCTGTGCCGGAACGTCCTCAGGCCCAGGGGCTTGTCCCACAGGAACATCTCGAGGACCAGGAAGTAGACGTGGAGAAGCGCGACCAGGACGACGAAGCCCTCGGCGAGCCCTCTCATCGCGACGCCCTCGCAGCGCCGGCTGCCGGCCGCGGCTTGCGCGGCTTGGCGGGAGCGGCGTCGCCTCCCGACGCGACGACCCGTAGCGGCACGGCGCGCGCGGGCTTGCGACTGCCCGCCGGCTGGGCGCGCGATCGCCTGGGCGCAGCGGGCTTCGTCGCCTCGCGCGTTGCGACGACGTCGACGACCGGCGCAGCGGCGACCGGCGCCGGCAGCACGGCGACGATCGCGCGCAGGCTCGCCATCGCCCGCGTCACCTGCGCGCCGAGCTCGTGCACGTCGGGCACGGCGCGGCGGCATGCGATCAGGCCGAAGCAGATCTGGTCGACGTGGCTCTGCACCGTGATGTTGAGCGCGACGCCGTGGACGACGATCGAAAGCGGGTAGTAGTCGGTCATCTTCGCGCCGCACAGATACACCGGCACGCGCGAGCCCGGCACGTTCGAGATCGCGACATTGGTGATGCGCAGCCAGTCGGCGATCCGCGAGCGCCCGTAGAGCGCCGCGAGGCCGCTGATCAGCCAGGGCGAGCCGAGGGACGGGAAGTCGGTCGGGATGACGCCGCGGAAGGTGCCCATCTCGCGCTTCATCGCCGCGGTGCCGCGCCTGATCGCCTTCATCCGCTCGGCCGGATCGGCGATCTCGGTGCCGAGATCGATCAGCGTTCCGGCGACCTGGTTGTTGGCCGTCGTGTCGCCCTCCTGCCGCAGCGAGATCGGCACGCCGGCGACGAGCGATTTGCCGGGCAGCTCGCGTCCTTCCTTCAGGTACGAGCGCAGCGCCGTGCTGCAGAGCCAGAGCACGACGTCGTTGATCGACGCGCCCATCGACTTGCCGATCGCCTTGAGCTCCGGCAGCGGCAGCGACACCGCCGCGAACGCGCGCTGGTTGGTGATCGAATGGTTGAACGGCGTCGCCGGCGCGAGCTTGAAGCGCGTCGGCGGCGCTTCGGCCTTGCGCGCGGCGCGGTCCTCGCTCGACTCGGCGCGGCGCATCGCGATCGCCTCGCGCGCTGCGCCGAGCGCGGTGCTCGCGATCTTCGGCAGGAGCTTGGCGCTCTGCACGAGCTGCTGGACCTGGTTCTGCAGCGCCGCCGCGAGCAGCTCCGCGACGCCGAGCTGGTAGGTGTTGGCGCGTGCGTCACGCGGCGCCTTGACGGCACGCGGCTCGGGCGTGAGGTCGAACATGCTCGTTGCCATCGCGACGCCGGCCTGGCCGTCGACGGCCGCATGGTGGACCTTGCCGTAGAAGCCGATGCGCCCGTCGGCGAGACCTTCGATGACGTAGAACTCCCAGAGCGGTCGGCTGCGGTCAAGGAGCATCGAGTGCAGGCGTGCGGCGAGCGCTTCGAGCTGCTCGATGGTGCCGGGCTTGGGCAGCACCATGTAGCGCACGTGGTAGTCGAGGTCGATGTCGTCGTCGTGGATCCAGACGGGGTTGGCGAGATCAAACGGCATCAGCGCGAGCTTCCTCGTGAACACCGGCGCGAGGTGCATGCGCTTGGCGACGTGCGCCTTGACCGCCTCGTAGAAGCCTTGTCCGCCGTAGCCGGCGGGCGCCTCGAACAGGTTGAGGCTGCCGACGTGCATCGGCATCTCGGCGCTTTCCATGTGCAGGAAGGCGCCGTCGACGATGCTCAGGTGTTTCATTTGCGTCATGAAGCGACTCCGCGGCGGGGGATGAAGGTTGTACCGCGCGGCCTCGCGGGCGGCCAGCGGAGTTGCCCCCGTACCGCGCTGCGCGTGGCGACGTCGGCGCCTGCTTCCTTCACAATGAACCATGGACCGCAGGGACCCCGCGACACTCGCCTCGCCCGGCACGAAGGCCGAGCGCGAAGCCTTCTACGCTCGCATCGGAGCGCTCGGCATGACGCCGCTCTGGGAAGTGCTGGGCGCGCTCGTGCCGCAGCATCCGACGAGCCCGGTCGCGCCGGCGCACTGGCGCTACGACGCGCTGCGCGAGCACGTCATGGAAGCCGGACGCCTGATCACCGCCGAGGAAGCCGAGCGGCGCGTCCTCGTGCTCGAGAATCCGGCGCTGCGCGGCCAGTCGTGCATCACGCAGTCGCTGTACGCAGGGCTGCAGCTGATCCTGCCGGGCGAGGTTGCGCCGGCGCACCGCCACACGCAGACGGCGCTGCGCCTCGTCCTCGACGGCGAAGGCGCGTACACCGCGGTCGACGGCGAGCGCACGACGATGCGCTTCGGCGACTTCATCATCACGCCGTCGTGGACCTTCCACGACCACGGCAACCTGGGGCAGGAGCCGGTCGTCTGGCTCGACGGGCTCGACATCCCGCTCGTGCGCTTCCTCGACGCCGGCTTCGCCGAGAAGAGCGCGACGAAGTCGCAGGCCGACACGCGACCCGAAGGCGACGCGCTCGCCCGCTACGGTCACAACCTGGTGCCGATGGACCACGCGCCCGGCGCGGCCGAGCCGGCGCGGCTCTTCGTCTATCCGTTTTCGCGCACGAAAGAGTCGCTCGCGGGCATCGCGCGCAGCGCCGTCGACGCGCACCTCGGCTTCAAGCTGCGCTACGTCAATCCGGCGACCGGCCGCTCGCCGATGCCGACCATCGGCACCTTCGCGCAGCGGCTGCCGAAAGGCTTCGCGACGCGACCGTACCGCAGCAGCGACAGCACCGTCTACGTCTGCCTCGAAGGCGAGGGCCGCGCGACGATCGCGTCGCCCGCCGGCGAGCAGGTGTTCGACTTCGCGCCGCGCGACGTGTTCGTCGTGCCGTCGTGGCACGCGTTCACGTTGTCGGCACGCGCCGAGACCCAGCTCTTCAGCTTTTCCGATCGCCCGGTGCAGCAGGCGCTCGGCCTCTGGCGCGACGAACGCATGGCGTGACGGCGCGCCGCGGACGCGCCAGAATCGCGTCCCCCGAGCGTCGAGTGGAGGAGAGCTTCATGGCCGTCTTGCGCGATCGTCCCTACACCCAGTTCAATTTCCTCGTCGACATCGGCGACGGCAACACCGACGGGCCGAACGCCGGCTTCGAGGAGGTGAGCGCGATCGAGACCTCGGTCGAGGTGATCGAGTACCGCAACGGCAACTCGAAGGAGAACAGCGTCAGGAAGATCACCGGCCTCAACAAGTGCACCGACGTGACGTTGAAGCGCGGCATCATCGGCGCGCTCAATCTCTACCAGTGGCTCAACGACATCCGCAACGGCAACCAGAACGCGCTGCGCACGGTCACCATCCAGCTGCAGGGCGAGGACCACACCGATGTCGTCATGACCTGGAAGCTGCTGCGGGCGCGCATCGTCAAGCACAGCAGCGGCCCGCTCAACGGCAAGGGCAACTGCGTCGCGCTCGAGGAGATCGTGATTGCCTACGAGCGCCTCGAGTTCGAGTAAGGCCAGCGTGGCCGCGCTGCGTCCGCGGGCGAGCTCGAACTTCCTCGTCGACTTCGGCGTGGCGAATCCGCGCGCGGAGGGCGGCGGGTTCTCGGACGTCGTCTTCCCGACCTTCCGCGTCGATCCGGCCGCCACCGGCGACGGCGCGAGCCCGCACCTGGTCCTGCGCCGCGCCGCCACCGGCGCGCTCGACCTGCACGACTGGTGGCAGCAGGCGCGCCGCGGCAAGGCGTCGCGCGGCCGGGTCGTCAAGGTGATGCTGCTCGACGACGACCAGCGTACCGTCGTCTGGACCTGGCGCTTTCGCAACGCCCGGCCGGTGAGCCTGACGTACTCGCCGCTGCACGCCATGGAGCCGGCGATCCTGATGGAGACGATCGAGCTCGCCTTCGACGACGTCGAGATCGTCTGAGGTGCACCTCAGACGAAGCCGAGCGTGCGCTGGCCGACGTCGTAGTGCGCAAGATTGGGCAGCACGGCGAGGAGGTCGGTGTCGCTGATGCCGAACCACTTGCCGAGCGTCGCCGCGTACTGGTCGACCCCGGTGCTCGGCAGCAGGCGTCCCTGGCCGACGTCGTCGGGGCCGCCGTTGGCGACGACCGGCGCGGTGCCGTAGTAGCGCCCGCCGTTCACCGCGCCGCCGAGCATGAAGTGCATGCTGCCCCAGCCGTGGTCGGAGCCGTCGTCAGCGGTGAGCGTGCGGCCGAAGTCCGAGGCGGTGAAAGTCGTCACCTGATTCGCGACGCCGAGCTCGACCGTCGCCTGGTAGAACGCCGCGAGCGCGGTCGAGACCGTCGTGAGCAGCCCGGGGTGGATCGCGGCCAGGCCGTCGTGCGTGTCGAAGCCGCCGATCGAGACGAAGAAGACCTGGCGCCTGGTGTTGGTCGTCGCGGCCGTCGAGATCATGCGGGCGACGAACTTGAGCTGGTCGGCGAGCGCGTTGCCGGCCGGAAACGGCGTCGTGATCGCGGGCGCGCTGGCGAGTGCCGACGTGAGAGCGCCGCCGGCATCGATCGAGCGCTTGGCCACCCGCGTGTACTCGGCCTCGAACAGATGCGTGCGCGGCGCGGTGACGAGCGATTGCAGCGCCGTCGAGCACGCGGCCGAGCCGAAGAGCGGCGACGCGATGCCGGCGAACGCGACCGGCCCGGTCGTCGACACCTGGTACTGCACCGCCGTGTTGCCCGACAGGTAGACCGCGTTGCCCGAGACGTTGACGCAGGTGAAGGTCGCGTTGCCGTTGCCGGCGACGAAGAGGTCGCCCATGCGTCCGCCCCACCCCGACGCCGCGCCTTCGGGCGCCTGCGACTGCCACACCGACTGCTGGTCGTTGTGCGAGAAGAGCTTCGGCGGGATCGGCACCGAGGCATTGGTGTATTGCAGTTTGGTCGTCGGCTGGATCAGCGGGCCGACATTGAGCATCACACCCATCTTGGTGGACGTGAAGAGTGGCAGCAGCGGCGCGAGCTCGGGGGCGAGCGCGTACTGGCGCGCGCCCGGCAACGCGACCGTGGGCGAGAGCGCGGTGGGCGCGAGCGCGGCCTGCGCATACGCGAGCGTCGGTCTCATCCCTCGATAGAGGTTGTAGCTCGGCGTGTCGTAGGGCACGAGCGTGTTGCCGTAGTCGTTGCCGCCGTAGAGGAAGACGCAGACCAGCGCCTTGTAGTCGGCGGGCGTGCCGGCGGCCGCGGCCTCGCCCATCGCCGCAAGATTGATCGCCCAGGGTGCGGCACTACCGGCGAGCGAGAGGGCGGAGGCGCGTTGCAGGAAGGCGCGACGGGAAGCGTTGATCGTCATCGCGTTCTCCTTACTTGAGGACCGTGAACTCGGGCGCG
>JBBRZP010000163.1:0-8916 GCA_038236565.1 Burkholderiales bacterium | reverse complement strand
ATCTCGGCCGTGCCGATCGTCTCCTCGCGCTGCTCGGGCGCGAGCATGCCGGTCATCGCCGCCTTGATCTCGTCGACCGCGTCGTAGATGATGTTGTAGTAGCGGATGTCGACGCCGTTGTTCTCGGCCAGCTTCCGCGAACCCGCGTCGGCGCGCACGTTGAAGCCGATGATCACGGCCTTCGAGGCGATCGCGAGATTGATGTCGCTCTCGCTGATGCCGCCGACCGCCGCGTGCACGATCTGCACCTTGACCTCGTCGGTCGAGAGCTTCAGGAGCGACTGCGCCAGCGCTTCCTGCGAGCCCTGCACGTCGGACTTGATGATCAGCGGGAGCACCTGCTTGGCGCCCTGCCCCATCTGGTCCATCATGTTCTCGAGGTTCGCCGCCTGGCGCTTGGCCAGCTTCACGTCGCGGTACTTGCCCTGGCGGAAGGTTGCGATCTCGCGCGCACGGCGCTCGTCGCCGAGGACCATGAACTCGTCGCCGGCCTGCGGCACCTCGGTGAGGCCCTGGATCTCGACCGGGATCGACGGGCCGGCCTCGTTCACCGGCTTGCCGTTCTCGTCGAGCATCGCGCGCACCCGGCCGAAGCTCGAGCCCGCGAGGACGACGTCGCCGCGCTTGAGCGTGCCGCTCTGCACCAGCACGGTCGCGACCGGGCCGCGGCCCTTGTCGAGTTGCGCCTCGATGACGATGCCCTTGGCCATCGCGTCCTTCGGCGCGCTGAGTTCGAGCACCTCGGCCTGCAGGAGCACCTGCTCGAGCAAGGTGTCGATGCCCTGCCCGGTCTTGGCCGAGACGCCCACGAACGGCGAGTCGCCACCGAAGTCTTCCGGCACGACCTGCTCTGCAACCAGCTCCGACTTGACGCGCTCGATATTGGCCTCGGGCTTGTCGATCTTGTTCATCGCCACGACGATCGGAACGCCCGCCGCCTTGGCGTGCGAGATCGCTTCCTTGGTCTGCGGCATGACGCCGTCGTCGGCCGCGACGACCAGGATGACGATGTCGGTCGCCTTGGCGCCGCGCGCACGCATCGCCGTGAAGGCGGCGTGGCCCGGCGTGTCGAGGAAGGTGATCATCCCGCGCGGCGTCTCGACGTGATAGGCGCCGATGTGCTGCGTGATGCCGCCCGCCTCGCCCGCCGCGACGCGGCTGGTGCGGATGTAGTCGAGCAGCGAGGTCTTGCCGTGGTCGACGTGGCCCATGACGGTGACGACCGGCGCGCGCGGCAGCGACTCGTGCTCCGAGTCGGCTTCGGTCGTCTCTTCCTCGAGGAAGGCATCCGGGTCGTCGAGCTTCGCAGCCAGCGCCGTGTGGCCCATTTCCTCGACGACGATCATCGCCGTCTCCTGGTCGAGCTGCTGGTTGATGGTGACCATCTGGCCCAGCTTCATCAGCTGCTTGATGACCTCGGAGGCCTTGACCGAGATCTTGTGCGCCAGGTCGGCCACCGAGATCGTCTCGGGGATGTGGACTTCCTGCGCCTGGAACTCGGCCGGCGCGACGAACGAGCTCGGCGCACCGTCGTTGCGGTCGCCACGGCGGCCGGCACGCGGCGCGCGCCAGCCGGCGCGACCGGCGCCCGGCGCGCCACGCGGCGCGGCCTTGAGGGCGCGCTTCTTGGCGGCGTCGTCGGCCCAGCTCGACGAGAGCTTCTCCGACTTGATCGACTTCTTGTCGCCGGGTTTGGCGACCGTGGTCGTTGCGGTTCCGGGCGCGCCGACCTTCTTGTGGATCGTGCCCTTGATGGCTTCCTTCGCGGGCTCGGGGGGCTTGACCTCGTCCGGCTTCTTCGCGACGAGCACGCGCTTCGGGCCGGACATCATGTTGCGGATCGCGGCGGCCTCGTCCTCGGCGGCCTTGCGGCGCTTGGCCAGGTCGGCGGCGCGCTGCTTTTCCTCGTTCTCGACGGTGCCGGCCTTGACGACGCGGAAAGCCGGCTTCGGCGCCTCCACGGGAGCGGCGGCGACCGGCGCCGGCTCTTCCTTGACCTCGGATTTCTTGCCCTTCTCCGGCTTGGCGGCAGCGGCTGCAGCCGCCTCGGCGTCGGCGCGCTCGATGGCAGCCTGGCGCGCGATCGCCTCGGCGGCTTCGGTCGCTTCGCGCTGGACGCGCTCCTGCTCCTCGCGCAGACGCCGCTGCGTCGCGAGCTCCTCTTCCTGGACGCGCAGGCGCTCGGCCTCGGCGTGTGCCTCTTCCTCGCGGCGGCGCAGCTCTTCCTCGCGCGCCTCTTCGGAGACGACGTCCTCGACCGGCGACGAGACCTCGTCGCGCTTGACGAAGGTGCGCTTCTTGCGCACCTCGACCTGGATCGTGCGCGCCTTGCCGCTCGAATCGGCCTGCTTGATCTCACTCGTCGATTTGCGCGTCAGCGTGATCTTCTTGCGCTCGGCGCTGGCGACCGTGCCGTGCGCGGTACGCAGGTGATCGAGCAGACGAGCCTTGTCGCTCTCGGTCACCGAATCGTCGGTCGACGCCTTGCTGACGCCGGCCGACTTCAGCTGCTCGAGCAGCGCCGCAGGCGGGCGATTGAGCTCGGCGGCGAGTTGGGCGACAGTAGTCAAAGCCATGTGTTTCTATCCTTGCGTGGTCGTCTCTTGCGCGGCATCCGCCGGCGCGGCGGCCGCTTGCGCGGCCAGGGCTGCTTGAGCCGCATTTTCCTGTGCCGCGGCTTCGGCCGCGAACCAGTGCTCGCGTGCCCGCAGGATCATCGCCTTGGCCGCTTCCGCGTCCATGCCGGTGATCTCTTCCAGCTCGTCGACAGCGAGGTCGGCGAGCTCGTCGCGGCTGTTGACGCCGCCGGCTTCGAGCTTGACGATCAGCTCGGGCGTCAGGCCGTCGAAGTCGCGCAGATCCTGCGAGACGACGCCGCCCTGCTCTTCGCGGGCCAGGTCCATCGTCAGCAGCGCGTCCTTGGCGCGGGCGCGCAGCTCGTTGACGGTGTCCTCGTCGAAGCTCGCGATCTCGAGCATCTCCTGCATCGGCACGTAGGCAACCTCCTCGAGGCTCGAGAAGCCTTCGGCGATCAGGATGTCGGCCACTTCGACGTCGACGTCGAGCTTGTCGACGAAGAGCTTGCGTACCGAGTCCGATTCCTCGGCCTGCTTCGAAGCCGACTCCTCGGCCGACATGATGTTGATGCGCCAGCCGGTCATCTCGGACGCGAGGCGCACGTTCTGGCCGCCGCGGCCGATCGCGATCGCGAGGTTTTCCTCGTCGACGACGACGTCCATCGCGTGGCGCTCCTCGTCGACGACGATCGACTGCACGTTCGCCGGCGCCAGCGCGCCGATGACGAACTGCGCCGGGTCTTCCGACCACAGCACGATGTCGACGCGCTCGCCGGCCAGCTCGTTGGTGACCGCGTTGACGCGCGAGCCGCGCACGCCGACGCAGGTGCCGATCGGATCGACGCGGCGGTCGTGCGAGACGACGGCGATCTTGGCGCGCGAGCCCGGGTCGCGGGCGCACGACTTGATCTCGAGCAGGCCCTGGTCCATCTCGGGGACTTCCTGCTTGAAGAGCTCCATCATGAAGCCGGGCGACGAGCGCGACAGCAGGATCTGCGGCCCGCGCAGGGTCGCGTCGACCTCGGCGATGTACGCGCGGACGCGATCGCCGGTGCGCAGGTTTTCCTTCGGGATCATCTCCGAGCGGCGCAGCCGCCCTTCGATGCGGCCCGACTCGACGATGACGTCGCCCTTGTCGAGGCGCTTGACCGTGCCGACGAAGATCTTCTCGCCGCGCGAGAGGAAGTCGCTCAGCAGCTGCTCGCGCTCCGCGTCGCGGATCTTCTGCAGGATCACCTGCTTGGCCGCCTGCGCGCCGATCCGGCCGATCGAGACGGACTCGATCTGCTCCTCGATGTGGTCGTCGACCTCGATGTCGGGAATCTGCTCGAGCGCCTCGAAATGAAGGATCTCGGAGTCGGGCAGCTGCAGGCCGGCCTCGTTCGGGACGACGTGCCAGCGGCGGAAGGTCTCGTACTCGCCGGTCTCGCGGTCGACCGACACGCGGATGTCGACCTCGCCGCCTTGCAGCTTCTTCGACGCCGACGCGAGCGCGGCCTCGACCGCCTGGAAGACGATCTCGAGGTCGACGCTCTTCTCGCGCGAGATCGCGTCCACCAGCATCAACAGTTCACGGTTCATTGGGTTCGACCTCCGTCTGCCTCTTCGTGGGGGCGCGTCTCGCTCGGCGCCGCGCCCTGCGGGGCGAACGGGCGCCCCTTGAAATCGATCACGGGAACGAGGCGCGCCTCGCGCACCTCGTCGAGGGAAAAGTCCAGCACCCTCTCGTCGCCGGGCGTTTCGGTGACGGCCGGCGCCTGGACGCCGGACTCGGCAGCGCGAGCCGCTGCGCGCGCCTGCGCCGAGCGGCTCGCCGCGTGCTTCTTCGCCGCCGCCGCGGCCGCCGTCGGCGCCAGCAGGACGCGCCAGCCGCTCTCGGCCGCCATCAGCTCGCCGCGAAAGCGCTTGCGGCCCTTGAACGGCACCTTCAGCGTCACCTCGACCTGCTCGCCGAGGAAGCGGCGGAAATCGCCTGCGCTCTTCAGCGGCCGGTCGAGCCCGGGCGACGACACCTCGAGCCGCTCGTACGACAGACCTTCGACCTCCAGCACGTGCTGGAGCTGACGGGTGACGCGCTCGCAGTCGTCGACATGGATGAAGCGCTCGGGCATGCCGTCTGCCGCGGGATGGTCGATCGTCACGCGCAACAGCCCGCCGGCCGCGCGCTCGACCTCGACGAGCTCGTAGCCGAGCCCGGCGACGGTCGTTTCGATGGCGGAGTAGGACGTCATGGACGGTTGAATGTTCAGCAAGGACGAATTGCGCAGCAAAGACGATCAGCCAAAAAAAATGGGCCGGAAGAACCGCCCACTTGACGCTTTCTAGGTGAAGAGCGGAATTGTATCCGCTCCCTCAAATAGCGACAAGTCACCCTGCTGTCAAGGCCCTCCGGCGGCCGCTTCCTGCGTGCCAGAATCCGTCGCCTCCTCGACCTGAAAAGCGCTCCACATGGGATTTCTCGACGGCAAACGCTTCCTCGTCACCGGCGTCCTGTCGAACCGGTCGATCGCCTACGGGATCGCCCGCGCCTGCCGCCGCGAAGGCGCCGAGCTCGCCTTCAGCTACCAGGGCGATCGCTTCAAGGACCGGGTGAGCGCATTCGCCGCCGAGTTCGGCTCGTCCCTGGTGTTCGACTGCGATGTCGCCGACGACACCCAGATCGAGGCGATGTTCGCCGGCCTCAGGGCCGCCTGGCCGACCTTCCACGGCTTCGTCCACTCGATCGGCTACGCGCCCAAGGAAGCGATCGCCGGCGACTTCTTGGAAGGCCTGTCGCGCGAGTCCTTCCGGATCGCGCACGACATCTCGAGCTACAGCTTTCCGGCGATGGCGAAGGCCGCGGCGCCGCACCTGGCGCCCGCGGCCGCCCTGCTCACCCTCACCTACCTGGGGTCGATGCGCAGCGTTTCCAACTACAACACGATGGGTCTGGCGAAGGCGTCGCTCGAGGCCGGCGTGCGCTACCTCGCGGCCAGCCTCGGGCCGAAGGGCGTGCGCGTCAACGCCATCTCGGCCGGGCCGATCAAGACGCTCGCGGCCTCGGGGATCAAGGGATTCGGCAAGATCCTCGACGTCGTCGCCGAGAACGCGCCATTGCGCCGCAACGTCACGATCGACGACGTCGGCAACGCGGCCGCGTTCCTGCTCTCGGACCTCGCGTCCGGCGTGACCTCGGAGATTGTCTACGTCGACGGCGGCTTCAGCCACGCCATGGGCGGCGTCTAGCGAACGCAGTCGACGAAGTAGCGGCCGCCCTCGATGCCTACGCCCTGCAGCTCGGTCATCGACATGAGGCCGTGCACATCGGTGTCGAAGCCCGGGAAGGTCTCGTTGAACGAGCGCGTGAACTTGAGGTAGTCGACGATCCGGCGGTTGAATTTCTCGCCCGGAATGAGAAGCGGGATCCCGGGTGGATACGGCGTGAGCAGGGTCGTCGAGATCCGGCCTTCGAGCCGGTCGATCTCCACCCGTTCGGTCTTGCCGTGCGCGATGCAGGCGAAGGCGTCGCTGGGCTTCATGGCCGGTTCGATCTTGTCGGTGTACATGTCGGTGACGAGCCGCGCGATGTCGTCTTTGGCGTAGAACTCGTGGATGCTCTGCGACAGGTCGCGCAGCCCGATGCGCTCGTACGTCGGATGCGCGGCCGTGAACTCGGGCATCACCTTCCAGCACGGCTGGTTGCGGTCGAAGTCGTCCTTGAACTGCTGCAGCGCCGTGAGCAGCGTGTTCCATCGGCCCTTGGTGATGCCGATCGTGAACATGATGAAGAACGAGTAGAGCCCCGTCTTCTCGACGACGACGCCGTGATCGACCAGGTACTTGGTGACGATCGCCGCCGGGATGCCGGTCTTGGCGAACTTGCCCGACATGTCGAGGCCGGGCGTGATCAGCGTGCACTTGATCGGGTCGAGCAGGTTGAAGCCCTCGGCCAGGTTGCCGAAGCCGTGCCACTTGGCGTTGGCCTTGAGCATCCAGTCGGCACTCGAGCCGATGCCTTCGGTCGTCAGCTTGTCGGGCCCCCAGACCTTGAACCACCAGTCCTTGCCGTACTCGGCGTCGACCTTCCTCATCGCGCGCCGGAAGTCGAGCGACTCGGCGATGCTCTCCTCGACCAGCGCCCGGCCGCCGGGCGCTTCCATCATCGCCGCCGAGACGTCGCACGACGCGATGATCGCGTACTGCGGGCTCGTCGAGCTGTGCATCAGATAGGCCTCGTTGAAGAGGTGCGGATCGAGCTTCCTGGTCTTCGAGTCCTGCACCAGCACCTGCGACGCCTGGCTGATGCCGGCGAGCAGCTTGTGCGTCGACTGGGTCGCGAACACGATCTGGTTCTTCGGACGGGGCCGGTTCTTGCCCATCGCGTGGAAGGTGCCGTAGAAGCGGTGGAACGCCGCGTGCGGCAGCCAGGCCTCGTCGAAGTGCATCGTGTCGATGTAGCCATCGAGCGCGTGCTTGATCGTCTCGGTGTTGTAGAGCACGCCGTCGTAGGTGCTCTGGGTCAGCGTCAGGATCCGCGGCTTGACCTTTGCCGCGTCGACGCCCTTCAGCAGCGGATGCGCGGCGATCTTCTTCTGGATCGCCTCCTTGGTGAACTCGCTCTGGCCGATCGGGCCGATGATCCCGTAGTGGTTGCGCGTCGGCGGCAGGAAGACCGGGATCGAGCCGGTCATGATGATCGCGTGCAGGATCGACTTGTGGCAGTTGCGGTCGACGACGACGACGTCGCCCGGCGCGACGGTGTGGTGCCACACCATCTTGTTCGATGTGCTCGTGCCGTTGGTGACGAAGTAGCAGTAGTCGGCGTTGAAGATCCGCGCCGCGTTGCGCTCGCTCGCCGCGACCGGTCCGGTGTGGTCGAGCAGCTGGCCGAGTTCGTCGACCGAGTTGCAGACGTCAGCGCGCAGCATGTTCTCGCCGAAGAACTGGTGGAACATCCGGCCGACCGGGCTCTTCAGGAAGGCGACGCCGCCCGAGTGGCCCGGACAGTGCCACGAGTACGAGCCGTCCTGCGCGTAGTTGATGAGCGCCTTGAAGAACGGCGGCGCGACGCCGTCGAGGTAGCTGCGCGCTTCGCGGATGATGTGCCGGGCGACGAACTCCGGCGTGTCCTCGAACATGTGGATGAAGCCGTGCAGCTCGCGCAGGACGTCGTTGGGCAGGTGCTGCGACGTGCGCGTCTCGCCGTAGAGATAGATCGGCACGTCGGCGTTCTTGAAGCGCACCTCGGTGATGAACTTCCTCAGGTTCACGACCGCCGGGTCGAGCTCGGGGCCGCCCATGAACTCCTCGTCGTCGATCGACAGGATGAAGGCGCTGGCGCGGCTTTGCTGCTGCGCGAACTGCGACAGGTCGCCGTAGCTCGTCGTGCCGAGGACCTCGAAGCCCTCTTTCTCGATCGCCGCGGCGAGCGCGCGGATGCCGAGTCCGGAGGCGTTCTCGGAGCGGTAGTCCTCGTCGATGATGACGATCGGGAATTGAAAGCGCAGCATCGGCGGGCCTCGGGCGGGCAACTTCGGAAAGCGCGCAGTGTAGGGCCGCGAGGCGTGCGACCGAGGGTCGGCGCCCGCGATTGCCGAGCTGACACAGGCCTACACTGGCCCCATGCCGAATTCGCAGACGGATCGATGAGCCTCACGGTGGCGAGCCTGTGGTGGATCGCGGCCGGCGCCGCGGTCGCGGCCGAGCTCGGCACGGGCACGTTCTATCTGCTCATGATCGCCCTCGGCCTGGCCGCCGGTGCGATCGCGGCGCATCTCGGCATGGTCGAGGCGGGCCAGTTCCTGGTCGCGGCGATCGTCGGTGGCGGCGCGACGGCGATCTGGCACTGGCGCCGCACGTCGCGGCGCGGGCCACCGCTGCCAACCGCGAGCGATCGCGACATCAACCTCGACGTCGGCGAGCGCATTCACGTCACCGACTGGGCAGTCGACCGCACGGCGCGCGTCAGCTACCGCGGCTCGACCTGGCAGGCGCGACTGCAACCGGGCGCGCTGCCGGCGCCGGGGGCGCACGTCGTCGCCGGCGTCGAAGGCAACTGGCTCGTGCTCGCGCCCGCGAGTCCCGAGCGCTAGACAAGGACACACATGGAGCCGTCATTTCCGATGGGCGTGGCGATCGTGGTCGCCGTCATCGCCGCGATTTTCATCTTCCAGACATTCAAGATCGTGCCGCAGCAGCACGCCTGGGTCGTCGAACGCCTTGGCAAGTACGACCGCACGCTCGCGCCGGGGCTCGAATTCGTGTGGCCGTTCCTGGAGCGCGTCGCCTACAAACACTCGCTCAAGGAAGTGCCGCTCGACGTGCCCAGCCAGGTCTGCATCACGCGCGACAACACGCAGCT
>JBBRZP010000162.1:0-8944 GCA_038236565.1 Burkholderiales bacterium | reverse complement strand
GACGGCGGCGGGCGGCGGAATCGCGATCGGGCCGGTGCTGCTGGGCGCGGCCCAGCCGGCCCACATCCTGACGCCGTCGGCGACCGTGCGGCGCATCATCAACATGACCGCGCTGGCCGTCGCCGACGCGAACGCCGCGCGCTAGTTTTCAGTGCATGCTAATTTTCCATGCTGACGACAAGGACAGATTGTTCAGTCTTTGAATGCACGCACGGCAAGTGTGCGCATACTTAATCCCTGCCAAAACTGCCCAAATATGTGGCACAGGGTTGAGGTTTCCGCCCTGATTCGGTAACATCTGCGGATTCTTGGCTCAGGGATTTCCCGTGGTTTTGTCGGGTCGGCTGCAGCGATGGCGGCCACTGCTCCGGTGGGGAGCGTGCGTCGGTGTCGCAGGGCTGCTGGCTCTGTCGGACGCCCACGCCCGAGAGCAGGCGCCACTGGCGGCGCCGGTCCAGCTGTCCGAACTTCCGGCCCCGGCGCAGGCGGTCGACCGCGCGATCCGCAGCGGCGGTCCCTTCGCCTACCCGAAGGACGGCATCGTCTTCGCCAACCGGGAGCGCATCCTGCCGCCCCAGAGGCGCGGCTTCTATCGTGAATACACGGTCGCGGCGCCCGGCGCGCGCGACCGGGGCGCCCGTCGCATCGTCTGCGGCGGCAGGGAGCCGAGCGCTCCCCAAGCCTGTTACTACAGCAACGATCACTACGCGACTTTCCACCGCATCACACCATGAGCGCAGCAGCAGTTTTCTTAGAACAGGAGGAACGCGACATGCTTTTGCAGACCGTCCGTCCGAATATCGTGCAGTCGATTCGAGCCTATCGCGTCGACGACCTGATGCTGGCCGCGCATCAAGCCGACCAGCACTTCCTCTACGCCAATCTCACCGCTGCGCAATCCAAGCAGGACGTGCTCGAGGCGATCGCCGAGGCGTTCGTCTTCCCGTCCCACTTCGGCAAGAACCTCGACGCGCTGTTCGACTGCATGACCGACCTGGTCCACAAGGCCGGGCCGCAGCCGGGCTTCGTGGTCGTGCTCGAGCAACTGCCGGACAACCCCCGCTTCGACCGCGAGGCGCGCGAGCAGCTGCTCGACGTGTTCCGCGACGCGGCCGACTTCTGGGCGGAGCGCAAAGTACCGTTCAGGTGCTTCTATTCTTTTCAGTAGCCCGCTCCCAGGATTCAGCGTCATGGGAGCGGGCTACCGAGGTGGCCTCCGGAGCAGGCAGCGTGAACGGCAGCGACAAGCCGGTCAAGACAGTGGCGAAGACAGCGGCGAACAGCAGCTTCGGAGCGAACATGCCGCTCATGAGCAGCGCGTTCGACACCGCGATGTGGCTGACGGCGGCGTGATCTAGCGTTCGCGCGTCGAGGCGCTCCGGCTCGCCGCCACGGCGATCGCGAGCCTGAGATATTCATCGACGGGAACCTCCTCGGCGCGCCGCTGCGTGTCGAAGGGTACGTTCGCGCCGCTCTCCTCGAGCCAGCGCCCCAGCGTGTGGCGAAGGAGCTTCCTGCGCTGCGAAAAGGCCGAGGTCACGAGCTCGCGCAGCAGCGCCGGCTCGACCGCCGCAGGCGCCGCCCGCGGCGTCATGCGCAGCACCGCCGACTCGACGCGCGGCGGCGGATCGAACGCTTCGGCCGGCACGTCGAACAGCGACTCGATCTCGTAGCGCCACTGCAGCATCACGCTGAGCCGCCCGTAATCCTTCTTTCCCGGCGCGGCCGCGATCCGCTCGACGACTTCCTTCTGCAGCATGAAGTGCTGGTCCTCGATGCGCGTCGCTTCCTCGAGGAGATGAAAGAGGATCGGCGTCGAGATGTTGTATGGCAGGTTGCCGACGACGCGCAGCTTGCCGGCGCCTTCGGCCACGGGAAGCGTGCCGAAGTCGACCGCGAGCACGTCGGCCTCGACGACCTCGAGCCCGGCCGTGCGGCGCAGCCGCGCTGCGAGCTCGCGATCGAGCTCGATCACCGTGAGCTGCCGGCAACGCTCGAGCAGCGCGAAGGTCAGCGCCCCTCGTCCCGGTCCGATCTCGACCAGCGCCTGGCCGGGACGGGGATCGATGCCGTCGATGATCCGGTCGATCACCGATCCGTCGACGAGGAAGTGCTGGCCGAAACGCTTCTTGGCGCGATGCAAGGAGATGCCGGGAGTCGCCGCCGCTACTGCGCCTGCGGCGGGTCGCGCAGCTCGATGTAGGCGCGGCCGCGCAGGTCGCGCAGCCATTCGGCGAACGCTTCGTCGAACTTCTGCTCGCGCAGGAGGTTGCGCGCTTGCTCGCGCTGCTGGCGCAGGTCGAGCGTCGTCTGGCGTCGGTCGACGACCTGGATGAGGTGCAGTCCGAAGCGCGTCGTCACCGGATCGGAGAGTCCGCCGACCGGCAGCGCGGCGACCGCCTCCTCGAACTCGGGCACGAACGTTCCGGGCGAGGCCCAGCCGAGGTCGCCTCCCTGGGCGGCGCTGCCGTCCTCGGAGTTGTCGCGGGCGAGCTGCTCGAACGTTTTCGTGCCGCTCTGGATGTCGCGCTTGAACTGCACCAGTCGACGCGCCGCCGCTTCCGGCGACAGCTCGGGCGAAGGCCGAAGCAAGATGTGGCGCACCCGCGATTGATCGACCGTGAACGCGCCCGATTCATGGCGCTCGATCAGCTTCAGAACGTGAAAGCCCGCGCCGCTTCGCAGCAGCTCGGGGGCGATCTCGCCCGGCTTCAGCCCCTGGACGACCTTCACAAAAACGTCGGGCAGCCGTGCGGCCGGACGCAGGCCGATCTCGCCGCCCTGGGCGCGATTGCCGTCTTCCGAGACTTCGCGCGCGACCGTCGCGAAATCCTCGCCGCCGCGAGTGCGGGCGAGTGCTGCGGCGGCCTTGGCGCGACGTTCCTCGACCACCGCATCGCTGGCTCCCTCGGGGACCGGCACCAGGATCTGGGCGACGTTGATCTGCACGCCTCCGCCCGCCGCGATCCGGCGCTTCTCGATCAGGTCGTCGATGTCGACGTCGCTGATCCGGATGCGGTTCGCGACCTCGCGTTCGCGCAGGCGCTCGACCATCAGCTGGTCGCGGATGTTGTCGCGGAACTTGGCGTAGGACTGCCCTTCCTGGCGCAGCCGCTCGCGCAGCTGCGGGATCGTGAGCTGGTTCTGCGTGGCGATGTTGGCCACGGCGCGATCGAGCTCGGGCTCCTCGATTCGCGCGCCGTTCTCGCGCGCGTTCGTGACCAGGACGCGCTCGTCGATCAAGGTGTCGAGCACCTGCTTTCTCAACGTTGCCGGCGGTGGCAGCGGCGTGCGGCTGCGACCGGCGTCGTCGCGGATGCGCGCCAGCCGCTGCTGCAGCTCGCCCGCCGTCACGAGCTCCTGGTTGACGACGGCGGCGATGTAGTCGCCGGTCTGGGCGCTCGCGTGCGCGCCGGCCAGGCCGAGCGCCATGGCAGCGAACGCACGAAGCCAGTTGAATCGCGGATCAGTCATACGGGGTGAACGGAGAAGACGTCGTGCGCTCGTCGCGCAGGAGTTGGTAGCCTGGAACATTGTCCTTCAACACCTTGAGTGGATTCGATCCGAGCCGGGACAGGCCGACGAGTTCCAGCTGCAGGAGCAATCGCGTCGTCGTTTCGCTGCGTCCGGTCGAGAGCCGCTCGACGACGACGCGTCCGATCCAGCAGCCGGCGTCGTACTCGAA
Organism: Burkholderiales bacterium; assembly: GCA_038236565.1. GTDB lineage: Bacteria > Pseudomonadota > Gammaproteobacteria > Burkholderiales > Burkholderiaceae_C > Schlegelella_A. The sequence continues at coordinate 5,259 of JBBRZP010000162.1, read as the reverse complement.
GCCGGCGATCGAGTCGGTGAGACGGCTGTCCTGGGTGCTGTAGTTGACGTGGCCGACGCTGTAGAGCGTGCCGCTGCAGCTGCTGCTGCCGGCCGGTCGCGCGGTGGTCCGCGCCGGGCCGTAGACCGGCCACTGCCAGCCGAGTTCGAACTGCTCCGAGAGGCCCCGCGTCAGCCGGTACGCGAGCCCGACCGTGCGATACGGCCCGGGCGAATAGCGAACGCTGGCGAGCGAGCGCTCGATGCGGTGACTGTCGGGATTGAACTGCGCCGAGGTGTCGAACGACCAGCGCGGCACGAGCGTCGTCGAGCCGAACACCAGCACGTCGGAATAGCGCTGGCTGAGCGTCACGTTGTCCGGCGTGATGCGCTGGTCGCGAAAGCGGTAGCGCTGCGCCAGGCCGACGCGCAAGGCCTCGGCGCCGGTCTCCGGATCGAGGACGCGCGACGTGATGCCGGCGGTGAGCTGGTTCGAGTCGGAGACCCGGTCGACACCGGAGAACGCGTTCTCGGTGAAGTAGGAATCGAAGTTGAAGTCCTTGGCGGCGGCATCGAAGTTCGGCAGGTTCTCCTGGCGCCGATACGGCGTGTTGACGTAGAAGAGGCGCGGCTCGAGCGTCTGGCGCACGGCGCGGCCGAAGAAGGTCGTGTCGCGCTCGAGCGTCCAGGCGCTGTCCACGCTCACCGTCGGGATCATCCGCGTGGCACTGCGCCGTCCGTCGTCGAGCGGCAGGTCGAATGCATACGACGCGGCGTTGAACGACAGCTTCGGCGTCACCGTCCAGCCCGGCGAGAAGAACGGCCTGCGGATGCTGCCGAGCGCGTGCGCGCGCAAGCCCGTCTGGCGCTCCAGCAGATAGTGGTCGCTGGGATTGGCGAAGCGGTTGAACTCGCCTTCGAAGGCGACGTCGAGCCCGCCGCGCCACGGCCCCGCGTAGCGCGCTCCGACCTGCGGCGCGCGCTCGTACGGCGGCGGATCGATGCGCGTCGTCGGATCGGTCGTCTGCAGCACCTGCCACTTCAGCGCGCGCGCATAGGCCGACCAGTCGCCGAAGGGCCGCGTCAAGAGCAGATCGGTCTGCAGCAGCCGCGGCGTCAGGCTCTTCACCTCGCCCGGGAAGTCCTTCCAGTAGTCGTCGTCGGAGACCCGCATCACGCGCAGCTGCGCATACGCGTTGTAGGGCAGGATCCCTTCGTGGTCGGCGCGCAGCGAGTAGCGCGATCGGTCCGCGGTCGCGTCGTGCGGCATCAGCTTCAGGTTCGCGGTGCCGAAGTAGTCGGGCTCGAGGTAGCGGAATTCGCTGTCGAGGGCCGGGCCGCGCCGCAGGCTCTCGCTCATCGTGAAGGTCGCGTCGCGGTTCGGCGCGATGTTCCAGTAGTAGGGAATCGCGGTCTGCAGGCCGCTGCGGCTGTCGATCCCCAGGCTCGGCGGCAGGAAGCCCGACTTGCGCTCGTCGCTGAGCGGAAAGCTGAACACCGGCGCCGCCAGGATCGGCACGCCGTAGAAGCGCAGCACGGCGTCGCGGGCGACTCCTTCGTTGCTCTCGTTGTCGATGTGCAGCTCGCGCGTCTTCAGGATCCAGACCGGCTCGGCGTCGTCGCTCGCGTTGCAGCTCGAGTACGTGGCCTCGGTCGCCGTCGCGCGCTGGTCGTCGATGAACTCGATCTGCGCCGCCTTGCCGCCGGCGCCGGTCTTGGCGAAACGATAGGTCGGCAGGCGGAAGAACCCCTCGAAGCGCTCGATCCGCAATTGCAGCTCGGGCCCGGCGAAGACGTTGCCGTCGCGGTTGACGACGACGTGGCCGGTCGCGCGGGCGAGGTCCTCGGCCTCGTCGTAGGTCAGGCGATCAGCGTGGATCACGGTCGCGCCGCGCCGGAACTCGACGTCGCCGAGCGCTTCGGCGTCGAGGTTCGGACGCGACCGGATCTCTCTGGCGCGCAGGATGATCGGCAACCGGCGCGCTGCATCGCCGCGCGGCGGCGACGTCAGCGTGTCGGCCTGGCGCAACTCCACACCCGACGCCGCGGCGGTCGGGGCCGACGGTTGCGCGTGCGCGACCGAGCCGCCGAAGAGCGTGACGACGACGAGCAGGCGCACGCGCTCGGGTCTTCGCGCTCGGGCACTGGAAGGTGAATCTTGGCGAGCGGCTGGACTCACTGGGCGACGCGGACGGGAAGCACCGTGGAGGCGCGAAGCCGGCTCTCGCGTGCAGCGCCACCGGACGTGACGGGCGCCCCGCGCCACTCTGGCGGCAGGCACCGATTTGTAGAATCGATTATCCACGAGGCGTGCCTCGCGCCACTCCGCCCTTGCCCGTGCACAACGTCCCCCAACCTCCGCCCGCCATCGCGTGGGCAGATCCCGCGCGCGCGCTGTCCTTCGCGGCCTGGCTGGCGGCGATCGCGCCGCGCCACGGCATCGCCACCCGGACCCTGCGGCCCGCGTCGAGCGACGCGAGCTTTCGCCGCTATCTGCGCGCCGACCGCAGCGGCGTCGGCAGCGTCATCGTCATGGACGCGCCGCCGCCGCAGGAAGACGTGCGGCCCTTCGTCCACGTCGCCGGCCTCATCGCCGCGGCCGGCCTGCACGCGCCGCGCGTGCTCGAGGCCGACGAAGCGAACGGCTTCCTCCTCCTCGATGATCTCGGCAACGATCTCTACCTCGCCGCGCTGCTCGACGCGCAGGCCAAGGGCCACATGAAGCGAGCGGATGCGCTGATGCGCGACGCGATCGCGGCGCTCGTCACCTGGCAGCTGAAGGTGCCCGGCGCGTCGCTGCCCGCCTACGACGACGCGATGCTGCGCCGCGAGCTCGCGCTCTTCCCCGACTGGTGCGTCACGCGCGAGTGCGGCGTGACGTGGACCGATGCCGAGTCCGCGACATGGGCCGATGCCTGCGACAGGCTCGTCGCCGGCGCGCTCGCCGCGCCGCGCGTCGCGGTCCACCGCGACTGGATGCCGCGCAACCTGATGGTCGCCGACCCGAATCCCGGCATCCTCGCTTTCCAGGACGCCGCCTTCGGCGCCATCACCTACGCCATCGATGCGCTCCTGCGCGACGCGTTCATCTCGTGGGAGGAGGAGCAGGAGATCGACTGGGCGATCCGCTACTGGCAGGCCGCGCGCCAGGCCGGACTGCCCGTGGACGCGGACTTCGGCGAGTTCTGGCGCGGCGTCGAGTGGATGGGCCTGCAGCGCCATCTGAAGGTGCTCGGCATCTTCTCGCGCCTCAAGCATCGCGACGGCAAGCCGGCCTACAGCGCCGATCTGCCGCGCTTCTTCGCCTACGCGCACAAGGTGACAGCGCGCTACTCGGTGCTGCGTCCGCTCGGCCGTCTGCTCGAGCCGCTGATGGGCGCGACGCGCGTCGAAGCGTTCCGCTGACGCGAGGCCGTCGGCGCGGCGCCGACAATCGTCGCTCGCTCCCGTCATGCTGCGCCTCACCGAACTCCGATTGCCGCTCGACCATGTCGATGCCGACCTGCGCGCGGCGATCGTCGCGCGGCTCGGCATCGCCGACGGCGCGCTGCGTGCCGTCTCGGTCTTTCGCCGCGGCTACGACGCCCGCAAGAAGTCGGCGATCGTCTTCGTCTACACGGTCGACTGCGAGGTCGACGACGCCGCGATGGTGCTCGTGCGTCACGCCGGCGACGTGCACGTGAAGCCGACGCCCGACACGCGCTATCGCGCCGTCGGGGTCGCGCCGGCGGATGTCGCAGCGAGCGGCCGGCCTCGACCGGTCGTCGTCGGCTTCGGCCCCTGCGGCATCTTCGCGGCGCTGATCCTCGCGCAGGCCGGCTTGCGGCCGCTCGTGCTCGAGCGCGGACCGGCCGTGCGCGAACGCACGCAGGACACGTGGGGACTGTGGCGACGCGGCGTGCTCGATCCGGAGTCGAACGTGCAGTTCGGCGAAGGCGGCGCAGGCACGTTCTCCGACGGCAAGCTCTGGAGCCAGATCAGCGATCCGCGCCACCTCATGCGAAAGGTTCTCGACGAGCTCGTCGTCGCCGGCGCGCCCGAGGAAATCCTCTACGTCGCCAAGCCGCACATCGGCACCTTCCGGCTCGTCGGCGTGGTCGAGAAGATGCGCGCGACGATCGAGGCTCTCGGCGGCGAGATCCGTTTCGGCGCGCGCGTCGTCGACCTGCACATCGACGGCGGCAGGGTCCGCGGCCTCGTCGTCGCAAGCGCCAGGGACGGCGTCGAGCAGCGCGAGGAGATCTCCGTGGATCACGTCGTCCTCGCGCCGGGCCACAGCGCGCGCGACACGTTCGCGATGCTCCACACGCGCGGGGTGTTCCTCGAGCCCAAGCCGTTCTCGATCGGCTTTCGCATCGAGCATCCGCAATCGCTGATCGACAGCGCCCGCTTCGGCCCGAGCGCGGGACATCCGCGGCTCGGCGCCGCCGACTACAAGCTCGTGCACCAGGCGAAGAACGGGCGCGGCGTCTACAGCTTCTGCATGTGTCCCGGCGGCACGGTCGTCGCGGCGACGTCGGAACCCGGGCGCGTCGTCACCAACGGCATGAGCCAGTACTCGCGCAACGAGCGCAACGCCAACGCCGGCATCGTCGTCGGCATCCAGCCGTCGGACTACCGCGCCGCGGTCGCATCGACCGCTGCCGACGCTGCCGCAAGTGTCCTCGACGGCATCGCCTTCCAGCGCTTCTGGGAGTCGCGCGCGTTCGAGCTCGGCGGCGGCGGCTTCGTCGCGCCCGGACAGCGCGTCGGCGACTTCCTCGCGGGCCGCGCGTCGACGGCGTTCGGCGCCGTGGAGCCGTCGTATCGGCCGGGCGTGCGGCCGGTCGATCTGGGCGCCAGCGACGCGCCCGCGTTACCGCTCTATGCGATCGAGGCGATCCGCGAAGCGCTGCCGGCGTTCGAGCGCCAGATCGCCGGATTCGCGATGGCCGATGCGGTGCTCACCGGCGTCGAGACGCGAACGTCGGCGCCGCTGCGCGTGACGCGAAGTCGCGATCGGCAGAGCGTCAACGTGCGCGGCCTGTACCCGGCCGGCGAAGGCGCGGGCTACGCCGGCGGGATCATGTCGGCCGCGGTGGACGGCATCGAGGTCGCGGAAGCGCTGGCGCTCGCGTGGGCCGGCAAGCCGGTCGACGCGGGCTAGCCCGGACATTTCGTCAGTCCCGAATTTCGCGGCATTAGCGACGTGATCAGGGCGTTTAGGGCTGAACGTGGCTGCGCAGGGAGGTGCTGGATGGGGCAAGTGCTGTTTTTGAAGACGGCGCCCCCTTACCCCCGT
>JBBRZP010000161.1:0-8995 GCA_038236565.1 Burkholderiales bacterium | reverse complement strand
CTGTCCTGGAACGAATTCATCTACGCGCTCACCTTCATCTCCTCGTCGGAGATCAAGACCGTTCCGGTCGGCGTCGTCACCGAGCTGGTCGAAGGCGACGTCTATCACTGGGGGCCGCTGATGGCCGGCGCGTTGCTCGGCTCGTTGCCGGTGGCCTTCATCTACTCGTTCTTCGTCGAGTACTACGTCTCGGGGCTCACGGGCTCGGTGAAGGAATGAGCCCAAGGAGGGCGACATGAGCGATCCGAAGAAGAAGCCGCGCCGCGAGGCGAAGGACATGCGCAGCCAGCAGTGGTTCGGCCGCCAGGACCGCGACGGCTTCAACTACCGCAGCTGGATGAAGGGCAAGGGAGTGCCGCACGACCAGTTCGACGGTCGCCCGGTGATCGGCATCTGCAACACCTTCAGCGAACTGACGCCCTGCAACTCGCATTTCCGCACCCTGGCCGAGCAGGTCAAGATCGGCGTCTACGAGGCGGGCGGCTTTCCGCTCGAGTTCCCGGTGATGTCGCTCGGCGAGACGCTGCTCCGGCCGACGGCGATGCTCTACCGCAACCTCGCGTCGATGGACGTCGAGGAGTCGATCCGCGGCAATCCGCTCGACGGCGTCGTGCTGCTCATGGGCTGCGACAAGACGACGCCGTCGCTGGTGATGGGCGCGGCGAGCGTCGACCTGCCGACGATCGGCGTCTCGGGCGGACCGATGCTCAACGGCAAGTGGCGCGGTCAGGAGCTCGGCTCGGGCACCGGCGTGTGGAGCATGAGCGAGCAGGTGCGCGCCGGCACGCTCAAGCTCGAGCAGTTCTTCGACGCCGAGAGCTGCATGCACAGGAGCCACGGCCACTGCATGACGATGGGCACGGCGAGCACGATGGCTTCGATGGTCGAGGCGCTCGGTCTCGGCCTGCCGGGGAACGCTGCCTATCCCGCGGTCGACGGCCGTCGCAACGTGCTCGCGCGCTCGGCGGGCCGGCGCATCGTCGAGATGGTCCACGAGGACCAGACGCTGTCCGACATCCTGACGCGCGAGGCATTCGAGAACGCGATCGTCACGCTCGCGGCGATCGGCGGCTCGACCAACGCGGTGATCCACCTGATCGCGATCGCCGGACGCATCGGGGTCAAGCTCAACATCGACGACTTCGACCGGCTTGCGAGCGAGCTGCCCTGCCTCGTCAACCTGCAGCCCTCGGGCGCGCACCTGATGGAGGACTTCTGCTACGCCGGCGGCCTGCCGGTGGTGATGAAGGAGATCTCGTCGCTGCTCCACCTCGACGCGGTGACCGCCAACGGCCAGACCGTCGGCGCGAACATCGAGAGCGCGGAGAACTTCAACACCGAGGTCATCAAGCCGTTCGACGCGCCGTTCAAGGCCAAGGCCGGCATCGCGGTGCTGCGCGGCAACCTCGCGCCGCGCGGCGCGATCATCAAGCCGAGCGCGGCGACGCCGTCGCTGATGGTCCACCGCGGCCGCGCCGTCGTCTTCGACACGATCGAGGACTTCCACCACCGGATCGACGACGAGAACCTCGACATCGACGAGACCTGCGTCATGGTGCTGCGCAACTGCGGGCCGAAGGGCTATCCCGGCATGGCCGAGGTCGGCAACATGCCGCTGCCGCCGAAGGTGCTGCGCAAGGGCATCACCGACATGGTCCGGATCAGCGACGCGCGCATGAGCGGCACCGCCTACGGCACGGTCGTCCTGCACACCGCGCCCGAAGCGGCCGCGGGCGGACCGCTGGCCGCGGTGCGCACCGGCGACTTCATCGAGCTCGACGTGCCCAACCGGCGCATCCACCTCGACATCAGCGACGCCGAGCTGGCCGAGCGCATGAAGACGTGGAAGGCGCCCGCGCCGGCGCTGGGCAGCGGCTACTGGAAGCTCTACGTCGACACGGTGCTGCAGGCCGACCAGGGCGCGGACCTCGACTTCCTCGTCGGCAAGCGCGGCGCCTTCGTGCCGCGGCCCGACGAAGCCGAGCCAGACGGCGAGAACGTGCCGCTCGGGCCGTTCGTGCCAAGGGACAACCACTGACGAGCGTGGTGCCGCCGTCGCGCGGAGGGCTCGGCGTCTGTCTCGGCGTCGTCCACTTCTTCTTCGGAGCTACGTGGTCCGTCGACGGCCCCTGAGCGCGTCCGTTCACGCTGCAGACACGAGACTTCACCTGCCAGGGACCAGGCCTACGACGGGAGCCGGCCGGCTCCGACGGGTCCGCGGCGGGCGTTGTTCCATGATGGCCCTGTCAAGACCACGGAGATCTTCCATGACGACAAGATTCAAGACCCTCGCGCTGATCGCCATTGCGTCGACCACCTTTGCGGCCGCCGCCGCACAGGCCCAGATCGTCGTCCGCGTCGGGCCGCCGCCGCCGCGCGTCGAGGTCGTGCCCGCGGCGCGTCCGGGCTACCTCTGGACGCCGGGCTACTGGAACTGGCGCGGCAATCGCCACGTCTGGGTCAACGGCAAGTGGGCGCGCGAGCGCCGCGGTTATGTCTACGCGCAGCCGACGTGGGTGCAGGAAGGTGATCGCTGGCGCTTCAGGCAGGGCGCGTGGGGACGCGGCGATCGCGACGGCGACGGCGTGCCGAACCGCTACGACCGCCATCCCGACAACCCACGTCGCCCCTGATCGCGGCCCGGGCCGGCACTAGAAGCCCGAGCCGGGAAGCTTCAGGAACGCGATCTCCTCGGCTGTCGACTGGCGGCCGAGGACCGCGTTGCGATGCGGGAATCGCCCGAAGCGCTCGATCACGGCGAGATGGCGATGTGCGTAGTCGAGCTTCGAGCTCTCGGCCGGATCCTCGGCCACGAGACGTTTGAAGAGGCGCACTGCCTCGTCCTGCATCGCCAGCCCTTCGGCGTGTTCGAAGGGCATGTAGACGAAGGCGCGCATGAAGGTCGGCAGCGCTTTGTCCGATCGCTCGCCGACCATCCGGCTCGCCGCGGCCAGCGCGAGCGCGTCGCCGGCGAAGGCACGCGGCGTGTCGCGAAACGCATTGCGGGTGAGCTGGTCGAGCACCAGGATGCGGGCGAGCGCGGATCGCGCCTCGCCGGCCCAGTCGTCGAGCTCGCCGCGCAGCGCCTGCTCGATCGTTGTACCGAAGCGGCGCCGCACCTTGACATCGAAGGCCTCGTCCTTGGCGAACCATGCCTTGCGGTCCTTGCCGTGTTCCGGGTCGGTCGGCAGGCCGAACCAGAAGTCGATCACCGACGCGGGGTCGGTCGGCGCCGCCGCGATCATCGCGGTGCCTGCGACAGGCGCGCCGGCACGATCTCGATCGAGCGCTCGGCGTCGGCAACGAAGACGACGCCGTCCTGGCGGTTGACCTGAAGCTTCATGCTGCGCCGGGCCAGCGACGCGAGCGCGCGACTCTGCTCGGACGGGATCAGCCAGGCCTCGACGTTGCCGCCGCGGCCGACCCGGCTGCCGAGGCCTGCCCACCATGCCGGCGCGCCGTGGCTGAAGGCGTAGACGGTCACCCTGTCGGCGCGGTTGCTCGCCTTCACCAGGCGACGCTCTTCGGGCTGGCCGACCTCGATCCAGTGCAGGAGACGTCCGGTCAGGTCCTTCTGCCAGAGCTCGGCCTCTTCCGGCTCCCACATGCCTTTGGCGAACTCGAGCGCGCCGCCACGGTCGTCGGCAGGCACGTTGAGGGCGAAGGCGAGGAGGCGGATCATCATCCGTTCGTCGGTCTCGGACGGATGCCGGGCGAGGGTCACGAGATGATCGGCGTAGAGCGACCGGTCGATGTCCGCGATCTGGAGCTCGGCCTTGCAGACGGTCGCTTTCTGGGCCACGGGCCGACTGTGCCACAGCGCGCGACAATCCCTGCCTTGCACGAAAGGCGATCGCCATGAGCATGAAGAAGTCCGATCTCGACAAGATGATGGCCAAGAAGGTCGGCGGCCAGATGAAGGCCGCGGGCGCCTCCGGTCGGTTCGGTCAGGGCGCGGGCGACGTCGTCGACCGCCGCGAGCAGCGCCGGATCGATGCGGCGGCCGGTCTCGTGCCGTTCGCCTGCAAGCTGCCCGCCGACCTGGCCGCGACCTTGCGCGAGAAGAGCGCGACGCATGCCGACGGGCTCAACGGGCTGGTCACGGAGCTGCTGCAGAAGGCCCTCAAGTGACCGGATGCAGGCCACGGCCATGAGCGACTCCGCGTTCGATCTCTTCATCATCGGCGCGGGCAGCGGCGGCGTTCGCGCCGGGCGCCTGGCGGCGACGCGCGGCGCGCGTGTCGCGGTCGCCGAAGACGCCGCGCTCGGCGGCACCTGCGTCAACCTCGGCTGCATCCCGAAGAAGCTCTACAGCTTCGCCGCGCACTACGCCGACAGCTTCGAGGAAGCGCAGGGCTTCGGCTGGAGCGTCGCGCCGCCGACCTTCGACTGGGCGACGCTGAAGGCCAACCGCGCCGGCGAGATCGCGCGCCTGAACCGCATCTACGGCGAGCTCCTCACCGACGCCGGCGCGACGGTCCTGCGCGGACGCGCGCGCATCGTCGGGCCGAACGAGGTCGAGGTCGCCGGCGTGCGCCATCGCGCCGAGCGCATCGTCGTCGCCACCGGGGGCTGGCCGGTGCCGCCCGACGTGCCCGGCGGCGAGCGCGCCATCAGCTCGAACGAGATCTTCGACCTCGCGCGCTTCCCGCGCCGCCTCGTCGTCGTCGGCGGCGGCTACATCGCGTGCGAGTTCGCGTCGATCTTCAACGGCCTCGGCGCCGAGGTGACGCAGCTCTATCGCGGCGAGCAGATCCTGCGCGGCTTCGACCACGACGTCCGCCACTTCATCGCCGCCGAGATGAAGAAGAAGGGCGTCGACATTCGCGTCGGCGCGACCGTCGCGGCGCTCGAAGAGGGCAGCGCGGCGACGATGACGCGCGTCGTCCTCGGCGACGGCAGCACGATCGAGGCCGACACCGTCCTCTACGCGACCGGGCGCGCGCCGAACACCGCCGGCCTCGGCCTCGAGGAGATCGGCGTCGCGCTCGACATCAACGGCGCGGTCGTCGTCGACGAACGCTTTCGCACCAACGTGCCGAGCGTCTACGCCGTCGGCGACGTCATCGACCGCGTCCAGCTCACGCCGGTCGCGCTCGCCGAGGCGATGGCGCTGGTCGACGATCTCTTCGGCGGCGCCGGGCGTCGTGTCGACTACCTGCACATCCCGACGGCGGTGTTCACGCATCCGAGCATCGGCACGATCGGCCTGTCGGAGCAGGACGCGCGCGGCCGGTTCGAGAAGATCCGCGTCTACCGCACCGAGTTCAAGGCGCTGCGCCACACGCTCTCGAAGAGCAGCGAGCGGACGCTCATGAAGCTCATCGTCGACGATGCCAACGATCGCGTCGTCGGCCTGCACATGGTCGGCGCCGACGCGGGCGAGACGATCCAGGGATTCGCGGTCGCGATGAAGGCCGGCGCCACCAAGGCCGTGTTCGACGCGACCCTCGGCATTCACCCGACCGCTGCCGAGGAGTTCGTGACGATGCGAACGCCCGTGGTGGCATGATTCCGCATGAACTTTCCGACTCCCGCATTCGTTTCGTCCCGGCGCCGGCGCGCCGCATGTCTCGCCTGCGCCGCAGCGGTCGTGCTGTCGTGGGCGCCAGGCGCACGCGCTGCCGACAAGCCGCGCGCCGCGTCCGCGCCGCCGTCCAAGACAGCTGTTCTGAGCCAGGCGCAACTGCGTGAATGCATGGCGCAGAAGGACACCTTGCGCCAACGCAACGATGCCGTGCTCAAAGGCAAGGCAGACCTCGTCGCCGCGAAGGCCGAGATCGACCGGACCGGCGCCGAGATGGCCGACCTGCAGGCGACCCTCGACCGGACCAAGAAGGAGCTGGTCGACGCCTACAACGAGAAGATCGTCGCGCGCAACGCGCTGATCGACGACTATCAGGCCAAGGCCGGGACCTACAACAAGGACGTCGAAGACATCCAGGCGGCGCAGGACGGCTATGCGACGGCGTGCAGCAACCGCCGCTACGACGACCGCGACCTCGCCGACATCCAGCGCAAGAAATGAGCGCCAACCCGCTGCTCGCTCCCTGGACCGGCCGGTTCGGTCTGCCGCCGTTCGCCGACATCCGCGCCGAGCATTTCGCGCCGGCGCTGCGCGAAGCGATGGCGCGCCACCTGGCCGACATCGAGGCGATCGCGGCACAGGCTGCGCCGCCGACCTTCGAGAACACGATCGCCGCCCTCGACTGCGCCGGCCGCGTCTTCGAGCGGATCGGCGCGCTGTTCCACAACCTGACGTCGAGCGAGACCTCGCCGGCGCTGCAGGCGGTCGAGCGCGAGATGGCGCCGATCCTGGCCGGGCACGACAGCCGGGTCTACAACAATGCCGCCCTGTTCGTGCGCGTCGACGCGCTGCACGCGACGCGCGACCGGCTCGGCCTGAGTGACGAGCAGCGACGCGTCGTCGAGCGCTTCCACATCGACTTCGTCCGTGCCGGCGCCAAGCTCGCGCCGGCCGAGCAGGCGCGTCACGCCGAGGTGATGCAGCGCCTCGCCGAGCTCACCACGACCTTCGGCCAGAACGTCCTCGCCGACGAATCGGCGTTCCAGCTGCTGCTCGGGAGCGAGGCCGATCTCGCCGGCTTGCCGCCGTTCGTGCGCGCGGCCGCGGCCCAGGCCGCGCTCGAGCGCGGCGTCGAGGGTGCCGCGGTGATCACGCTGTCGCGCTCGCACATCGTTCCCTTCCTGACCTTCTCGGAGCGGCGCGACCTGCGCGAGGAAGCGTGGCGCGCGCTGACCTCGCGCGGCGAGCATCCCGGCGCCAACGACAACAGCAGCGTCGCCGCCGAGATCCTGACGTTGCGGCTGGAGCAGGCACGCCTGCACGGCTACGCGAGTTATGCCGACTTCGCGCTCAGCGACACGATGGCGCAGAGCCAGGCGGCCGTGACCGCGCTGCTCGAGCGGGTCTGGGCGCCGGCGAAGGTCCGGGTCGAGCAGGAGCGCGTCGCGCTCTCGGCACTGGCCCTGTCACGCGGTGAGCCCGCCGTCGTCGAGCCCTGGGACTGGCGCTTCTACGCGGAGAAGGTGCGCCAGGTCCGGTTCGAGCTCGACGAGGCCGAGATCAAGCCCTACTTCTCGCTCGAGAGCATGGTCGGGGCGGCGTTCGACTGTGCGTCACGTCTCTTCGGCGTCGAGTTCGTCGCCTGTCCGGACATCGCCGTCTACCACCCGGACGTGCGCGTCTACGAGGTGCGCGACGCCGCCGCGCAGACGATCGGCGTGTTCCTGCACGACAACTTTGCCCGGCCGAGCAAGCGCAGCGGCGCCTGGATGAGCGCCTATCGCATGCAGTCGCGCAACGGCGGCGACGGCACGGCGGCGGTGCTGCCGATCATCGTCAACAACAACAACTTCGCGAAGGGCGCCAAGGGCGCACCGACGCTGCTCAGCTTCGACGACGCGCGCACGCTCTTCCACGAGTTCGGCCACGGCCTGCACGGTCTGCTCTCGAACGTCACCTACGAGCGCGTGTCGGGCACCAACGTCCTGCGCGACTTCGTCGAGCTGCCGTCGCAGATCTTCGAGCACTGGCTCGAGGAGCCCGAGGTGCTCAAACGCCACGCCCGCCACCACGAGACCGGCGCGCCGATTCCCGATGCGCTGATCGCGCGGCTGCACGAGGCGCGCCACTTCAATCAGGGCTTCGAGACCGTCCGCTACGCCGCGTCGGCCCTGGTCGACATGGCGGCGCATGCGCGCACCGAGAGCACGCCGATCGACGTCGTCGCGTTCGAGCGGGCGCAGTGGGAGCGGCTCGGCCTGCCCGCGGGCGTCGGCGTCAACCACCGGCTGACCCACTTCCAGCACCTGTTCTCGGGCTCGTCGTACGCCGCCGGCTACTACGTCTACCTGTGGGCCGAGGTGCTCGACGCCGACGGCTTCGAGGCCTTCGTCGAGGCCGGCAATCCGTTCGATCCGGAAGTCGCGCGCCGCCTCGCGCGCTTCATCTACTCGTCGGGCAACTCGATCGAACCCGGCGCCGCGTACCGCGCGTTCCGCGGTCGTGGCCCGAGGGCCGAGCCGATGCTGCGCCAGCGCGGCCTGCTCGAGCCGACCAGCTAGCCGCCCGACACGCCCTGCGCGTGGTCTGCCGGCTCGCGTTGCGACGGCGCGCCGGGAAAGAATCGCTGCAGCGCGGTGATGAAGACGCCGAAATCGATCGGCTTGGTCCAGTACTCGGCGAAGCCGGCGGCGAGCCCGCGCTCGATGTCCTCGCTCATCGCGTTTGCCGAGAGCGCGACGCACGGGATCGATCGCGTCGCGGGCGCGGCGCGGATCTGGCGCAGCACTTCGTAGCCGTCGAAGTCGGGCAGCTGCATGTCGACGAGGACGAGGTCAGGACGAAAGCTCGTCGCGCGCGCGACGCCTGCCGCGCCGGTCGCCTCGGAGACGATCGTGAGCCCGCCCAGGCTCTTCACGAGCTCCTCGACGAGCAGCACGTTGACGTGGTTGTCCTCGATGTAGAGGATCTTGCCGTGGATCGCCGCCGAGCGACGGCCGTCCGGCATCGGTTGCGGCAGCGACTCGACCGCCGACGCCGCGGCGGCCGTCGCCAGCGCGACCGGCAGCGTCACCTCGAACGTGGTGCCGCTTCCGGGCTCGCTCGCGACGGCTATCCGTCCGCCCATGCCGTCGACCAGTGTCTTGACGATCGTCAGGCCGATGCCAGTGCCCTCGATGCCTTCGTGCTCGACGCCGAAGCGATTGAACGGCTCGAACAGCTCGGCGATCTGCGTCTGGGTGAGGCCACGGCCGGTGTCTCGCACCGTCAGCCGCGCCCCGACGCCGTCGGCGGAGGTCTCGACCACCACGCGGCCGCCGCGCCGGTTGTACTTGATCGCGTTCGACAGCAGGTTGATGAGCACCTGCCGCAGCCGGGTCGGGTCGGCGAGCGCGACGCCCTCGGCGCGGCGCGTCTCGACGACGACGTCGTGCTGCGTGGCGAGCGACTGCAGGAGCGGCAGCGACT
>JBBRZP010000160.1:0-9095 GCA_038236565.1 Burkholderiales bacterium | reverse complement strand
GTCCACGACATCGGCAAGAACATCGTCACCGTCGTCCTCCAGTGCAACAACTTCGAGGTCGTCAACATGGGCGTGATGGTCGCGTGCCAGGACATCCTCGCCAAGGCGAAGGTCGAAGGCGCCGACATCATCGGCTTGTCGGGCCTGATCACGCCGAGCCTGGAAGAGATGCAGCACGTCGCCTCGGAGATGCAGCGCGACGACTTCTTCCGCATCAGGAAGATCCCGCTCCTGATCGGCGGGGCGACGACGAGCCGCGTCCACACCGCGGTGAAGATCGCGCCGCACTACGAAGGCCCGGTCGTCTACGTGCCCGACGCGAGCCGCTCGGTCGGCGTCTGCAGCGAGCTGCTCTCCGACGATCGCGCCGCTGCCTACGTCGCCGAGCTCGAGGCCGACTACGCCCGCGTGCGCCATCAGCACGAGAGCAAGAAGGCCGTGCCGCTGGTCACGCTCGCGGAGGCGCGCGCCAACAAGACGCCGATCGACTGGCCGTCGTACACACCGCCGGTGCCGAAGTTCATCGGCCGGCGCATCCTCAAGAATCAGGATCTCGCCGAGATCGCCGAGGTCATCGACTGGGGTCCGTTCTTCCAGACCTGGGAGCTCGCGGGCGCGTACCCGGCGATCCTCACCGACGAGATCGTCGGCGAATCGGCGCGGCGCCTGTTCTCCGACGGCAAGCGGATGCTGCGTCGCGTGATCGACGGCCGGTGGCTGCGTGCCAACGGCGTCGTCGGCCTCTATCCGGCGGCGACGGTCGGCGACGACGACATCGAGGTCTACAGCGACGAGAGCCGCAGCGACGTGCTCTTCACCTGGCGCGGCCTGCGCGTGCAGAGCGTGCGGCCGATCGTCGACGGAATCATGCGCCCGAGCCGCTGCCTGGCCGACTTCATCGCGCCCAAGGGCTCGGGCAGGAACGACTACATCGGCCTCTTCGCCGTCACCGCCGGCCTCGGCGTCGACAAGAAGGAGCAGCAGTTCGCGGCCGACCTCGACGACTACAGCGGCATCATGCTGAAGGCGCTCGCCGATCGACTGGCCGAAGCCTTCGCCGAGCGGCTCCATCAGCGCGTGCGCACCGACTTCTGGGGCTACGCCGCCGAAGAGGCACTCGACACCGCGGGTCTCGTCGCCGAGCGCTACCGCGGCATCCGTCCGGCGCCCGGCTATCCGGCCTGTCCCGATCACACGGTCAAGCGCGATCTCTTCCGTGCGCTCGGTGCCGACGAGATCGGCATGCAGCTCACCGAGAGCATGGCGATGCTGCCGGCGGCGAGCGTCGCGGGGTTCTACTTCGCGCATCCCGAGTCGACGTACTTCAACGTCGGCAAGATCGGCCGCGACCAGCTCAAGAGCTGGGCCGAGCGCAGCAGGGTCTCGGCGCAGGACGCGGAGCGGGCGCTGACACCGCTGCTCTGACGGCCATGTCGCTGGCTCGTGCCGGCGACCCTCAGCCGGCGCTCATGCGCCGAGCGGCGCGACAGCGTTTGCTTACGACTGCGGCAGAACCTTTCAAGACTCGCTGACATCGTCACGCGTCGCCCTGCCATGCTCGAAGGTCGACGTGCGTCGACGACTTGCGGCGACGCGAGCTTCGTCGACGCGCATGACTTCATGCGTCTTTCAAGGGTCGACGGTGAACACATTCCAAACAGTGGGCTTCGGGCGCGAAGCGCTGGCGCGACGCGCTCTCGGCGCGGCGACGACGGTGCTCCTGCTCGCCCTGGGCGCGTGCGGCGGCGGCAACAGCGCCAGCGACGGCGGGGCTGCCGCGCCCGGTCCTGCACCCGCTCCGGCCGCCGCGGCCTCGACGCCGAGCAAGGCCGAAGCCTCGCGCTTTCTCGCCCAGTCGACGATGGGACCGAGCAGCGCCGACATCGATCGCCTCGCGACGATGCAGTACTCGGCCTGGCTCGACGAGCAGTTCGCCAAGCCGCAGACGCTGCACCGCATCTACCTCAACCAGGCGACCGCCGACGCGGTCGCGATCGGCCAGCAGATCAGCGAGGTCAACTTCTTCGACTCGTGGTGGAGCCAGGCGCTCGGCGCCGACGACCAGCTGCGCCAGCGCGCCGCGTTCGCGCTGTCGGAGATCTTCGTGATCTCGTTCTCCAACGCGACGCTGCAGGCGCAGCCGCGCGGCGTGGCTTCGTACTACGACATGCTCGGCGAGAAGGCGTTCGGCAACTTCCGCGACCTGCTCGAGGGCGTCACCTATCACCCGATGATGGGAATCTTCCTGTCCCACCTGAAGAACCAGAAGGAGGACCCGCTCACCGGCCGCGTGCCCGACCTCAACTTCGCGCGCGAGATCACGCAGCTCTTCTCGGTCGGCCAGTACAAGCTCAATCTCGACGGCTCGACGATGATGTCCGCGGGCGCGCCGGTCGTGGCCTACAGGCCGGCCGACCTCGACGGCCTGTCGCAGGTGTTCACCGGCCTCAGTTGGTACGCGGGCCCGAACCTCACCGACCGCACCAACGCGCGCTTCTTCGGCGGCAACCCCGATCCGTCGCGCGACTGGTTGCCGATGCAGGACTACAACGGCTACACGGCCAACACCAGCTTCCACTCGGTCAGCGCCAAGAACTTTTTCGGCGTGACGATCGCGCCGCAGACGACGGCTGATGTCACGGGCGACGTGAAGATCGCGCTCGACACCCTCTTCAACAACCCGAACGTCGGCCCGTTCATCGGCAAGCAGCTGATCCAGCGCCTCGTCAGCAGCGACCCGAGCCCGGCTTACGTCGCCCGCGTCGCGGCCAAGTTCAACGACAACGGCAGCGGCGTTCGCGGCGACATGAAGGCGGTGTGGAAGGCGATCCTGCTCGACCCGGAAGCGCGCGCCGTCGGCACCTCGACGAGCGCCGGCAAGCTGCGCGAGCCAGTGCTGCGCCTGTCGCACATGCTGCGCGCGTTCAAGGCGAAGTCGACGAGCGGCCGCTACACCGGCATCGGCCTCACCGACAGCCCGGCGACGAGCCTGAACCAGACGCCGATGTTCGCGCCGACGGTCTTCAACTTCTTCCGGCCCGGCTACGTGCCGTCGGGCAAGAGCCTGTCCGACGCCGGCCTCGTCGTCCCCGAGATGCAGCTCACCCACGAGCTCTCGGTCGCGGGCTACATGAACTACATCCGCACCTGGACGCAGCTGAGCACCACGCGCGACATCCAGCAGGACTACACCGCTGAACTCGCCGTCGCCGCCGTGCCGGCCGGCCTCGTCGACCGCATGGACCTGCTCCTCTTCGGCGGCACGATGCCGGCCGCGCTGAAGACGCAGCTGGTGACGGCGGTCACGAGCCGCGCGATCCCGGCGGCGGTGCTCCCGCCGGGCACGCCCGCGAGCGGCGCGCCGGCGCCGACGTCGACCAACCAGGCCGCGATCGACGCGGCCAAGCTCGACCGGGTCTACATCGCCGTCTTCCTGTCGATGTCCTCGCCCGACTACCTGATCCAGAAGTAGAGAACGACCATGTCGCAATTCAACGCTGAACGCCGCCGGTTCCTGCGCACCGCGTCGATCGTCTCGGGCTCGGTCGGCGCCGCCGGTGCGCCGTTCGCGCTCAATCTCGCGAGCCTTGGCACGGCGGTCGCGCAGACGCTTCCCGACTACAAGGCCATCGTCTGCCTGTTCCTGTACGGCGGCAACGACTCGTCGAACATGGTGCTGCGCACCGACGCGACCTCGTTCGCCGAGTACACGCGGATGAGGAACACCGGCCAGGATCCGATCGCGCTGCTTGCACCCGGGACGGCGGCGAACGGCGCCGCCACCCGGGCCTCGCCCGCGCGTCTCGGCGGCGTGCTGCCGATCGCGCCCAAGTTCACCGTCTCGACCGAGAACGCGCCCAACACGTACGCACTCCATCCGAGCATGCCCGAGGTCCAGAGCCTCTTCGCCTCCGGGCGGCTCGCGGTGCTCGCCAACGCCGGGCCGCTGGTCGTGCCGCTCACCCGCACCGAGTACACGTCGAACTCCAAGCCGCGGCCTCAGGCCCTCGGCTCGCACAACGACCAGCAGTCGACCTGGCAGGCACTCGGGCCGGAAGGCGTGAAGGTCGGCTGGGGCGGCCACCTCGGCGACCTGGTCGCGAGCAGCAACACGAACTCGGTGTTCACGAGCATCTCGGTCTCGGGCAACGCCGTCTTCTCGGCCGGCGACACGACGTTCCAGTACCAGGTCGGCAACGGCGGCGCGGCGGCGATCGGCGGCATCACCGGCTCGCTCTTCAACTCCGCGACGGCGGCGACGACGCTGCGCACCATCGTCACCGCCGACAACTCGCACCTCTTCGCCAAGGAATACAGCTCGATCGTCAACCGCTCGATCAACGCGCAGGCGACGTTCCAGACGGCGTTCAACGCGTCGACGATCGCCGCGCCGTCGCAGTACTTCCAGCCGTCGAGCGCGACCAACCAGACCAACGGCCTCGCGCAGCAGCTGCAGACCGTCGCCCGAGTCATCGGCGCGCGTGCCGGCCTCGGCGCCAAGCGCCAGGTCTTCTTCGTCTCGATGGGCGGCTTCGACACGCACGACAGCCAGAACCCGAGCCAGGCCGACCTGATGGCGCGCCTCTCGCACGCGCTCGCGTACTTCGACACGGCGCTCTCGAATGTCGGCGGCGTCGACCTGCGCAGCAACGTCACGCTCTTCACGGCGTCGGACTTCGGCCGCACGATCACGACCAACGGCGACGGCACCGACCACGGCTGGGGCTCGCACCACTTCGTGATGGGCGGTGCGGTCAACGGCCGCGAGATCTACGGGCGCTTCCCGATCTTCGGCCTCAACAACAATCAGGACTCGGCCAACAACGCGTACCTCCCGGTGACCTCGGTCGACACCATCGGCAGCACGCTCGGCAAGTGGTTCGGCGTCAGCGACGCCAACCTCGACACCGTGTTCCCGAATCTGAAGAACTTTCCGCGCGACCTCGGCTTCCTGAAGGCCGGCTGACGACGGCGGCGGCTCCGGCCGCGCGCGTCAGGCCGCGGCGAGCGCGCGCCGGTACTGCATCGCCTCGGCGAGATGCGGGATCGCCACGACCGCGCTCGCTTCGAGATCGGCGATCGTGCGCGCGATGCGCAGGACGCGGTGGTAGCCGCGCGCCGACCAGCCCAGGCGTGTCATCGCCGTCTGCAGGAAGCGCGCGGCGGAGTCGTCGAGTCGGCAATGGCGATCGAGGGCCGCGCCGGCGAGATGGCAGTTGGCGATGCCCTGGCGTTCGATCGCCCATCGCCGCGCCGCGGCGACGCGGGTCGCGACCGTCGCGCTCGATTCGCCCTCGGCGCTCGCCGCCAGCTGTGCCGGCGCCACCGCCGGCACCTCGATGTGCAGGTCGATGCGGTCGAGCAGCGGGCCGCTGATGCGCGCCTGGTAGCGCAGCACGGCATCGGGCGTGCAGCGGCACGTCTTGCCGGCGTTGCCGAGCTGGCCGCACGGGCACGGATTCATCGCCGCGACGAGCTGGAAGGACGCCGGGAACTCGGCCTGGCGTGCGGCACGCGAGACGACGATGCGGCCGGTCTCGAGCGGCTCGCGCAAGGCCTCGAGCGCGGCGCGCGGAAATTCGGGCAGCTCGTCGAGGAAGAGAACGCCGTGGTGGGCGAGCGAGGCCTCGCCCGGTCGCGGCGGCGAGCCGCCGCCGACGAGCGCCGCGGCCGACGCCGTGTGGTGCGGCGCGCGCAGCACGCGCTCGCTCCAGCGGCCGGTCGAGAACGCGCCGGCGACGCTCTGGATCGCCGCCGACTCGAGCGCCTCCTCGTGCGTGAGCGCCGGCAGCAGGCCGACGAGGCGGTGCGCGAGCATCGACTTGCCGGTGCCCGGCGGTCCGACCATCAGGAGGCTCAGCTGGCCGGTCGCGGCGATCTCGAGGACGCGCTTGGCGGCGGCCTGGCCGCGCACGTCGCGCAGGTCGGGCCCGGCCGGCGGCGTCCCGCGCGCCATCGGCCGCGGCTCGTGCAGGCCGCTCGCGTCGGCGGCGTCGCCCGGCAGCAGCGCGCGCACGACATCGGCGAGATGGCGGGCACCGCGCACGGCGAGTCCGTCGACGAGCGCAGACTCATCGGCGCTCTCCTGCGGCAGCACGAGCGTGCGCGCGGTCGTGGCCGGCATGCGGCGCAGCGCCAGCGCCATCGCCAGCGCACCGTGAACCGGCCGCAGCTCGCCAGCGAGCGAGAGCTCGCCCGCGAACTCGAAGCGCTCGAGCTTGGCGCCGTCGAGCTGGCCGGCCGCGGCGAGGATGCCGAGCGCGATCGGCAGGTCGAAGCGGCCCGACTCCTTCGGCAGGTCGGCCGGCGCGAGGCTCACGGTCACGCGCTTGTTGTGCGGGAACTCGAGGCCGCTCGTCTGCAGCGCGGCGCGCACCCGCTCGCGCGATTCCTTGACCTCGGTGTCTGCGAGCCCCACGAGCGTGAAGCTCGGCAGGCCGTTGGCGAGATGCACTTCGACCGTCACCGCAGGCGCGGCAAGCCCGCGCAAGGCGCGGCTGTGGACGAGTGCGAAGGCCATGCGGAGAGGGCAGATCGGGAGCGGCCAGGCATTGTGTTCGGCCGCTCCCCGACAGCGTCTCATCCTTCCGGGTGCATCGAGGGCACCGGGGCCGCCCATCAGCGGGAGTCGGCGCCCCACGCTGGTGCAGATCGGTGCGAGCGGCACCTCCCGCCCCTGCCCCGGGGCACCGGTTGGGAACTCTTGGCACGCATCGTGCAGAAGTGCACCCAGCCCCAAAACCCGCTCTCCCGGAGATTCCCGATGAAGAAAACGCTGATCCTCTTGCCCGTCCTTGCCGCCATCGCCGCGGGCGCACAGGCTCAGACTGCCCCGGCCGCCGCAGCACCGGCGCCCGAGCCGGCAGCGTCCCCGTTCACCGCCAACATCAACCTGACCACGAAGTACAAGTTCCGCGGCCAGGACCAAGGCAACACGAACTGGTTCTCGCCGGCCCTGCAGGGCGGCTTCGACTGGTCGCAGAACGGCTTCTACCTCGGCAACTGGAACTCGAACGTCAGCTTCACGAACTCGTCGCTCGAGATGGACTTCTACGGCGGATACAAGGGCGAGATCGCCAAGGACGTCGGCTACGACGTCGGCATCCTGCAGTACTACTACCCGCAGAAGAACAAGACGCTCGACTTCAACGTCACCGAGCTGTACGGGGCGCTCAGCTACGACTGGCTGTCGTTCAAGACCTCGTGGACAGTCTCGAAGGACTACTTCGGCATCGGCGAGAGCTTCCAGAAGGGCGTGCCGCTCACCGGCATGCCGAAGGGCCGCAACACCCTGTACTTCGACCTGAGCGGCAACTACCCGCTGGTCGACAAGCTCACGCTCAACGCGCACGTCGGCTACACGCGCTACGCATCGGACCTGCGCAACGTCAAGGACGGCACCGGCAAGGGCATCGGCGTGCCCAGCTTCACCGACTACAAGATCGGCGTCACCTACGACCTGGGCTCGGGCTTCTCGGCCGCAGGCGCGCTCGTCGGCGCGACCAAGAAGGACTACTACGGCGACATCAACAAGGCGCGCGTCATCTTCACGATCAGCAAGGTCATGTGAGCGTCGCGCCGGCGCGAGGGACGCGCCAGACGCGAGCCCGATTCATTCATCCAACAGGAGGGAGCGACCATGAAGATGGTGACCGCGATCGTCAAGCCGTTCAAGCTCGACGAAGTGCGTGAAGCCCTGAGCGCCATCGGCGTGCAGGGCGTCACGGTGACGGAAGTCAAGGGGTTCGGTCGGCAGAAGGGACACACGGAGCTCTACCGGGGCGCCGAGTACGTCGTCGACTTCCTGCCGAAGGTGAAGATCGAGGCGGCCGTCGACGATGCGATCGTCGATCGCGTCATCGAGGCGATCGAGGCGGCAGCGAGAACCGGCAAGATCGGCGACGGCAAGGTCTTCGTCTCGACGCTCGAGCAGGTCGTGCGCATCCGTACCGGCGAGACCGGCAAGGACGCACTGTGAGCCCCGACAAGACCAACACCATGAACAAACTCCTTCTCGCATTCCTGTTCAGCCTGCTCGCCTTGGTGACGAGCGGCAACGCGTTCGCGCAGGCGGCGTCCGACGCCGCCTCCGGTGCGATGGCCGCCCCCGCCGCGGCGACGGCATCGGTTCCCGCCGCAATGGATGCGGCGTCGGCCGCTCCTGCCGCAGCCTCGGCCGCCCCCGCAGCGGTGCCCAACAAGGGCGACGTCGCCTGGATGCTGGTCTGCACGGCTCTCGTCATCATGATGTCGGTGCCCGCGCTGGCGCTGTTCTACGGCGGCCTGGTCCGAAGCAAGAACATGCTGTCGGTGCTGATGCAGGTCTTCGTCACGTTCTCGATGATCGTGGTGCTCTGGTGCATCTACGGCTACAGCCTGGCCTTCACCGAGGGCAACGCGTTCTTCGGCGGCTTCGACCGGCTGTTCATGAAGGGCTTGTACGACCCGCTCACCGGCACGATGGCGATGGCCGGCACGTTCAGCAAGGGCGTCGTGATCCCGGAGATCCTGTTCATGGCTTTCCAGGCAACTTTCGCGGCCATCACCTGCTGCCTGATCGTCGGCGCGTTCGCGGAGCGCATGAAGTTCTCCGCCGTGCTCGCCTTCATGGTCCTGTGGTTCACCTTCGCCTATGCGCCGATCGCCCACATGGTCTGGTTCTGGCCCGGCCCGGACGCCTACACGTCGAAGGAGCTCGTCGACTCCCTGAACGCGAAGGCCGGCTACATCTGGCAGATGGGCACGCTCGACTTCGCCGGCGGCACGGTGGTGCACATCAACGCCGCCGTCGCGGGCCTGGTCGGCGCCTACATGGTCGGCAAGCGCATCGGCTACGGCCGGGAGGCGTTCACGCCGCACTCGCTGACCCTGACGATGGTCGGAGCCGCGCTGCTGTGGGTCGGCTGGTTCGGCTTCAACGCCGGCTCGGCGTTCGAAGCGGGCAACGCCGCGGTCCTCGCCTTCGTCAACACCTTCTCGGCGACGTCGGCCGCGGTGCTGGCGTGGTGCATCGGCGAGACGCTGATGAAGGGCAAGGCCTCGATGCTGGGCGCGGCGTCGGGTGCCGTCGCCGGCCTGGTGGCGATCACGCCGGC
>JBBRZP010000159.1:0-9110 GCA_038236565.1 Burkholderiales bacterium | reverse complement strand
CGACGGCATGGCGATGGGCACCGAGGGCATGAAGTACTCGCTCGTCTCGCGCGAAGTCATCGCCGACTGCATCGAGACCTGCGTCGGCGGCCAGTGGATGGACGGCGTGCTCGTCGTCGGCGGCTGCGACAAGAACATGCCCGGCGGGATGATGGGCATCCTGCGCGCCAACGTGCCGGCGATCTACGTCTACGGCGGCACGATCCTGCCGGGCCGCTACCAGGGCCAGGACCTCAACATCGTCAGCGTCTTCGAGGCGGTCGGCCAGTTCACCGCCGGCACGATGAGCGAAACCGACTTCGGCGAGATCGAGCGCCGCGCGATTCCCGGCAGCGGTTCGTGCGGCGGCATGTACACGGCCAACACGATGAGCTCGGCGTTCGAGGCGCTCGGCATGAGCCTGCCGTACTCGAGCACGATGGCCAATGTCCACGACGAGATCGTCGCTGCGGCAAAGACCGCGGCGACGGTGCTGGTCGAGGCGGTGCGCAAGGATCTGAAGCCGCGCGACATCGTCACGCGGCGCAGCATCGAGAACGCGGTCGCCGTGATCATGGCGACGGGCGGCTCGACCAACGCCGTGCTCCACTTCCTCGCCATCGCCCACGCAGCCGAGGTCGAGTGGACGATCGACGACTTCGAGCGCGTGCGCCAGAAGGTGCCCGTGCTCTGCGACCTGAAGCCCTCGGGCAAGCACCTGGCCGTCGACCTGCATCGCGCCGGCGGCATCCCGCAGGTGATGAAGATCCTGCTCGAGGCCGGACACCTGCACGGCGACTGCATCACGATCACCGGCAAGACGATCGCCGAGACGCTGGCCGAGCTGCCTGCCGTGCCCGCGTCGTCGCAGGACGTGATCCGCCCCATCGACAAGCCGATGTACGCGCACGGCCATCTCGCGATCCTGAAGGGCAATCTCTCGACCGAAGGCGCCGTCGCGAAGATCACGGGCCTCAAGAATCCGGTGATGACCGGGCCGGCGCGCGTCTTCGACGACGAGCCGTCGGCGATGGACGCGATCATGGCGCGCAAGATCGTTCCGGGCGACGTGATGGTGCTGCGCTACCTCGGCCCGAAGGGCGCGCCCGGCATGCCCGAAATGCTCGCGCCGACGAGCGCGCTCATCGGCCAGGGCCTCGGCGAATCGGTCGGCCTCGTCACCGACGGCCGCTTTTCCGGCGGCACCTGGGGCATGGTGGTCGGCCACGTCGCGCCGGAAGCGTACGCGGGCGGGACGATCGCGCTCGTGCGTGAAGGCGACTCGATCACCATCGACGCGCACCGGCTGCTGCTGCAGCTCAACGTGGCCGACGCGGAGCTGGCGGCGCGCCGTGCGACCTGGAAGGCGCCGGCGCCGCGCTACACGCGCGGGGTGCTCGCGAAGTTCGCGAAGAATGCGTCGAGCGCGAGCCGGGGCGCGGTTCTCGACGGCGACGCGTGAGGTCGGGGCCCTGAGGCCCGCGGGGCTCAGCGCTTGCGGTGGCGGTTGTCCATGCCCAGCGAGACGAGGTTTTCCTTGCGCCGGTCGGCCTTCCTCTTCTCCATCCGGGCCATCTCGCGCCTCTTGTTGAGACCGGACTTGTCGGACCACACCCACCACGCGACCGCGAAGGCGAACGGCACGCAGAACTTCCACAGGTCGCCGAAGAACTCCCAGTTCCAGGCCGCGAACGGTCCGACGCCGGCGAGATTGAGCACGATGACGACGATGCCGATGAGGACGAACAGCATGCGATGGCTCCAGGCTTCACAGGGCCCGCAGCGACGTGCGCGACGTCAACCGGAAGTGGCCCTGTCCGTTATCCTGATGGTAGCCGAGCGACGCTTCGTCGCGAGTTCCGGGGACCCCATGAGCACCGTTCGAATCGCCGCAATCGTGACCGCCTGCATGCTTTCCGCGCCCGCGTTCGCCAACCCCGAGCTGGCGCAGAAGAAGAACTGCATGGCCTGCCACGCCGTCGACCAGAAGGTGATCGGGCCCGCCTACAAGGACGTCGCGGCGAAGTACGCCGGCCAGGCCGACGCGCTGTCCAAGCTCGCGACGAAGGTGATGAAGGGCGGCGCCGGCGTCTGGGGCGCGGTGCCGATGCCCGCGAATCCGCAGGTCAGCGAGGCCGAGGCGAAGCAGCTGGTGCAGTGGATCCTGACGCTCAAGAAGTGAGGCGCGCTTCGCGCCCCGCACTTCGCTCCACAGGATTGCTCCCGCCCCGCTTCGCTCCCCTCCCTCCAGGAGGGAGGGGCGGACTCCTTCGAAGTCCCTTCTAGGAAACCTCGCGCTTCCGTAGCGCGGAGTCCAGCGTCGTGGCCGACAGGACAAAACGCTCGCCGTGGCGCGCGGCGAGCGCGTCGGCGTTGGCGAGGAAGCGCTCCCTGCCTTCCGACGCGATGAACTGCATCGCCCCGCCCGTCCACGCCGGAAAGCCGATGCCGTGGATCGAGCCGATGTTGGCTTCGGCGACGCTCGTGAGCACGCCCTCGGCCAGGCATCGTGCTGTCTCGATCGACTGGCGGTACAGCAGCCGTTGCTCGAGCTCGTCGACGTCGGCGGTGACACCGCTCCTCTCGAACCTCTCGCGCAGACCCGGCCACAGCCGTTTCGGCTGTCCCGCCGGATAGTCGTAGAAGCCACCGCCGCCCGCGCGACCGGGACGGCCGAGCTCCTTGACCATCCGCTCGACCAGCGCCTCTCCCGGCGTCAGCGCGACCAACTTGCCCTCGGCCGCGAGATCGGCGCGTGTCTGCTCGATGACGTGCACCGAGAGCGCGAGCGAGGTTTCGTCGAGGACCGCGAGCGGCCCGACCGGCATCCCCGCCGCGAGTGCCGCGTGCTCGATCAGCGGCGCCGCGATGCCTTCGGCGAGCATGGCCGCGCCTTCCATCACGTAGGTGCCGAAGACCCGGCTCGTGAAGAAGCCGCGGGCGTCGTTGACGACGATCGGCGTCTTGCCGAGCGCGGTGACGTAGTCGACCATGCGGGCGATCGTCTCGTCGCTCGTCGCCTTGCCTCGGATGATCTCGACGAGCTGCATCCTGTGCACCGGCGAGAAGAAGTGCAGGCCGACGAAGCGCTCGGGATGCGCGCTCGCCGTCGCCAAGCCGCCGATCGGCAGGGTCGAGGTGTTGCTCGCGAAGACGCCACCAGGCGCGAGCATCGGCTCGGCCTCCTTCGTCACCGCGGCCTTGAGAGCGCGATTTTCGAACACCGCCTCGATGATCAGGTCGCAGCCGTCGAGCGCACCGACGTCCGCGGTCGGCTTGACCAGCGCGAGCAGCCCGGCCTCGCGCACCGGATCCATCTTTCCCTTCGCGACCTGCGCCGAAGTGATCTTGCGGATCGCCGCGAGCCCGGCTTCGGCCTTGTCGGCGGAGACGTCCTTCAGCACGCACGCGATGCCGCGGGCGGCGTTGGCGTAGGCGATGCCGGCGCCCATCATCCCGGCGCCGAGGATGCCGACGCGCTTCGGCTTCCATGCCGGCACGTCCTTCGGTCGCGCTCGGCCCGAGCGGATCGCGCCCGCATCGAAGAAGAACGCCTGGATCATGTTCTTCGCGGTCTGGCCGACCATCACCTTGGCGAGCTTCCTGCTCTCGATGCGCGTCGCCGTGTCGTAGTCGACGAGCGCGCCCTCGACCATCGTCTCGAGGATCGCCTGCGTCGCCGGGTAGAGGCCACGCGTCTTCTGCGCGAGCACCGCGGGCGCGACGGCGAGCGCCGCGGCGATCTTCGGCGACGACGGCGTACCGCCGGGCATCCTGTAGTCGCGACGGTCCCACGGCTGCATCGCGTCGGGGTGCGCGCCGATCCAGGCGACGGCTTGTGCGCGCAGGTCGTCCGCGCTTGTTGCCAGGCCGTCGATCCAGCCGATCTCGAGCGCCTCGCGAGGTGTGACCAGCCGGCCTTCGATCAGGTACGGCTGCGCCGCCATCAGGCCCATCGTGCGGACGGTCTTGACGATGCCGGTCGCGCCCGGGATGAGGCCGAGCGAGACCTCGGGCATGCCGAAGCGGATCTTCAAGTCGTCGAGGGCGAAGCGCGCATGGCCGATCAGCGCGACCTCCCAGCCGCCGCCGAGCGCCGAGCCGGCCAGGAGCGCGACGACCGGCCGGCCGCAGGTCTCGAGCGCGCGGTAGCTCTTCTTGAGCGCCTCGATCTCGGCGAAGCCGGCCTTCGCGTCGGCCTCCTTCAGCGTCAGCACATGCTTCAGCGCGGCGCCGGCGAAGAAGGTCGACTTCGCCGACGCGAGCAGCACCCCTTTGATCTTGTCCTTGTCGCGGACGACGGTGGCTGCGACCTCGGCAAGGTCGTGCTGCCACTCGATGGTCATCGTGTTGACCGGTGCGCCGGTTGCGTCGAAGGTGATCGTGGCGATGCCGTCGGCGTCGATCGCGTAGCGGATCGTGTTCATGCCGGCAGCCTCAGATGCGCTCGATGATGATCGCGATGCCCATGCCGCCGCCGACGCAGAGCGTCACCAGGCCGCGCTTGAGGTTGCGCCGCTCGAGCTCGTCGAGCAGCGTGCCGACGAGCATCGCGCCGGTCGCGCCGAGCGGATGACCCATCGCGATCGCGCCGCCGTTGACGTTCACCTTCTCGTGCGGGACGTTCATCTCGCGCATGAAGCGCATCGGCACGGCAGCGAACGCTTCGTTGACCTCGAACAGGTCGATGTCGTCGATCGTCAGGCCGGCCTTGGCGAGCGCCTTCCTCGTCGCCGGCATCGGGCCGGTGAGCATGATCGTCGGATCGGCACCCGAGAGCGCCGTGGCGACGATGCGCGCGCGCGGCGTCAGTCCGAGCGTCCTGCCCATCGCTTCGCTGCCGACCAGCACCGCCGCCGCGCCGTCGACGATGCCCGAAGAGTTGCCCGCCGTGTGGACGTGCTCGATGCGCTCGACCTGCGGATAGCGCGTGAGCGCGACGGCGTCGAAGCCCATCGCGCCGAGCTCGGCGAAGGCGACCTTGAGCTGGCCGAGGCCTTCGATCGTCGTGCGCGGCTTGATGAACTCGTCGCGCTCGAGGATGGCGATGCCGATCTCGTCGTCGACGGCAAGCACCGACTTGTCGAAGTGCCCCGCCGCCTGCGCCGCGGCAGCCCGCTGCTGCGACGTGAGCGCGAAGCGGTCGACGTCGTCGCGGTTCCAGCCGGCGAGCGTCGCGATCAGGTCGGCGCCGATGCCCTGCGGCACGAAACCGAGGCCGAAGTTGGTGGCCGGATCCTGCGACCAGGCGCCGCCGTCGGCGCCGATCGGCACGCGCGACATGCTCTCGACGCCACCGGCGACGACCAGGTCTTCCCAGCCGCTCGCGACCTTCTGCGCCGCGATGTTGACGGCCTCGAGACCCGACGCGCAGAAGCGGTTGATCTGCATGCCGGCAACCTTGAAGTCCCAGCCGGCCTTGAGCGCGGCCGTCTTGGCGATCACCGAGCCCTGCTCCCCAACCGGCGAGACGACGCCCATGACGACGTCGTCGAGCGCCGCCGGATCGAAGCCGTGGCGCTGCTGCAGCTTCACGAGCAAGCCGGCGAGCAGGTCGATCGGCTTGACCTCGTGCAGGCTGCCGTCCTTCTTGCCCTTGCCGCGTGGCGTGCGGACGGCGTCGAAGATCATGGCGTGCGGCATGGCGATGCTCCAGCGAGGGCACGTAAACTGGCCCGGTGACTGCAGCCAATTATCGATCCATCTTCGTGCCCGGCCTGTTCTCCGGCCAGGTCGCCGTCGTCACCGGCGGCGGATCGGGCATCGGCCGCTGCACGGCGCACGAGCTGTCGACGCTCGGCGCGGCGGTCGTGATCGTCGGTCGCAAGATCGACAAGCTCGAGTCGGTGCGCGCCGAGATCGACGATCAGGGCGGCACGTGCTCGACGCACGTCTGCGACATCCGCGAGGAAGCGCAGGTACAGGATACCGTCGCCGCGATCCTCGCGCGCCACGGGCGCATCGATGCGCTCGTCAACAACGCCGGCGGCCAGTTCCCGGCGAAGCTCGCGGCGATCAGCGCCAAGGGCTGGGACGCGGTCGTGCGCACCAACCTGACCGGCGGCTTCCTGATGGCGCGCGAATGCGTGACGCAGTGGATGCTCAAGGACGGCGACGCGCAGCCGAACGGCGGCGCCTTGGTCAACATCATCGCCGACATGTGGGGCGGCATGCCCGGCATGGGCCACTCGGGCGCGGCGCGCGCGGGCATGCTCAACTTCACCGAGACGGCGGCGCTCGAATGGGCACCGGTGCGCGTCAACGCCGTCGCGCCGGGCTGGATCGCGTCGAGCGGGCTCGACCGCTATCCGCCCGAGATGACGGCGACGCTGCGCGGCATGAAGGACCTCGTGCCGCTGCGCCGGCTCGGCACCGAAAGCGAGGTCTCGGCGGCGATCGTGTTCCTGCTGTCTCCCGCGGCCGCATTCGTGTCGGGCGCCTGCCTGCGCGTCGACGGCGCGGCGCCGAACGCCAAGCGCATCTGGCCCGAGGTCGGTACCGGCGGCTCGACAGAGGCCTTCGACGGCTTCCACCTCGCGACCTCGCCGCAGGTCCTGCGCGACACCTGAACGGCGCCGCGATGCCGACCCTCACGACGAGCCTAGACACCCGCGGCGACGCCTTCGCCGCCAACCGGTCTCGCACCCTCGCGCTCGTCGAGCGCTGGCGCTCCCTCGAGGCGCGCACGCGCGCCGCGAGCGCGAAGGTCGGCACGCTGTTCGACAAACGTGGCCAGCTCCTGCCACGCGAGCGCGTTGCGCGCCTGCTCGATCCCGGCGTGCCCTTCCTCGAGCTCTCGACGCTGGCCGGCTGGCTTCAGGACAGCGACGACCCCGAGCGCTCGCTTCCCGGCGGCGGCTCGATCGT
This sequence comes from Burkholderiales bacterium, assembly GCA_038236565.1. Taxonomy (GTDB): domain Bacteria; phylum Pseudomonadota; class Gammaproteobacteria; order Burkholderiales; family Burkholderiaceae_C; genus Schlegelella_A. Next base: position 2,264 of record JBBRZP010000159.1, on the reverse strand, counting down.
CGGCATCGGCGTCGTCGCCGGCGTGCGCGTGATGGTCGTCGCCGACGACGCCGGCATCGACGCCGGCGCAATGCAGTCGCAAGGCCTCGAGAAGATGCTGCGCGCGCAGCAGGTCGCGCTCGAGAACCGGCTGCCCTTCGTGCACCTCGTCGAATCGGCGGGCGCGAACCTGCTCAGGTACCGCGTCGAGCAGTTCGTTCGCGGCGGCACCATCTTCTGCAACCTCGCGCGGCTCTCCGCCGCCGGTCTGCCTGTGATCGCCGTCGTCCACGGCTCGTCGACCGCGGGCGGCGCGTACATGACCGGCCTGTCCGACCACGTGATCATGGTCCGCGGACGCGCACGCGCGTTCCTCGCCGGGCCGCCGCTCCTCAAGGCCGCGACCGGCGAGATCGCCACCGACGAGGCGCTCGGCGGCGCCGACATGCACGCGAGCGTCTCGGGCCTGGCCGACTACGTCGCCGACGACGACGCCAGCGCGCTCGCGACGGCGCGCGAGCTCGTCGCGTCCCTCGCCTGGCAGCCACCGGCGACATGGCCAGACGGGCCGGCGCCGCTTCACGATGCCGACGAGCTCCTCGGCCTGTTCGGCGCCGACGCGAAGAAGGCGGTCGACATGCGCCACGTGATCGCGCGCATCGTCGACGGCTCCGAGCTGCTCGAATTCAAGCCCGACCACGGCCCGGCGACGGTGTGCGGCTACGCGGCGGTCGCTGGTTGTCGCGTCGGCATCGTCACCAACAACGGCCCGCTCGATCCGGCCGGAAGCGTCAAGGTGACGCACTTCGTGCAGAGCTGCTGCCAGCTCGGCATCGCCATCGTCTGGCTGCAGAACACGACCGGCTTCATCGTCGGCACCGAGGCCGAGCGCGCCGGCATGATCAAGCACGGCTCGAAGCAGATCCAGGCGCTCTCCAACGCGAACGTGCCGCAGATCACCGTCCACTGCGGCGCGTCGTTCGGCGCCGGCAACTACGGTATGTGCGGGCGCGGCTTCGGCCCGCGCTTCGTGTTCTCGTGGCCCACGGCGACGACTGCGGTCATGGGCGCGAGCCAGGCGGCCGGCACGATGGAGATCGTCATGCGCGAGGGCGCGGCGAGGAAAGGCGAGCCGGTCGACGAAGGCAAGCTGTCCGCGCTGACGCAGAAGATCACCTCGACGTTCGAGCGCCAGTCCGACGCCTTCTACACCTCGGGCCTGCTGCTCGACGACGGCATCATCGACCCGCGCGACACGCGCCGCGTCCTCGCCCTCGCGCTTGCGATCTGCGACGAAGCGGCGCGGCGCACCCTTCACCCGATGCAGTTCGGCGTCGCCCGTCCCTGAGCCGCCGGTGCCGCCTGCAAGACCAGGAGCCTCCATGCAATACACGCACGAGCACGAAGAGATCCAGCGCACGCTCAAGCGCTACATCGACGAGCACATCAACCCGCACGTCGACGAGTGGGAAGCGGCCGAGGCCTTTCCGGCGCACGAGGTCTTCAAGGGACTCGGCGATCTCGGCCTGCTCGGCCTCACGAAGCCCGAGAAATACGGCGGCATGGGGCTCGATTACTCGTTCTCGGTGGCGATGGCCGAGACGCTCGGCCACGTCGCCTGCGGCGGCGTGCCGATGGGCATCGGGGTGCAGACCGACATGGCGACGCCTGCACTCTCGCGCTTCGGCTCCGAAGCGCTGTGCCGCGAGTTCCTCGTGCCGGCGATCGCCGGCGACGCCGTCGGCTGCATCGGCGTCTCGGAGCCCGGCGCCGGGTCGGACGTCGCGAGCATCAAGACGACGGCGAAGAAGGTCGGCGACGACTACGTCATCAACGGCTCGAAGATGTGGATCACCAACAGCCTGCAGGCCGACTGGATGTGCCTGCTCGCCAACACGGGCGAGGGCGCGGCGCACAAGAACAAGAGCCTGATCATGGTGCCGATGAACGCCCGGGGCGTCACCCGGGCCCAGAAGATCAGGAAGATCGGGATGATGTCGAGCGACACCGGCCTGATCCACTTCGACGACGTGCGCGTGCCGCAGACGAACCGCGTCGGCGAGGAAGGCATGGGCTTCACCTACCAGATGATGCAGTTCCAGGAAGAGCGTCTCTGGGCCGCGGCGAACGCGATCCAGTCTCTGCTGAACTGCATCCAGCTCACCGCCGACTACGCGCGCGAGCGCCGGATCTTCGGCAAGAGCGTGCTCGACCACCAGGTTGTCCACTACAAGCTCGCCGAGCTGAAGACCGAGGTCGAGTCGCTGCGCGGCCTGGTCTACATG
>JBBRZP010000158.1:0-9146 GCA_038236565.1 Burkholderiales bacterium | reverse complement strand
CTGGCGTTCGTCCAGTTGCGGCTGGGACAGCCGCACGAGGCCCTGGCGAGCGCGGGCGAGGCCCTCGCAACCGAGCCCGACAGCGTCGACGGCTTGCTGCATCGCGCGACGGCCCGCGCGCAAGTCGGACAGTTGCCGGACGCGCTCGCCGACGTCGACCGGCTGCTCGCGCTGGCGCCGGAGCATCCGCTCGCGTGGGGATTGCGCGGCGGCGTGCTGCGCGAGCTGCGACGATTCGATGCCGCGGCCGAGGCGTTCGAGCAGGCCGTGCGTCTCGGTGCCGAGCCGGAGCTGAACGCGTTCTATCTCGCGGCCGTGCGCCGCGCCGCGTCCCCGCCCGCGCCCCCCGCCGCCTACGTGCGAGGACTCTTCGACGGCTATGCCGACGACTTCGACCGTCACCTGGTCGAGGAGCTCCGCTACGACGGCCATCGCCGGCTCGTCGACGTGCTGGCCCGCGCCGCGCCGGGCCCGTACGCGTCGGCGCTCGACCTCGGCTGCGGCACGGGCCTGTGCGGCCCGCTGCTGCGGCCGATGGCGCGCCGGCTCGCGGGGGTGGATCTGTCGCCGCGCATGCTCGAGAAGGCGCGTGCCCTCGGCGTCTACGACCGCCTCGCGCTCGGCGACGCGGTCGCGTTCCTGCGCGACGACGGCGCGCACCACGACCTGCTCGTCGCCGCCGACGTCTTCATCTACGTCGGCGCGCTCGAGCCGGTGTTCGCGGCCGCCGCCGCGGCGATGGCGCAGGGCACGTTCTGCTTCTCGGTCGAGCTGTGCGACGACGACGCAGCGGGCTTTCGCCTGCAGCCGAGCCTGCGCTATGCGCACGCGAGGTCCTATCTGCTGCGTCTGGCCGCGGCGCACGGCTTCGACGTGCTGGCGATGGAGCAGGCAGCCGTGCGCGAAGACCAGAGCGAAGCGGTCGACGGCCTCTACGTGTGCCTGCGGCGCGCGTCGGTGCGCTGGCGCCCATGAGGCGCTGAAACGTTTCGATCGGTCAGGTGCTGTACGAGTCCTGCTCGACGCCCGGCCACCTCTACGTCCCGACGACGTCGATCCTCTCGCTCCCCTACGTCATGGACGACGGCTCGTCCGCGGAGAAGGCGCGGTGACAATCGACGGACCGATCCTCGACGCGAGCGACATCGCATGGCCCTCACCGCGACCGATACCGCCTTCCTGAAGCAGGCCTTCGACCAGGCACAGAAGTCGTACGACGAAGGCGGCCTGCCGATCGGCGCGGCGATGGTGGAGAACGGCGTGCTCATCGGCGTCGGCCACAACCAGCGCGTGCAGCAAGGCGACCCGACCGCGCACGGCGAGATGGACTGCTTCCGCCGCGTCGGCCGGCGTCCCGACTACCGCGGCGTCTCGCTCTACACCACGCTCAGCCCCTGCATGATGTGCGCGGGCACAGTCGTGCAGTTCGGCATCGGCCGTGTCGTCGTCGGCGAGGACCGGTCCTTCCCCGGCAACATCGACTTCCTGCGCGAGCACGGCGTCGAGGTCGTGCTCGCGAACGACGCGCAGTGCACCGAGCTCATGCAGCGCTTCATCCGCGAGCAGCCGGCCCTCTGGAACGAGGACATCGCCGGGCGCGAGAACGTCTAGCGCGGCGATGCCGATCGACGGCCCCTCGAGCGTTCAGGCAAGTCCAATGTGCGCTCGCCTTCCCGGCGGCCTCGCGCCGCATCGCGACATCTGTCGGCTGCGCGTCGCCATGACGGGCGTCCTGTTCGCGACGGCCCTCGCCGCGCAGGCGCAGCCGTTCGACGGTTGCCCATCGGCGCCGATCGCCGCCGCCTTCGACGACTTCGGCAAGATCGGACGCATGCCGCCCACGCTCGGGCGCTGGCGGAACGACCTCGACGCGCAGCGCATCGCGCCGTTCAGGGTCTTCGACGACGCGGTCTTCGTCGGTGTGTGCTGGGTGTCCGCATGGCTCCTGCCGACGCCGCAGGGGCATTTCCTCATCGACACGACGCACGAGCCGCACAGCGCCGAGCTGCTCGCGAACATCAGGAAGGCCGGCTTCGATCCGCAGGACATCCGCTACGTGCTGGTCACGCACGGCCACTTCGACCACGCCGGCGGCGCCGCACGCCTCAGACGCGAGCTGAAGAATGCCCGCTTCGTCATGACCGAGAAAGGCTGGGCCGAAGCGCTCGCGTCCGCCGCAGCCTCGACGGGCAAGCCGGGCGCGTGGGAGATGGCGCCGCGCGACATCGCCGCCAGGGACGGCGACTCCTGGACCCTCGGCGGCCGCACCGTGACCTTGCTCGAGACGCCCGGCCACACGCTCGGCACAGCGTCGTACGTCTACGACGTGCACGACGGCGCTCGCACGTACCGCGCCATGACCGTCGGCGGCCTCGGCCTCAACGCGATCCGGAACGGGCGCCAGGTCGAGCTCTACATCGAGAGCGTCGAGAAGCTCGACCGGCTCGCGTCGAGCAGCTCTCGGCCGGTCGAGGTGCATCTCACGACGCATCCCTTCGCCACCGGTCTCATGGACAAGCGTGCGGCCCTCGCGCGGCATCGCGCAGGTGAGCCGCATCCGCTGGTCGACGGACGTGCGCTGCATCTCCAGCTCGAGGAGCTCGGGCAGGGCGCGAAGGAGCGTCTCGGCGTCGAGCGGGCGAAGGCGCCGAAGTCGTCGCGCGAACGCGCGGCTACTGGAACTGAGACAGCATCCGCTCCAGCGCCATCGTGAACGGCGACTCCATCAGCGGCAGAGTCAGCAGCACGCCGACGAGGCCGACGCCGAGCGTGATCGGAAAGCCGATCGCGAAGATGTTCATCTGCTGCGCGACGCGGGTGATGACGCCGAGCACCAGGTTGGTGAAGAGCAGCAACGCGATCAGCGGCAGGGCGAGCCACAGGCCCAGGCTGAAGATCTCCGCGCCCCAGCGTTGCGGCTCGATCGTGCGCAGGAACGAGAACGGATCCTCGCCGACCGGAAAGCTCGAGAAGCTCTGGACGATGGCGGCGATCACCAGCAGGTGGCCGCCGCTGACGATGAAGAGCCACGAGACGCAGATGCCGAAGAGCCGGCTCACGGCCGTCTCCTCGCCGCCGGTCATCGGGTTGAAGAAGGCGCCGAAATTGAGACCCATCTGCAGGCCGATGAGCTCGCCGCCGAACGCGACGGCCGCGAACACGACCCGCACCGCGAAGCCGAGCGACAGGCCGATCAGGACCTGCTGCAGGATGGCGAGGAGGCCGGCCGAGGTGTCGAGCGCGATCGTCGCGATCGGCGGCATCGCGGCCTGGGCGCAGAAGGCGATCAGGAAGGCGAGCGCGACGCGCACCCGCGCCGGCACGGCGCGGTCCGAGAGCACCGGCATCGTCGTGAAGAGCGCGAGGACGCGCAGGAACGGCCAGAGCAGCGGCGTCACCCAGGCGAGGACCTGTGCCTCGGTGAAGGTGAGCACGGGCTGGCCTGGGCCCTAGCCGACGACCGTCGGGATGGCTTGCAGCGTGCGTTGCAGGAACTCGACCAGCGAGCTCAGCATCCACGGCCCGAGGATCGCGAGCACGGCGACGACGGCAAGCACCTTCGGCACGAACGACAGCGTCGCCTCGTGGATCTGCGTCGCCGCCTGGAAGATGCTGACGAGGAGGCCGACCGCGAGGACCGTGATCAGCACCGGCGCCGAGATCATGAGCAGCACGTAGAGGCTCTGCTGCCCGTAGGTGAAGACCTGCTGGGTGTCCATGGGATGTCGAGAGGTCCAAAAGCTAGGTGACGAAGCTCGCGGCGAGCGAGCCGAGGAGGAGGTTCCAGCCGTCGGCGAGCACGAAGAGCATGAGCTTGAACGGCAGCGCGATCAGCACCGGCGACAGCATCATCATGCCGAGCGACATGAGCACGCTGGCGACGATCATGTCGATCACGAGGAACGGCAGGAAGACGAGGAAGCCGATCTGGAAGGCGCTCTTCAGCTCGCTGGTGACGAACGCAGGCACGAGCACCTTGAAGGGCACGTCCTCGGTCTTGACCTTCGGGTCGATGCGCGCGAGCTTGGCGAAGAGCATCACGTCGGCCTGGCGCGTCTGCTTCATCATGAAGCCGCGCACCGGGCTCTCGCCGCGCTTGAGCGCTTCCTCGAAGCCGATCTTGCTGTCGGCGTAGGGTTGGTAGGCGTCGGCGTAGACCTTGTCGATCGTCGGCCCCATGACGAAGAACGTGAGGAAGAGGCTCAGGCCGACGACGACCTGGTTGGGCGGCGCCGCCTGCGTGCCGATCGCCTGGCGCACCAGGCTCAGCACGATGACGATTCGGGTGAAGCTCGTCATCAGCAGCAGCACTGCCGGCAGGAAGCTGAGCGCGGTGAAGAAGAGGAGGGTCTGCACCGGCACCGAGTAGCTGGTGCCGCCGGCGCCCTGGCCGATCAGGAGCGGCAGCTGGGCGCCGCCCGGCGCCGGCACCGCCTGCGCGGAAGCGGGCAGGGCGACGGCGAAGAGCGCCACCGCGACCAGCACGACGAGGACGAGCCAGGCGACGCGCACCGTCGACGGCCGGCGGAAGTGGTCGTCGAGGTCCTGGTCGTCGCGACGCTGCACCGCCAGGCCGATGCGTTCAGCGGGCATCGGTCGAGTCGTCCGGCGTGCGGCGCAAGCGGCCGAGGATCTGCGCGAAGGCTGGATGCGCCTGTTGCGCGCCGATGCCGGGCGCGGCGTCGACGTCCTGCGCGGCCATCGAGTGCAGGGTCGTGATCGAGGAGGGCGTCACACCGACGACCAGCCAGCGCTTCTCGGCGCCGCTGCCGACCTCGATCGTGACGATGCGTTGCGACGTCGACAGCGGCAGCGTCGCGATGCTGCGCATGACGCCGGCGCCGCCCGCGCCGCCGAGGGGCGTGCGCTTCAGGAACCACAAGGTCGCGGGGATCATCGCGACGATCGCGACGAACCAGAGCAGCGAGCTCCAGGCGTTGGGCATCAGCTTCTCGAGAGGCGCCGCATGCGCTCGCTTGGCGTGACGATGTCGGTCAGGCGGATGCCGAACTTCTCGTTGACGACGACGACCTCGCCTTGGGCGATCAGGTAGCCGTTGACGAGCACGTCCATCGGCTCGCCGGCCATCGCCTCGAGCTCGACGACCGAGCCCTGCGCGAGCTGCAGGATGTTCTTGATCGGGATCCGCGTCCGCCCGAGCTCCACGGTGAGCTGCACCGGGATGTCGAGGATCATGTTGATGTCGTTGCCCGCAGTCGCGCCGCCGGTCGGCGCGAAGTTGGTGAACGGTGCAGGCGTGACCTGGTCGGCCGCGGTCTGCAGCTCCGATGCGGTCTCGCCGCGCGTCTCCGCGGCGGCGGCGGCCCAGTCGGCGGCGAGCTGTTCGTCGGCGCTGAGGGCCGGGGCGGTGTTGTCGTCAGGCATGGTGTTCTCCGATCCAGCTCGTCTGTGAGCTGGCCAACAGTTGATCGACCTTGAGCGCGTACTTGCCGTTCGAGATGCCGTAGTTGCACGCCAGCACCGGCACGCCGGCGACCTTGGCCTCGACGCCGCGCTTCAGGTCGAGCTCGATGAAATCGCCGACGGCCAGGGCGAGCAGCTGCTCGACGGTGGCCGGCGCGTGGGCGAGCTCGACGACGAGCTCGACCTGCGCTTCGCGGATCTGGTCCTTCATCAGCGCGATCCAGCGCCCGTCCTCGGCGGCGCCGTCGAGCTGGACCGACGAGAACAGGACGTCGCGGATCGGCTCGAGCGTGGCGTAGGGAATGCACACATGCACGCTGCCGCTCATCTCGCCGATTTCCATCTCGAAGGTCGTCGAGACGACGATCTCGCTCGGCGTGGCGATGGTTGCGAACTGCGGCAGCATCTCGGTGCGCAGGTAGCCTAGCTCGAGCGGATAGGTGCCGGCCCAGGCGCGGCCGTATTCGCCCGTCACGACGTCGACGAGGCGGCGGATGACGCGCTGCTCGGTCGGCGAGAAGTCGCGGCCCTCGATGCGCGCGTGGTGCTTGCCGTTGCCGCCGAACAGCGAATCGACCGCGGCGAACACCAGCGACGGATCGCAGACGACGAGGCCGGTGCCGCGCAGCGGCTGGATCGAGACGAGGTTCAGGCTCGTCGGCACCGAGATCTCGCGCAGGAAGACGCTGTACTTGTGGACCTTGATCTCGCCGGTCGTGATCTCGGCGTTCTTGCGCAGCATCTGGAACAGGCCGTTGCGGAGGTTGCGCGCGAATCGCTCGTTGACGATCTCGAGGTTGGGCATGCGCCCGCGCACGATGCGCTCCTGGCCGGAGATGTCGTACGGGCGCGCTGCACCGACGGCGCCGGCCTCGACCTGGGGCTCGAGGACATCGCTCTCCGAGGAGATGCCCTGGAGCAGCGCGTCGACCTCGTCCTGGCTGAGGATCTCCTGCGTCATCGCCGTGCGCTCACTGGATGATGAAGCTCGAGAAGTGGACGTGGCGGATCGGGCCGCCCGACGCGTCGCCGTGGGCTTTGAACTTGTCGCCGCGGGGGGCCGCCAGCTTCGCGACATGGACGACCGCCGGGGCCGATGCGGCCGCCGGCTCGCTTGCCGCCGCGACGGCGGGAGCCGATGCTGCCGCCGGCTCCGAGGCGGCGTGCGCGGGAGCCGTCGACACCGGCTCGAGCTTCGCGACAGCGACGTCCCGAACCCGCAGCGGAAGCTCGCTCTCGATTCCCATGGGCTTGCCGGCCTCGCGGATGATCTCGTCGGCGAGATCTTCCTTGCCGGAGCGATCGAGCAGCTCCCTCGCGCTCTTGTGGGCGATGACCATCAGGATGGCGTTGCGGACGGCGGGCATGTAGCCCTTCATCTGCTCGGCGAAGGCCGGGCTCTCGAGCTCGAGCGTGATGCCGATCTGGGCGTAGCGGTCGGCGTCGCGGTCGGCGAGGTTGACGACGAACGGGTCGAGCGGCAGGAACGTGGGCGGATGGCTCAGGTCGACCTTGTGCTCGGCCACCGCCTTGCCTCCGCCTTCTTCCTCGCCGGCGAGCTCGGCCGCGTGCGCGGCGCGCTTCTTCAGCCAGTACGCGACGCCGCCGCCCACCAGCGCCAGCACCACGAGTGCGATCACGCCGATCAGGATCAGCTTCTTCTTCCCGCTCTTGACGACAGGGGCGTCCTCTGGGATCTCGGCGGCGGCAGCGGACATCGACTCTTCCTTCAGATGCGATCGGCACCGGTGCCTGCGCGCATCGCGACAGGACAACGGTCCACGGGGAAATTATCGAAACCGCGGGCCTCGGCCCAAGCGGCGATAAGGAGCACTTTTCGGGGCTTGTCGCCGTCCGGCGCGCCCCGATTCAGGCGTACAGGTCGACGCCGCCTGCCACGACGGTGCGCTGGCGCAGGACCGGCGCCGGGCGCGGATCGTCGTCGCGCCAAGGCGCGCGCGCTGCGGCCGACGGATCGCCGGAACCACCGTCGCGCTGCGGGTCGCGCGCGTGCTGCGAGACGCCGCCGCCCTGCAGCGTCATGCCGGCGTCGCGCAGGGCGCTCGCGAGCTCCGGCAGGCCGGCCGCGATCGCCTGGCGCGTCGCGAGCGTGTCGGCGCCGAAGTCGATCCGGGCCTGCGTCCCGTCGACGACGATCCGCACCGACACCGGCCCCATGTCGGCCGGGTTCAGGTGCAGCTCGGCGCGCTGCACGCCGTCCTGCACGAGGACGCTCACCTGGACGGCAAACGCCTGCGCGAAGTCGGGCGAGGTCAGCGGCGTGGCGACGGTCGCGTCGGCCGGCGCGGTCGGCGCTGACGACGCGATGTCGGCGTTCGGCGCGAGGGCGGCCGGCGGCGGTGTCTCGACGCGCAGCGCGGTCGATGTCGCAGGCGCCGCCTTCGCGGCATCGAGGATGGCGGTCGTCTCTGCGGCGCCCGGCATCCGCGTCTCTGCGGCGCTGGCCGCGGTGCGTGTCGACGAGGGCTCGTCCTTGCGTGCGAGATCGATCGTGCCGCGCGAGCGCGATGCGTCGCTCGATCCGGCGCCCGATGTCGCCGTCGTACCGGCGCCGGCCTCGTCGGCGTCGGCCGAGGTCGCGGTCCGGGCGGCGCGCGCCGCGCCGCCTTCGGGCGATGCGGCAGGCAGCCGGCGCTGGGCGACGAGGCCGTGCGTGAGCGGCAGTCCTGTACCGCCGGTGGCGGAGGTCGCGCCGTCGTCGGCCTTGGCCCTGTCCGTGTCGTCGCGGTCGGTGGCGTGCGCCGCGGTGTCGTCCTTCGAGTCGACACGGTCGGCGTCGTCGGCGTCCGACGCCGCGTCGTCGCGACGCCGTGCGCTCGCGGCTGTCGCCGCCTGGCCTTGCGGTCCGGTCGTCGCTTGGGCGCCGGCGGCGGTGTCGCTCCGCGCTGGCGGCACGGGCGCCGCCTTGGCGGGCTCCGGCGCCTGGATCTGGGTCTGCCTCAGCAAGGTCGCGAACGCGTGCGACGGCGGCGACTTCGGCGACGGTCGCGATTCGACCGGCGGCGTCACCGTCGTCGGGGCGACCGGTGTGATGGTGTTCTGCATCGTGATGACAGGCCTAGTTCGAGCGGGCGGCGGCGAGCCGCGACCACGCCATGCGCGCGGCGAGCTCGTCGGTCTGCTTCTGGTCGCTGCGCTGCGCTTCGTCGCGCCGCTCGGAGAGGCGCCGCTCGACCAGGCGACGCACCGAGGCGAGTTGCAGCTCGTGGCCGCGCACGGCCACGACGGCCTGCTCGTGGCGCACCGAGGCGAGCTCGGCGGCGAGCGTCTGCTGGTCGATCGCCTCCGAGAGGCGCGTCATGAAGCCTTGGTAGCAGAGCACGAGCTGGATCTGGCCTTCCTTGCAGAACTGCGCGCTCCAGCGCTGCTCGTAGTCGCGGCGATAGTCGCGCAGTTGCGCGACCTGCGCGGCGGCGTTGTCGCTGTCGTTCTTCGCCTTCAGCTGTTCAGCGACGGCGACGTCGCGCTGGCGCTCGCTTTGCGCGAGGAGGGCGGCGAGCGGATTCAGGTCGTTCATGGAGATCGGATCGGAGATCGAAGGTCAGGAATGGATCACGGCGTGCAGCTGCTGCAGGCTGGCGTCGAGATAGGCGGGCACGTGCATGTTCTGCTGCAGCAGCGCGTCCATCGCCGGATGCAGGCGCACGGCGAGGTCGAGGTCGATGTCGTGGCCGGGCGCGTAGGCGCCGAGCTGGATCAGG
>JBBRZP010000157.1:0-9185 GCA_038236565.1 Burkholderiales bacterium | reverse complement strand
GCGACGTCCGTCGCGCCTGCGTTCTTGCCGCTCGCTCCGTCCGACTTGCGCGCGGTGACGAAGTAGCCGCTGTCGGCGACGCACTGGTCGAAATCTGCGTCGAGCGCCTTGGCCACGACGGCCAGGCCCTTCGCGTCGGTGCGCCCGCTCCAGAGCGGCTGGCCGTTGCAGTCGTTGACGACGACGTCGGCGCCTTCGACCGGCTTGCCGCGATCGAGCGTCGTCACCCAGACGACGCTGTTCTCGCGGCCGAGCTTGAAGTGGACGCCGAGGTTGGTGACGAGCACGCCGGTGCGCACGAACATCGGCGCGCGCTTGTCGAGCAGCGACTGGCCGAGGCGCAGCGACTCGATCTCGACGACGTGGTAGCCCGGCTCGGCGAGCGGGATGCCGACGACCTCGAACGGGCGCGGGTCGCCGCCCTCGATCTGCGGCAGGTCGAGCCGGCGCGCGCCCGGCTCCTTCGCGAGCAGCGAGACCTCGCGCGTGCCGACGCTCTTCTCGACGCGGCGCTTCACGACCTTGCCGTTGGCACGGGTCTCGTCCTCGAAGGCGTACCACTCGCGCTCGGGCAGGCCGAGCTCCCTGGCCGTCATCGAGGTCTCGTGGTACTTCTGCAGCTTCGCGTACCAGGCAAGGATGTCGGCGTCGCTCTGCAGGTGCTTGACGCGCACCTGGCCGCTGGCCGCGCCCGACGCTGCGGCACCCGTGGCGGAGGCGGCGCGCAGGTCCGGCTGCACGTGACGCAGCGTCACCGGCAGCATCGCGTCGGCCGATCGCTCTGCGAACCGCTCGACGATGCCGAACGGCGCGGCGGCGAACTTGGCGATCGGCGGCGCACCGCCGGTCTGGACCTTGAGCGGAAACGCCGAGGCGTTGGCGAGCGGCCGGCCGGCGTTGTCCTTCAGCCCCGCCGGCATCACGACGCTGAACGCAGCGTTCTCCGCCAGCGGCTTCGGAAACGCGACCTCGCCGACTTCGGTCGCCTTGTCGTCCTTGTCGAACACCGGCGCGAGCGCATCGCCGCTCGCGGGCTTGAGGCGGATCTGCGCCGCGGCCTCGCGTGCGATCGGCGCCGTGAAGCGCACGCTCATCGGCCGGATCGGCAGGCACGGCGCGTTCGCGCGCTCGCGCTCGCACGTGAACTCCGCCGTGAAGGCGGCCCGGACGATGTAGCGGAAGCGCTGCTCGATCGTCGTCACGACCTTCGGGTCAGCGACGGCGGCAATGCCCTTGCCCCAGACGACGCGCATCGCCGATCCGTTCGGCAGCGGCCGCTCGCAGCGCACGACCAGCATGCGAGCGGCCTGCGACTTGGCGATGCGGCGCGCCTTCAGGATCTCCTCGCGCACTTCGCCGCCGACGATGCGCAGCGCTAGCCGCTCGCCGATCCCCTCGACCTCGCACCAGGCGTTGGCGATCACGCTCGCCTCGACGGCGGGCCCGCTCAGTCGCATCAGGAAGTGTTGGTCTTCCTCGACCTCGCCGCTGCCGGGCTGCATCGAGACGACGGCCGGGCCGCCGGTCGAGAACGTGAACTGCGTGCGCCCGGTGAGCGCTGCCGCGGCGGCTGCGCTGGCGGCGCCGGCAGCGGACTTGGGCGCCGGCTTCCAATCGGGCCGGATGGCGACGACGCAGCGCGCGCCCGGGCCGAGCGGCTCTCGGAAGTCGTAGAGCCAGACGCGGTCGTCGGCCCAGCGGCCGCTGCCGGCCGGAGCGCCGCCCTGGCACGACACCGTCGCCGGATCGGCGAGCCGCGGATCACCGAACGCGACCACGCTCTCGGAGAACTTCATCACCACCTGGCGCACCTGCGCGACCTCGCCCTGCGGCGTCATGGCGACGATGCTTGCAGCCGCGGCCGGCGCGGCCGAGAGCGCGCCGACGACGGCTGCCAGCGCTGCGATGCGACTCTTCATCCCGCTCCCCGGTGGTGTGCGCGCGAGTCTAAGAGTGGATCGTGAGGGGACCGCGAAGCGACGGTGGCGCTTGCGAGAAGAAGTCGCCGCCGGCGCGGCCGACGCACCGGCGGGGCCGGCAGACCGGTGGCGTCAGCGCGACGCGCGCTGGTCGGCGGCGATCTGCTTGCGCTGCACTTCGATGTCGCGCAGGCGCGAGTCGATCACCGACATGTCGATGAAATCGATGTTGCCGCCGCCGCGCCCGAGCCGCTGGCCGGCGCGCAGGCGATCGACGGCGCCGAGCAGGTCGCCGAGCGCGTAGCGCGACTCGGCATCGGCGCGCAGCGACCGGAGCGGCGCGCCGAGCCGTGCCCAGGTCTGCGACAGCGCGCTCCAGGCGAGCGCGTCGTCGGGATGCAAGGCGACCCACGTCTGCAGCTCGGACGCCCGCGCCTTGAGCGCAGGGTTGTCGGCCGCCGATGCCGGCGCGGCGACGAGCGCGATCTGCGCTTCGAGCAGCACGCTCGGCCGCGAGCCGTCGGCGGCGTAGGCCTTCATCGCCTCCGCTGCCTGCGCGGGCGCGCCGCGGTCGAGCAGCGACTGCGCCTGCATCAGCACGACGGCACGCTCGGCGCGCGCGCTGCTGTTCGGGCTGCCGCGGACGATCCCGAGCGCGGTCTGGAACGCGGCGTCGGCGCGCGCCCAGTCGCGCAGCATGCTCGACGCGAGCGCGCTCTCGCATGCGGCGCGCAACTTGTCGGCGGCGTTGCCTTCCTTGTCGGCGTCGCGCGCCTGCCAGCGGTGCAGCGCGTCGACGCGCGGATCCATCAGCACGCGTGAGCGCGCCTGTGCGACGGTGTGCTCGAGGACGCTGACGCGCGAAGTCGCCGGCGCGATGCCGGCGCGCGCGCGCGCCTCGCCGATGCGCTCGAGCGTGAGCGGGTGGGTGCGCAGGTAGGGGAAGCCGCCGAAGTCGTTGAGGCGCGACGACACGTCCATCTTCTGGAACATCTCGGCCATGCCGCCGGATGCGAAGCCGGCGTGCGTCATCACCTGGAAGCCGACGCGATCGGCCTCGCGCTCGACCTCGCGCGAGAAGTTGAGGCCGCCCTGGATCGTCGCCGCCTGGGTGCCGGCGACGACGGCGTTCATCGCGTCGGGGCTGCTGGAGCGCGACGCGGCGAGCAGCCCGAGGACGAGCGCGGCGATGCTCACGAGCGATCGCTTCGAGTCGCCCGTGATGCCGCGCGCGATGTGGCGCTGCGTGACGTGCGACATCTCGTGCGCGAGCACCGACGCGAGCTCGTCGCGGTTGGTCGTGATCGCGATCAGGCCGAGGTGCACGCCGACGAAGCCGCCCGGCAAGGCGAACGCGTTGACGCTCGCGTCGCGGACCAGGAACGGCTGCCAGGCGAAACGCTGGTCGATGTCGGACGTGATGTTGCCGAGCGAGCGCGACGCAGCCACGAGCGGCTGCCAGACCGACTCGAGATATTCGAGCAGCAGCGGGTCGTCGACGTAGTCCGGGTCGACGTGGATCTCGCGCATGATCTCGTCGCCGAGCTTCTTCTCGGTGGCGACGGTGAACTCGGCGGAGTCGGTGTCGCCGAGCGCGGGCAACGCGTTCTGCGCCGCGACCGGCAGCGCCACGCCTTGCCCGGCGAGCGCGAGTGCGCAGAGCCACGCGACGGCCCGGCGCCGAAAGCGCGGCCGCGCGCCGTCTGTCGTCGAGGTGGAGAGGGGAGCCATCGGCGCGCGCGCGTTCGTGAGGGGAGCGAGGCTCGGAGCGCGTCGAGGACGGCGCGAAGGACCCGGCTCGCTATGATGCATCTGATTCGTTTCCGCCTTGTTTCGTTCCATGACCGTGCCGACCGCGAGCCCGCTGACGCATTTCGATGCCGCCGGTCAGGCGCACATGGTCGACGTTGCCGCCAAGGCCGAGACCCTGCGCATCGCGCGGGCGGGCGGCTCGATCCGCATGCGCGCCGAGACGCTGGCGCTGATCGAGTCGGGCAGCGCGAAGAAGGGCGACGTCCTCGGCATCGCGCGCATCGCCGCGATCCAGGGCGCCAAGCGCACCTCGGAACTGGTGCCGCTCTGCCATCCGATCGCGATCACGCGCATCGCGGTCGACTTCGAGGTCGTGCGCGACGCGTGCGAGGTGCGCTGCACCGTCGAGGTCGAGTGCGTCGGCCGCACCGGCGTCGAGATGGAGGCGCTGACCGCGGTCCAGGTCGGCCTGCTCACGGTCTACGACATGTGCAAGGCCGTCGACCGCGGCATGGTGATCGGCGACGTGCGCGTGCTCGAGAAGCGCGGCGGGAAGTCGGGCGACTGGGTCGCGGCCGTCTAGGCCAGGCGCTGTTCCAACAGCGCGTAGACGTCGTCGCGAGAACTCACGGCCAGCAGAGTCACCGACCGGCGGGAATCATCGACGTGGTAGGCCAGTCGGAATTGGGGCGTCGTGATCTTGATCTTGTAGCAGTCCGGGAGGCCGTGCAACGCATCCTTTGGAATGCGTGGCGTCCGTAACCGTTCCTTGCCCAGGTTTGCCTTGAAACGCGCCTTGACGGTGGCATCGAGCTTCGCCCACTCGCTTTCGGCATCGACGTGAATGGCCAGCGCGTAGAGCCGCTCGCTCAAAGCTCGTCCAGGGCGATCCGGCGTGACTTGGAGAGTGTCTTCAATCGCGGCGTCGCCTTGACTGCGATCGCGCGGTCGGCCATGGCGTCCAGAAACGCCGTCATCAGTCTCGGGGACAGGATGTAGCCGGCCGGCTTGTTGTGATTCAAGACGACGACCGCCTCGTCGCCCGCCTGGTCGAACGCCTTCGCCGGCGCTTCGCGTAGCTCGGAGAGGCCGATGCTTCTGCCGGTCAGAACGATGTCCATGACGACACGATATCAACGAATTTTCGGCTGAATCGGTTCGAATGCGCGTCTCCTCGCGGAGGTCGGTCGGCTAGCGAAAGTCCTCGAAGCGCAAAGGTCGCGACGGCGCGAGGCACTGGAACGGCACGGGGCCGGGGGCCGTCGACGGCACTGTCACGACCGCCTTGTACGAGCCGCACGGAGCGAAGAACGCGTCGGCCGACGCGTTGCGGAACTCCTTCAGCCGCGCCGCGACGTAGCTCGCCTTGTCGGTCTCGCCGTGTGCCTCGAGCGCGTTGGCCCACGCCATCATGAGACGCGAGTCGAGCAGGTAGTGGGGCGCGCCGGCGAAGACGCTCATCGAGCCGTCGGCCTGCTCGTCGGTGGTCGCCTCGGCGTAGTCGGCATGGTGCGAGAAGAGGACGCTCCTACGGCCCTCGGCGATGCGCTGCTCGAGCGAGCCGGCGCCGGGCGGCGGCGCGAAGATGACGACGACGCGCATGTAGTCGTAGACCGCGAGCGTTCCGCCGAGCATCAGGAGCATCGAGGCCAGCACGAGCGGCCTCGTCACGTTGACCTCGGCGATGCCGCCGGGCCGCGCGTCGGGCGCCGGCCGCTCGAGACAGAGGCCGAAGGCGAACGCCGTGGGCAGCAGGAAGTACGAGTACCACAGCGGGTACTCGAGCATGCTGTGCATTCCGGCCATCAGGACGATGACGAAGGCCGCGCGCTGCATCGATCCGGATCGCTGGCTGTCGTCGCCGGAAGGCGGTCCGAGCAGCCGCGACGTCGGAGCGCTCGTCCTGCCGTCCGCGAGCGCGTTGCGCAGTGCCCGCCACGCCGCATGACCGATCAGACCGAGCACCAGCAGCGTCAGGGGAAAGCCGAGCTCGGCCGCGAACTGCAGGACGAGGTTGTGGGCGTGGTCGAAGAACTCCGCCGGCCGGCCGGGGAAGGGCGTCAGCGTCCAGGCGAAGTTGAACTCGCCGAAGCCGACACCCAGCCACGGATGCGTGGCCGCGAGCTTCAGCGCGTTCGCCCAGATCTCGAACCGGTTGTAGGACTCGAACACGCCGCCGCTGACGCGCGCCCCGGCACCGATGGCCTGCTGGCCCGAGTGCAGCGATGCGGTGATCCACCAGAGCAGCGCATAGGCGATCGGTGCAGCGAGCAGCACGTGGCGGCCGCGCTGCGACAGGCGCCGGTCGAGCGCGCCCCAGACGCAGAGCGTCGCGATACCGATCGCGCCCGTGCGCGACCCGGTGAGAAGCACGCCCCACACGAACAGCAGCGCGAGCGCTGCGGCGACGGCGCGCGGCAGCACGCGCCGCTCGCCGAGCCAGACCGCGGCGACGACCGACCAGAGCAGGATGCTGCTCAGGTGGTTGGGCTGACGCAGGTTGCCGGTCGCCCGGCCCGGAATCGCGGACGGCGCGATCCACTCGCCGTCGGGAATCGCCGGCGCGAACACCTGGATCAGGCCGACGGCGCTGCAGGCGACGCCCGCGACGACCAGCGCGATGCAGAGCGCCGTGAAGACATCGTCGCCGAGCCCGTTGCGCGTGGCCGCCGCACCGATCGCGATGGCGAGGATCGCGCTCGCGATCGTGCCCATGGCCGACAGCGAGATCGACCAGGGCACGGAGCGCCACAGCGACCCGGCGAACGCGAGCACGAGCAGCAGCGCCATCGCCGCGAGGAGCGTCGCGGCGCGCGACACGTGCGACCAGGCATCGCTCGGCATCGAGGCGCCGAGCACGAGCAGGAATCCGCCCCAGCCGACGTACGCGGCAGCCTGGTTGAAGAAGGTCGCCGACGGGGGGACGTTGAAGGCGATCAGGGTGGGGAGCGCGACCGCTGCACAGGCGAGCAATGCAAGCCAAACGGCCAAGGCGGGTGATCGGTGGTCCTTCAGGCCCGCGACGACTCTCGATTCAGAAGAAACCATCGACAGGAAGATAGCCTAGAACGCCTCCTGTCCGGTCGAGGACGGCGCTCCAGTCGCCTCGCGCCTGGGTCGGCAGGAATCTGGCCGACGACTCTTCGGCGCCGAGCGCCGCCAGCCGCTGCCGGATGTCGGCGGCGCGCTGCGGGTACTTGGCGATGAGGTCCTCGATCGGCCGCGACTTGGCGAGGGCGCGCGCCTTCGACGCGCCGTAAGGCTGCCAGAAGATCGGCCGCGACCCCGTGTCGATTCCCTTCAGCCCCATGAAGAGCGCGTCGGTGTGCTCGGCCGGCGTGCTCGGCGAACGTGCGCCGAGCAGCCAGGGGCCGCGCAAGGGAAGCTCTCGGAATTCCTTCGGAGCACTCGCGAGTTCAGGAAGATGCACGTCAAAGGCGGTGATGAGCCGCAGGCGATCGACCTCGAACACCATGGCGACGGGCCGCGCGACGAAGACCGTGTACAGCCCGTAGGCCAGTGCGCCCATCTGCAGGGCGACGACGACGGTCAGATCGATCGCGAGGTGGGTCTTGCTCTTGGATCGATCGAAGACGGCCAGCGTGAGGACCGGTCCCATGATGACATCGATCGACGTGACCAGCAGGAAGAGCTCGCGCCCGCCTGCGAGCTGGCGGAACTGGCCGGGATACCACAGGCCGAACACGAGCAGGGCGCAGGCGACCGCCAGCGCCACCGAGAAGACGAGATGGATCGCGGCGGCGCGCGCTTTCGAGCGCCAGTCGATCTGCCGCCAGCGCGAGAGGCGCGGCGCCGTGCGCGTCTCGACGGCGGAGTCCGAGGCCGGGATGGGTGTCATGGATCGAAACGAATGGCGATCTGCGATGTGGCAAAAGCAAAGGCGCCGAAGCGCCTTTGCCGATGCCTTGGAGAAAATGCTCTTAGCGGCACTCGCCCGGAGCGTACTTCGCCGGCAGCGTGCCGACCGTGGCCGGGACGCCCTTGGCTGTCGAGGCGACCACCGTGACCGAACCGCAGCCCCAGTCGTAGCTGCCCGTCGCCACGCCGGCGAGCGCCGCGGCAAGGGTCACCGGAGCACCGGCCGTCGTGCGGACGTACGGGTTCAGGTTGAGCGTCGCGCCGGCGGGAATGCTACCGACGTTGCCGGCGTTGTAGGCGACGGTGATGACGCCCGTGGCGTTGTTGACTTGCACGCTGGTCACGTACTTGGAGTTCGCACCCGTGGCGCCGGCTTGGGCGTTCCAGGTGTTCGCGGTCACGAGCAGGTCGTTGACGGTCGCCGAGCCCAGCGACACTTGCGACTTGGCGTCAGCGGCGAGCGACAAGCCTTCCGTCACGCGCGCACGGATCGTGTAGTCCTGATAGGCCGGCAGCGCGACGGCAGCCAGGATGCCGATGATCGCCACGACGATCATCAACTCGATGAGGGTGAAACCCTTTTGGATGGAACGCTTCATTGAAAAACTCCTTGGGAACGAACAGGTTGGACGCGTCGTAGGTTGCACACCCTGTGCCATGGCTGGTGCGTCGCAATTTGTGACCTTTGCCCTTGATCATGACCAAAGTGGCCAAGAGTCGAAGTCGAAGATGAAAGGAATGTCGCTCGCTGCCGCGTTCTGTCAGCGAGAAGAGCCGATAGTTCGCGCCCTACATCCGCCGATCGGCATCGCGAAACGAAAAAAGGGCGCCGAAGCGCCCTTTTCAGAGAGAACGAGGTCGCTCAGCGGCACTCGCCAGGAGCGTACTTCGCCGGCAGGGTGCCGACCGTGGCCGGGACGCCCTTGGCGGTCGAGTTGACCACCGTGACCGAGCCGCAGCCCCAGTCATAGCTGCCCGTCGCCACGCCGGCCAACGCGGCCGCCAGGGTGACAGGCGCGCCAGCCGTCGTGCGCACGTACGGATCGAGGTTGAGCGTCGCACCGACCGGAATGCTACCGACGTTGCCTGCCCTGTAGACGACGGTGATGACGCCCGACGCGTTGTTGATCTGGACGCTCGTCACGTACTTGGAGTTCGCGCCGGTCGCGCCAGCCTGGGCGTTCCAGGTGTTGGCAGTGGTCAGCAGGTCGGCAACCGTGGCCGAGCCGAGCGAGACTTGCGACTTCGCGTCAGCGGCCAGCGACAGACCTTCCGTGATCCGCGCACGGATCGTGTAGTCCTGGTAGGCCGGCAGCGCAACCGCCGCCAGGATGCCGATGATCGCGACGACGATCATCAACTCGATGAGGGTGAAACCCTTCTGGATGGAACGCTTCATGGATGACTCCGCAATAGAAGTAGTGGGATAAAGACCCCCATTTCATTGCAGGGCCCATGCCACGACATCTCGGCCGAAAAGCGTGAACTCCATCCCTCCAGGTGACACAAACGGTCACCAGGCGCGACCGGGAACGTGTCCGATGACTGCGGCGCGACGCATTCCGTCAGGCCTCGCGCGTCAAGGAGCCGCGCGACGACGATTCAGCCGTAGGCCCGCTTCGGCTCGTCCGAGAG
>JBBRZP010000156.1:0-9252 GCA_038236565.1 Burkholderiales bacterium | reverse complement strand
GAAGCGCTCGGCGTAGGTGAGCGCGTCGCACAGGATCAGGCGGCCTTCGGCATCGGTGTTGAGGATCTCGATCGTCTGCCCCGACATGCTCGTCACCACGTCGCCCGGCTTGACGGCCTTGCCGCTCGGCATGTTGTCGCACGTCGGCACGATGCAGACGAGGTTGACCGCGGCCTTCATCGAGGCGACGGTCGCGAGCGTGCCGAGCACGCTGGCCGCGCCGCACATGTCGAACTTCATCTCGTCCATCTCGGCGCCGGGCTTGAGCGAGATGCCGCCGGTGTCGAACGTGATGCCCTTGCCGACGAGGACGACCGGCGCCTGCGTCTTGGCCGCACCGTCGTAGCGCGCGACGATGAAGCGCGGCGGCTCGTCGGAGCCCTGCGCGACGGCGAGGAACGAGCCCATGCCGAGCTTCTCGATCGCCTTCCTGTCCAGGACCTCGACGTCGAGGTCGAACTGCTTGCCGATCTTCTTGGCCTGCTGGCCGAGCCAGGTCGGCGTGCACATGTTGCCCGGACGGTTGCCGAACTCCTTGGCCATCGACACGCCGGCGGCCACCGCCGCGCCGCGCCGCACGCCCGCCTGCACGGCCTTGGCGTCGGCCTTCCTGCAGTAGAGCGTCACCGACTTCGGCTGCCACGGCGCGGGCGCGCTCGGCTTGCTGTGCGTGTAGAGATAGCTGGCATCGGCAGCCGCGATCACGGCCGCCTCGGCATGTGCCTCGCCGAGCACCGCGCCGTTCGCGGCGGCGATGCCGATCGTCTTCGCGCCGCTCGACTTCAATGCCGCCAGCCCATGCGCGACCGCTGCCTTGAACGCCTTCGCCGACGCGTCGGCCGCGACCGAGACGACGATGCGACCCGCGGCGACGCCCGGCGGGCGGTGGAGATAGAGCATCTTGCCCTTCTTCAGCGTCAGGTCGCCGTCGGCGACGGCGCGATCGAGCAGCGACGCGATCGGTGCGGCAAGGGTGGGATCCATCGCATCGCCGGCGACGAGAACGAGCGCGTCGACCTCGAGCCCGGCGAGGTCGGAAGGCGCGGCGACGTGATGACGAAAGTCCATAATTCCCGGAGCGAAACAAAGAGCCGACGATGTTATTCGATTCGACCTTGCGTCGAGAGCTGGCCCGCAACTTCGGCGGCACGCTCGTCGTCATCCTCACGATCGTCCTGACGATCATGTTCATCCGCAATCTCGGCCAGGCGGCGGCCGGCCGGGTCTCGCCGCAGGACGTGATGCTGCTGCTCGCCTACATCGGGCTCGGCCACCTGTCGACGATGCTCGCGCTGTCGCTCTTCGTCTCCGTCGTCGCGACGCTCTCGCGCATGTACCGCGGCAGCGAGATGACGATCTGGTTCGCGAGCGGCGTGCCGCTCGGCCGCTTCGTGCGGCCGGTGCTGCACACGAGCTGGCCGGTCCTGCTCGTCATCGGCCTGCTTTCGATCTTCGTCTGGCCGTGGCAGAACGAGCGCAGCGCCGAGCTGAAGGACCAGTTCGAGCGCCGCTCCGACCTGTCGAGGGTCGCGCCGGGGCAGTTCCAGACCTCGGCCGACGGCGAGCGCACGTTCTTCTTCGAGGGCGCCGCGAGCGACCCGGCGACCGGCCGCAACGTCTTCATCGTCTCCACCCACGGCAGCACCGAGGCCGTCACCTCGGCCAGGTCGGGCTCGATCCAGAGCGACGACGAAGGTCGCT
Source organism: Burkholderiales bacterium (assembly GCA_038236565.1). Taxonomy (GTDB): domain Bacteria; phylum Pseudomonadota; class Gammaproteobacteria; order Burkholderiales; family Burkholderiaceae_C; genus Schlegelella_A. The sequence goes on along the minus strand of JBBRZP010000156.1, from coordinate 7,551 downwards.
TCATCGTCCTCAACAAGGGCCAGCGCAACGAGCAGGACAAGAGCAGCGGCGACAAGACGCTGTCGCGCTTCGAGACCTATCGCGCCCAGGCCGGCGAGCGCGTCCTCGCCGCGGCCGGCGGCTTGCCGCCGCGCGCCATGCCGACGGCGGCGCTGCTCAGGGAGCCAACGCCGCTCAACCGCGGCGAGCTCGTCTGGCGCGTCGGCCTGGTGCTCGCGGCTGCGAACATGCTGCTGCTCGGCATCGGCATGTCGGCATCGAACCCGCGCCATGCGAGCAACTGGAACCTGCTGTTCGCGTTGCTCGCGTTCTTCGTCTACTACAACCTCATCAACGTGTCGCAGTCGTGGGTCGGCAGCGGCCGGGTCGGCCTCCGCGTCGCGCTCGCCGGCTTGCACGGCACGGCGTTCGGAGTCGCGGTCCTGACGATCTGGTGGCGCGAGAACGGCATGCGCCGGCCCGTCTCGAACCGGCGCCGCGGCCGGCGCGCTCCGGCTGCGGCGACGGCCGCATGAGGACCGTCCGCCGGCTCTTCTACGTCGACATCGCTTCTGCCGTCGTCTTCGTCGGCATCTCGTTCCTCGCCCTCTTCTTCTTCATCGACTTCGTCGACGAGCTGCGCGACGTCGGCAAGAACGGCTACACCGCGGCACACGCCGCTGTCTATTCGCTGCTCCACGCGCCCAGCCATCTCTACGAGCTGATGCCGCTGGCGGTGCTCATCGGCACGATCTACGCCCTCGCCCGGCTGGCCCAGACCTCGCAGTACACGATCCTGCGCACCGGCGGGCTCGGGCCGGCGCGCGCGCTCTCGCTGCTCGGAAGCCTGGCGCTCGTCTTCGGCGCCTTCACCTTCGTCATCGGCGACTACGTCGCGCCTTTCAGCGAAAAGATCGCGAGCACGCTCCGCACCGGCTTCAGCGGCAGCCTCTTCCTCGGACGCTCGGGCGCCTGGATCAAGGAGCACGCGGTCACGGCCGATGGCGAACGCAGCTATTCGATCAACGTCGGGTCGGCCGAGCGCGGCAGCCTGCTGCGCGACGTGCGGATCTTCGAGTTCGACGCCGACGGCCGTCTCCTCACGCGCACCGCCGCCGCGCGCGCGACCGTCGGCACGAATGGTGTGTGGAGCCTCGCCGACGTCGTCGTCACGCGCTGGGTCGAGGCCGGCGCCGCCTCGAGCGCACGCCAGGACAAGCTCGCCAGCCTCGACTGGCGCAGCACCCTCTCGCCGGCCGTCGTCGCGGCCGCGGTCCTGCCGGTCTCGACGATGTCGACGCTCGACCTCTGGCGCTACATCGGCCACCTCGACGAGAACGAGCAGGCCGCGCAGATCCAGAAGATCCAGTTCTGGAACCGCGCCCTCTATCCCTTCGCCTGTCTCGTCATGGTCGGGCTCGCGCTACCCTTCGCCTACCTGCATGCACGCTCGGGCGGCGTCAGCCTGAAGGTCTTCGTCGGCATCATGCTGGGCGTGAGCTTCGTCCTCCTCAACAACGTCTTTCGCCATCTCGGCCTGCTCGGCAACTGGACGCCGTGGGTCGTCGCAGCGACGCCCGGCGCGGTCTATCTCGTGCTCTCGTTCGCGGCCTTCAGCTGGCTGGTTCGTTTTCGCTGACGCGAGCTCGCCGACGATGACCCGCGCTCTCGTCCTCTTCGCCCACGGCGCGCGCGACGCGCGCTGGGCCGAGCCGTTCGAGGCCGTCGCGGCGCGCATCCGGCATGCCGCGCCCGCGCTCGCGGTACGCCTCGCCTTCCTGGAGATGATGGCGCCGACGCTCGGCGATGCAGTCGACTCGCTCGCAACCGCAGGCGCCAGCGAGGTCGACATCGTGCCGCTCTTCCTCGGCACCGGCGGCCACCTGCGCAGGGACCTGCCGCCGCTCCTCGACGCCATCCGCGCCGCGCATCCCGCGCTCGCGATCCGCCTGCACGCCGCCATCGGCGAGCACGCGGCGGTCCTCGACGCGATGGCCCGCGCCTCCCTCGACGCCGCGGGCTTCGGTGAATAATTCGACGCTTCCATGAATCTCCACCAATTCAGGTTCGTCCAGGAAGCGGTGCGCCGCGACCTCAACCTCACCGAGACCGCGAAGGCGCTGTTCACGTCGCAGCCCGGCGTCTCCAAGGCCATCCTCGAGCTCGAGGGCGAGCTCGGCATCGACATCTTCGCGCGCCACGGCAAGCGCCTGCGCCGCGTCACCGAGCCCGGCCGCGAGGTGCTCAAGGCGATCGAGGTGATCATGCGCGAGGTCGGCAATCTGAAGAAGATCGGCGACGAGTTCTCGAAGCAGGACGCCGGCACGCTCTCGATCGCGACGACGCACAGCCAGGCGCGCTACTTCCTGCCGGCGCCGATCGCGCAGATGAGGAAGCGCTTTCCGAAGGTCAACATCAGCCTGCACCAGGGCACGCCCGAGCAGGTCGGCAAGATGGTGTCCGAGGAGGTCGCCGACTTCGGCCTCGCGACCGAATCGCTCGACGAGTTCCCGGACCTCGTCACCCTGCCCTGCTATGCGTGGCAGCACGTGCTGGTGCTGCCGGCGGGGCATCCGCTGGCGCAGGTCGAGCGTGTCTCGATCGAGGATCTCGCGCCGCTGCCGCTGATCTCCTATCACCCGTCGTTCTCGGGTCGCAAGCGCATCGACGCCGCCTTCGCGACGCGAAAGCTCCAGCCCAACGTCGTGCTGGAGGCGATCGACGCCGACGTCATCAAGACCTACGTCCGGCTCGGCCTCGGCGTCGGCATCGTCGCCGAGATCGCGATGCGCGAGGAAGGCACGACCTCCGACCTGGTCGCCCGCCCGGTCGGCCACCTGTTCGGCCAGAACGTCGCGCGCATCGCCTTCAAGCGCGGCGCCTACCTGCGCAACTTCGTCTACGCTTTCGCCGAGATGACCTCCGACCGCCTCACCCGCCCGCTGGTCGAGCGCGCGATGGCCGGCGATTCCCATGACTATCAACTCTGAAAAAATGGTACTCCCACGCTCGCTTCGCGCGCTGCCCCCCGAGGGGGCGCGGCCGGCCTTGGGGCGGCCTGGCGGCCGGCCGGCCGCGCAGACGCAGTCGACGGCCCGCACGCCCAAGATCACGAGCCGCCTGCCCAACGTCGGCACGACGATCTTCACCGTGATGTCGGCGCTCGCGCTGGAGCGCGGCGCGGTCAACCTCGGCCAGGGCTTTCCGGACTTCGATTGCGATCCGGCGCTGATCGATGGCGTCGACGCCGCCATGCGCGCCGGCCTCAACCAGTACCCGCCGATGACGGGCGTGCCGATCCTGCGCGAGCGCATCGCGGCCAAGGTCGAGGCGCTCTACGGCCGGCGCTACGACCCGGCGAGCGAGATCACCGTGACCGCCGGCGCGACGCAGGCGATCCTCACTGCGGTGCTGGCCTTCGTCGGGCCGGGCGACGAGGTCATCGTCCTCGACCCCTGCTACGACAGCTACGCGCCGAACGTCGCGATGGCCGGCGGCCGGCCAGTGCACGTGCCGCTCACGCCGCGCACGTTCCGGCCCGACTTCGACCGCATCGCCGCCGCGCTCAACGCACGCACGAAGGTGATCATCGTCAACTCGCCGCACAACCCGAGCGGCACGGTCTGGTCGTCGCAGGACATGCTCCGTCTCGCCGAGCTGCTGCGGCCGACCGACGTCGTCGTCATCAGCGACGAGGTCTACGAGCACATGGTCTACCGGGATGACGACGGCGCCGATGGCGCCGGCGAGCACCAGAGTGCGTCGCGCTTCCCCGAGCTCGCGGCGCGCACGGTCGTCATCTCGAGCTTCGGCAAGACTTATCACGTCACCGGCTGGAAGGTCGGCTACGCGGTCGCGCCGGCGGCGCTGATGGCCGAGTTCAGGAAGGTGCACCAGTTCAACGTCTTCACGGTCAACACGCCGATGCAGCACGGCCTGGCGGCCTACCTGGCCGACGCGTCGCATCACGTCGAGCTGCCCGCGTTCTATCGCGCCAAGCGCGACCGCTTCCGTGCCGGACTGGCGACGACGAAGCTGAAGCTCCTGCCGTGCCAGGGCACCTACTTCCAGTGCGTCGACTATTCGGCCGCGAGCGATCTCGGTGAGGACGCGTTCTGCCGCTGGCTCACGTCGGAGATCGGAGTCGCCGCGATCCCGCTCGCCGCGTTCTACGCCGACGGCTTCGAGCAGCGCATCGCGCGCTTCTGCTTTGCGAAGAAGGACGAGACGCTCGACCTGGCGATCGACCGCCTGCGCAGCCTCTGACGCGCAGGCGCCGGGACGACACTCAGCCCGCGGCGCCGCGCCTGCCGACGGAGCGCCGGATCACCAGTCCTTCGGTCGGCTCGTTGCCGGGCCAGTTCGAGACGTCGAGGTCGACGGCGAACATGCTGTCGCCACCGACCGGCATCGGCTCGGTCGGCGCGTCGTCGAGCGGCAGCAGGAGGTCGATCGGGCCGTGCTCGGTATCGACCGCGCCGGCGCGGTCGCGCGCGATCGAGTACAGGAACAGCAGGTCGCGGTAGGCCGGGAAGTCGAACGACTCCTCGTCCTCGCTGCGCCGCAGGAGGAGCCCGTCGAGCGACTCCATCGCGTGCAGCGGCATCGACCAGATGGCCTGGATCCGGGCGATGGCCTGCGGGTATTCGTCGAGCGCGCGGCCGAAGTGCAGGTCGGAGCTCCATTCGGGCGCGAACGCGTGGAACTGGCGCTGGAACGCCTGGCGCACCTTGTCGTAGGCAGGATGGTCGGCGCGGCGCTGGTGGATCTCGAGCAGCTGCAGATAGGGCAACGGGCTGCTCGCGTCTCCCGACTGCAGGTGCGCGTCGAGGAGCGCGATCGCCGCTTCGTCCTGGCCGAGGACGACGAAGAACTCGGCCTGCTGCTCGAGGTCGATCAGATCCTCGATCGGCGACGACATCGGCCGCGTCGCCTCGCCCGGCGTCGACGCATTGGCCGACGCCGCAGCCTCCGACATGCGCGCGAAGTGCGACTGCGGCGCGAGCACGGTCGTGACCTCGAGCCCGCCGATCGTCGCCGGCGCCGTCACCGGCATGATGCCGGGCGCGCTGTCGCCCCATTGGGACGGATGCTGGCTGATGGCCGGCGATGACGACGACGACTCGGTGCGGACCGCGGGCGCGTCCTGCGACTGGCGGCCATCGGCCTTGCGCGCCAGGCGCTCGCGCTGCGCAGCCTCGTCGAACCAGCGAGCGCGGCGCCGCTGACGCGGGCGCAAGGCCCAGAACGCGGCGGAGAGCAGGGCGAAGAACACGAGGCCGGCGGAGAGCGCGTAGACGAGGCCGTTGGCGTAGCGCTCGCCTTCGGCCTGGCGCAGGCGCGCCTGCAGCTCGACCAGCGTCTTCTGCTGCGCCTGCGAATCGCCGCGCAGGCGGGCCATGCCCGCCTCGAGACTCTGGATCCGCTCGCGCTCGCGGCCGAGCGCCGCGGAGGCGGCTTCGACCACCGCTTGTGCTGCAATGATCTGCGCGCCGGCAGGGTCGATGCCCGGAGCCGGCATCGGCGATGGGGTGGCCGCGGCGATGCGCGGCGCCGCGGGCGGAGCCAGGCCCGACGCCGCGTCGAGCCGCAGGCGAGGCGCGGTGCGCGATGCCGCGAGGACGCCGCTCGACGATGCGACGACGGTCGCCGGCTTGCGCGCAGGCGTCGCGCGCGCCGGGCGCCCAGGCGGCGGGCGCCCGGCGACGGGACGCGCGGCGCCCGGGTGCGGGCCGCGCGCGGCACGCCGCGGATCAGCGCGACGATCGCTCGAGGCGAGTCGTTGCGACGACTCCGTTCGCGCCGGCATTTCGCGTCGCGACGCTTCCGCCCCGCGCACGATGTCGAGCAGCGGCGCAACTTGGTTGTCGACGCGCTGCGGCGGCAACGCCTCGATCTCCGCGCTCGCGAGGTTGAGCATCGGCGGGTCGATGAAGGCGACGAAACGACGCGAGACCTGCGACTGGCAGCCAACCGAGACGACGACGGTGACGACTGGCTCGTCGACCGCGACGCGCGTCGTCACGCGGACGCGCCGCTCGCCGGTCTCGCGCACGCTCTCCAGCGTGGTGCGGACGTTCTCGGGGGCGACCTTCGCGTCACCGATCAGGACCTCGGCGCCGACGCATTCGCGCGCCAGGCTCTCGTCAACGTCGAGCGCGACGATGGCCGCGAAGTTCAGCGTCTGGCCGAGCGTCGTGGTCGTGACCGTGCGTCCGAACCCCATGGCCTGGGCAGCGGGCGCGTGCAGCATCACAAACGCAGCGCCGCAGGTGACAGTGAGCAGGGCTCTGCGCATGGACGACGGGGACTCGAGGTTCAAAATCAACGTAGCACGCAGTATCGGGCGCCGACGCCCCGCCGGACGCCTCGTGACGACACGCCTGCGTGACACAATTCCTCGAATGCGGAAGACGTTTTCGACAGCCGCCGAATAGCACCGGAAATGCACCCCAGATGCCGTCCGAGCTCTTGACCGAACGACGCGGCACGACCCTCGTGCTGACGATCAGCGATCCGGCGTCGCGCAACACGCTGTCGGCGCAAGTCATCGCCGCCGGCATCGAGGCGCTCGGCGTCTGCGAATCGAGCCTCGACGTGCGTGCGGTCATCCTGCAAGGCGCAGGAGCGAACTTCTGCGCCGGCGGCAACGTCCAGGGACTCGGCGAGCGCCGCGCCGACGGCGAATCGGCGCAGCGGACGATGCTCGATCACCTGCATCACTGGATCGAGGCGATCGCGGTGTACCCGAAGCCGGTGATCGCGGCCGTCGAAGGCGCAGCGGCCGGCGCGGGCTTCTCGCTCGCGCTCGCCTGCGACCTCGTCGTCGCGGCCGACGACGCGCGCTTCGTGATGTCGCACGCGAAGCTCGGACTCTCGCCCGACGGCGGCGCCACGGCGCGGCTCGTCGATGCGCTGCCGCCGGCGCTCGTCAAGCGCTGGCTCTGGCTCGCGGAGCCCGTGTCGGCAGACACCTTGCACCAGCATGGCCTCGTCACGATGCTCGCGCGGCCCGGCCAGGCGCTCGACGACGCGCTGGCGCTCGCTGACCGCCTCGCCGCCATGGCCACGGGCGCGATCGCCAGCGTCAAGGAGCTGGTCGCCGATGCGCCTCAGCGTTCGCTCGTCGACCAGCTCGCGGCCGAGCGCGATCACTTCCTCGCCAACCTCTTCGATGCCGACGGCGCCGAAGGGCTGCGCGCCGTCTTCGAGAAGCGCGCACCGCGCTTTCGCTGACGCCGCTGTCACCTCAGGGACCGGCGATGCAGCCATCCGTTCTTACACTCGATGAACAGCAGAACATCGAGTCAGGATCGTGGTTCTCGAAGCTTTCAACTCCCTTGCGCGAAGCGATCCTCGCGCGGGCCATTGTGCGCCGGGTCGACGACGGCGCGATCCTCTCGGCGCGCGGCGCGCCGGCAGAGGAATGGTGCGGCGTCGCACGCGGCGCGGTGCGCGTCGGCCTGGTGTCGCTGGCGGGCAAGCAGGTGACGCTCACCTACGTCGAGCCGGGCACGTGGTTCGGCGACATCGCCCTCTTCGACGGCATGCCGCGCACGCACGACGCGAACG
>JBBRZP010000155.1:0-9253 GCA_038236565.1 Burkholderiales bacterium | reverse complement strand
TTGCCGGGGGCGAGGCCCACAGCTCGATCCCCTGGCGTTCCTGTCTGGTCTCGGCTCCGGACCACCGATCTCCACCATGGCCGGATGTACGTTGGTGCCGGCGAGAAGAGTCGAACTCCCGACCTTCGCATTACGAATGCGCTGCTCTACCAACTGAGCTACGCCGGCGTTCGCGGCCGGCAAAGTCCAACGCCGGGCGAATCGCGAATTCTAGCGGAGCCGGCTCACTGCAGCTCGAAGGCCTCGAGCCGCTTGGCCACCGCGGCGTTCTTGAGCGTCGCGTAGACCGGCAGGCCGTTGCGGTAAGCGGGGTAATCCTCGCCGGCGATCAGCGGGCGCAGATAGCGTCGGCACTTCTCCGTGATCGAGAAGCCGTCGTCGCTGATGAAGTCGCGTGGCATGAACTTCTCGACGTTGGCGACGTCGGCGAGGTCGGCGACGCCGATGCGGTAGCGGTACGGATGGTCCGAGGTGCGCTCGATCGTCGGCATCACCGCGTTCCTGCCCTTGAGCGCCAGCTCGACGGCGCGCTTGCCGAGCTCGTAGGCCTGGCGCACGTCGGTCTTCGATGCAATGTGGCGCGCGGCACGCTGCAGGTAGTCGGCGACGGCCCAGTGGAACTTGTGGCCGAGGGCGGTCTTGACCATGTTCGCCACCACCGGCGCAGCGCCGCCGAGCTGGGCGTGGCCGAAGGCGTCGCGGCTGCCCTGCTCGGCGAGGAAGCTCCCGTCGGCGTGGTGCGCGCCTTCGGAGACCACCACCGTGCAGTAGCCGTGCTCCTTCACCAGCGCGTCAACGCGGGCGATGAACTTCTTCTCGTCGAACACGATCTCCGGGAAGAGGATGACGACCGGGATGCCGTGCTCCTCGATCAGGCCGCCGGCCGCTGCGATCCAGCCCGCGTGCCGCCCCATGACCTCGAGGACGAACACCTTGGTCGATGTCCGCGCCATCGAGCGCACGTCGAGCGAGGCCTCGAGCGCCGAGACAGCGACGTACTTCGCGACCGAGCCGAAGCCGGGGCAGCAGTCGGTGATCGGCAGGTCGTTGTCGACCGTCTTCGGCACGTGGATCGCCTGCAGCGGATAGCCGAGCGAGGCCGAGAGCTGGCTCACCTTGAAGCAGGTGTCGGCGGAGTCGCCGCCGCCGTTGTAGAAGAACCAGGCGATGTCGTGCGCGCGAAAGACGTCGATCAGCCGCTCGTACTCGCGCCGGTTCTTCTCGAGCGACTTCAGCTTGTAGCGGCACGAGCCGAAGGCGCCGGCCGGCGTCGTGCGGAGCGCCTTGATCGCCGAGGCCGACTCCTTGCCGGTGTCGATCAGATCCTCGGTGAGCGCACCGATGATGCCGTTCCTGCCGGCGTAGACGTTGCCGATCACGTCGCGATGCGCGCGCGCGGTCTCGATCACGCCGCATGCCGAGGCGTTGATGACGGCGGTGACGCCGCCCGACTGCGCGTAGAACGCGTTCTTCTTCCCCGTCGCCTTGGCCATCGCGATCTCCTCAGGCGGCGGCCAGGGCGAGCGAGACGATCTCGCCCAGGTCGCTCGACAGCCTGGGTGCCGCGGCAATGCGGGCGATCGCCGCCCGCGCCTCGCTCCGGTACGGCTCGGCGAGCTGGGTCCAGCGGTCGAGCGCGCGCCCGAGCCTGGAGGCGAGCTGCGGGTTGATCGCATCGATCTCGATCGCGCGGTCGGCCCAGAACGCATAGCCTGCGCCGTCGGCGCGATGGAAGCCCGCGGGATTGCCGAGGCAGAACGCGCCGATCAGGCTGCGCGCGCGGTTCGGATTCGCGAGGGCGAACTGGGGATGGCGCAGCAGCGCCTTCACCCGGCCGAAGACGCGGCCGTCGTGCTCGGGCGCCGTCGCCTGCATGGCGAACCACTTGTCGACGACGAGCGCATCGCCGGCGAAGAGCGCGAGGAAACGCTCGAGCGCGGCGTCGGCGAGCGGCGAGCCGGCGAAGAGCAGGGCGCCGAGCGCGCCCTGGCGGTCGGTCATGTTCGCAGCGTCCTTGAAGCGCTGGTAGGCGCGGCCGGGCCAGACCGCGTCGCCGTGGTCAACGGCATCGAGGCAGAGCATCGCCAGGCTCAGGTTGGCGAGGCTGCGCCGGCCCGACGAGGCGGCGTCGGGCACGTAGCCGCCCGTGACCTGGTGCGACTCGAAGGCCCACTGCCAGTCGTCGCGCAGCGTTTGCGCGAGGCCGCGCTTCATCGCCTCGCGCGCCGCGTGGACGCGCTGCGGATCGACCTGTGCGAGCTGCTCGGCGATGTAGCCCTCGCTCGGCGGCGTCAGGACAAGCTCCTTGAACGCCGGGTCGAGGCCGGGATGGCGCAGGACCTCGCGCATCGCGGCGACGAAGTCGTCGTCGAGCGGCGCCGCGTCGGAGTCCGCGCCGCGCACGGTCGCCAGCAACCGGTTCATCGCCAGCCGCTGGCCGGCTTCCCAGCGGTTGAACGGATCGCTGTCGTGGCGCAGCAGCACGAGTAGGTCGGCATCGGACAGGCCGTCCACCAGCGTCACCGGCGCCGAGAAGCCGCGCAGGAGCGAGAGCACCGGCGGCTGGTCGACGTCGACGAAGGTGAAGAACGAGCGCGCCTCGTCGAGCACGAGGACGCGCGACGGCGATGCGGCGGTCGCGGGCTCGTCCTCGAGCCGGAGCGCGATCGCCTGGCCGTCGCGGCCGACGAGGCCGATCGCCAGCGGGATCACGAACGGCTCGCGCGCCGCGCCCTTCGCGTTCGTCACCGATTGCTCGAGGCCGAGCGTGTAGGTGCGTGACGGCGCGTCGTAGCGGCCGCGCGCCGTCACCTTGGGCGTCCCGACCTGCGAGTACCAGCGCTTGAACTGCGACAGGCGGGTGGCGAGGTCGCTGCCCGGGTTGGCGTCGGCGATCGACTGGGCGAAGTCGTCGCAGGTCACGGCCTGGCCGTCGAAGCGCTCGAAGTAGAGCGTCATGCCGCGGCCGAAGCCGTCACGGCCGACCAGCGTCTGCATCATCCGCACGACCTCGGCGCCCTTGTCGTAGACCGTCGCGGTGTAGAAGTTGTTGATCTCGACGTAGCTGTCGGGCCGCACCGGATGCGCCATCGGCCCGGCATCCTCGGGGAACTGGATCTGGCGCAGCGTGCGCACGTCGCTGATCCGCTTGACCGCGCGCGCGGTCGCGCTGGCGACCATGTCCATGCTGAACTCCTGGTCGCGAAAGACCGTGAGGCCTTCCTTCAGGCTCAGCTGGAACCAGTCGCGGCAGGTGATGCGGTTGCCGGTCCAGTTGTGGAAGTACTCGTGGCCGACGACCGATTCGATCGCCTCGAAGTCGGCGTCCGTCGCCGTCGCCGCGTTGGCCAGGACGTACTTGGTGTTGAAGATGTTGAGGCCCTTGTTCTCCATTGCCCCCATGTTGAAGTCGCCGACCGCGACGATCATGAAACGCTCGAGATCGAGCGGCAGTCCGAAGCGCGCCTCGTCCCACACGACCGAGGCGACGAGCGAGTTCATCGCGTGCTCGGTCTTGTCGAGGTCGCCGCGGCGCACGAAGACCTGGAGCAGGTGGTCCTTGCCCGAGCGCGAGCGGATGTTCTGCTCGCGCGCGACCAGGTCGGCGGCGACGAGCGCGAACAGGTAGCTCGGCTTGGGAAACGGGTCGTGCCACTTCGCGAAGTGGCGGCCGTTGTCCAGAGTTCCCTGCTCGACGAGGTTGCCGTTCGAGAGCAGCACCGGGTAGGCCGACTTGTTCGCGCGCAGCAGCACCGTGTACTCGGCCATCACGTCCGGCCGGTCGAGGAAGTACGTGATGCGCCGGAAGCCCTCGGCCTCGCACTGCGTGAAGAATCCCCCGCTCGACGTGTACAGGCCCGACAGCCGCGTGTTCTTCTCGGGCGAGCAGGTGCTCCGGATCTCGAGCGTGAACGCGCCATCGGGCAGGTGGTCGATGACGAGCATGCCGTCCTCGTGCCGGAACGACACCGATTCGCCGTTGGCCAGGCATCGCGTCAGCGTGATCTCGTCGCCGTGCAGCTTGAGCGGACCGGCCGGCGCGTCGGGGTTGCGCTCCATCTGCATCCGGTTGATGACCAGTGTCTTGGCCGGATCGAGATCGAACGTCAGGTCGACCTTCCTGATCCAGAACGGCGGCGGCGCGTAGTCTTCGCGACGGATGAGCGGGGCAGTGCCTTCACGCATGGGATGTCCTTGTCTCTTCGCTTCTATGGTGTCGCGCGGTCGCTAGACGCCCTGCTTCAGGCTCGCCTCGATGAACGGATCGAGGTCGCCGTCGAGCACCTTCTGCGTGTTGCTGATCTCGAGGTTGGTGCGCAGGTCCTTGATCCGGCTCTGGTCGAGCACGTAGCTGCGGATCTGGTGGCCCCAGCCGACGTCGGTCTTGGTGTCCTCGAGCTTCTGCTGCGCAGCCATGCGGATGCGCAGCTCGTGCTCGTAGAGGCGCGAGCGCAGCATCTGCCAGGCCTCGTCGCGGTTGCGGTGCTGCGAGCGGTCGTTCTGGCACTGCACGACGATGCCGGTCGGGATGTGCGTCAGGCGCACCGCCGAGTCGGTCTTGTTGATGTGCTGGCCGCCTGCGCCGGAAGCGCGGAAGGTGTCGGTGCGCACGTCGGAGGGGTTGATGTCGATCTCGATCGAGTCGTCGACCTCCGGGTAGACGAAGAGGCTGGCGAAGCTCGTGTGCCGGCCGCCGGCCGAGTCGAACGGGCTCTTGCGGACGAGGCGATGCACGCCCGTCTCGGTGCGCAGCAGGCCGAAGGCGTACTCGCCCTCGACCTTGATCGTCGCGCTGCGGATGCCGGCGACGTCGCCCGCGGTCTCTTCCATGACCTCGGTCTTGAAGCCCTTCTTCTCGCAGTACTTGAGGTACTGGCGCAGGAGCATGGCAGCCCAGTCGCAGGCCTCGGTGCCGCCGGCGCCGGCCTGGATGTCGATGAAGCAGTTGCTCGGGTCGAGCGGGTTGTTGAACATCCGCCGGAACTCGAGTTCGGCGATCGAGGTCTCGAGCTTGGCGGCCTCGCTCTCGATGGCGACGAGCCCGTCGAAGTCGGACTCCTCCTTCGACATCTCGTAGAGCTCGGAGTTGTCGGCGAGGTTCGACGTGAGATGGTCGATCGTCTCGACCACGCCTTCCAGTGTCCTCTTCTCGCGCCCGAGCTCCTGGGCCCGCTTCGGCTCGTCCCAGACCTTGGGGTTCTCGAGCGCGGCGTTGACCTCGTTCAGCCGCAGTGCTTTGCGGTCGTAGTCAAAGATACCCCCGGAGGTCGATCGTCCGCTTGGACAGGTCGGCAAGCCGGTTGCCGATGGCATTGATGTGTTCGACGTCCATGGAGATCACTCGTTTCTGGCGGTGGCGCCGGCGTCGCCGCGGCCCCGGGTCAGGGCTCGGCCGTCGTGCTCGGCGAAGGGCGCGATTCTGACAGGAACGCTTCCACCAGCCGGGCCACGTCCTCGGGGCGGTCGTGATGGAGCATGTGGCCGGCGGGCCCGACGACATGGCGCTGCACGTCGGCGACGACCGACAGCCGGTCGTGGAACTCGGCCTTGGTGTAGCGGTCGCCCCACCAGATGCTGATGTCGGTGCGGTCGCCCTCGATCCAGAGCACCGGCGCCGTGATGCGGCGATAGCACGCGAGCCAGTCGTCGACCTGGGCCAGGATCGGGCTCATCCGCTTGTGGTTCGCGTCGGCAAGAAGCGCGCGCTCGCCCGACAGGCCGAACGGTCCGGACCAGTATTCGGCCAGCCAGGCAGCGCGGTCGGGCCGCAGCAGCGGATTGGTCTTCGTCAATCGCGCCGCGACCGCGTCGAGATCGGCGTACGGGCGCAGCTGCATCGGCGTCTTCAGCTCGTCGAGCCACTTCGCCATCCGGCCCGGCGCGTGCGCGGGCTTGGAGCGCGGCATGCCGAAGCCCTCGAGGTTGACGAGTCGCCGCACCTTCGCCGGCCGCACGCCGGAGTACAGCATCGCGACGTTGCCGCCCATGCTGTGCCCGAGCAGGTCGATCGGACCGCGGTCGGCGCCGAAGAGGGCGTCGAGGACGAGCTCGAGGTCGCCGAGGTACTCGGTGAAGTAGTAGGTGTCGGCGGCCGGCGTGTCGCTCGCGCCGAAGCCGCGCCAGTCGAGGGCGACGATGTGGCGGTCCTCGGCCATTGCATCGACGACGAACTGGAACGACGCGGCGACATCCATCCAGCCGTGCAGCATGACGAGCGGCGGCCGGTCGCCGGGCGGCGCGTCGCCGTTCCACTCGAGGAGATGCAGGCGCAGGCCGCGCACGTCGAGGAAGCGGCTCTGCGGCGAGCGCCGGGGCGCGTAGGGTGAGGTCGACATGGAGCGCAGACTGTACGGCCGGGCGTGCGGCGGCGTCTGTCGACCGCGCGACGCGCGCCGGTGCGGTGCCAGAATCCGACGCCATGTCGACCGCCGCCACCGCTTCCGATGTCGCGCTGCGCGCCGCCGAGCCGCGCGACGTCGAGGCGATCGTGCGGCTCATCCACGGACTGGCCGAGTTCGAGCACCTTGCCCACCTTTGCCGCGCGACGCCCGAGACGCTCGCGCCGCATCTCTTCGGGCCGCGGCCGGTAGTCGAGTCGGTGGTTGCCGAGAGCGACGGCCGGGTCGTCGCCTTCGCGCTCTTCTTCACCAACTTCTCGACCTTCCTCGCTCTGCCGGGGCTCTATCTCGAAGACCTCTACGTCGAGCCCGAGCAGCGCGGCCGCGGCATCGGCCAGGCGCTGCTCGAGCATCTCGCGCGGCTCGCGGCGACGCGCGGCTACGGACGCTTCGAGTGGAGCGTGCTCGACTGGAACGCCGACGCGATCCGCTTCTACGAGCGCATGGGCGCGACGGTGATGCCCGACTGGCGCATCTGCCGCATCGCCGGCGACGCGCTGCGGCGCTTCGACGCGGCAAGCTGAGCCGACGATGAGCGAGCACATGCGCCGTGGGCTGCGCGGCGCGGCGGGCCTGTTCGTGCTGCTGGTGATCGGCGCGCTCGTTGCCCTGACCGGGGTCCAGCGCATGAACGGCGATCCTCCGTGGTGGGTCGAGCTGTCGCGCTATCTGCCTTTCTACTGGCTCCTGGTGCCCGGCCTGGCCGCGCTCGGTGTTTCGTTCTGGCTCGGCCGCGCCTGGGCGGTCGCGAGCATCGCCGTGCTGCTGATGTTCGCGGGCGTCACGATGCGGCCGCGGTGGGGCAGCGGCGAGCCGGCCGGCGAGCGCGTGCGGTTGATGACCTTCAACATCAAGGCCAGCCACGCCGTTCAAGAGCAGGAAGGCGTGCTCGCGCTCGGCCTCGAGGTCGCCCGACATGACCCCGACGTCGTCGTGATGCAGGACGCCAACGGCCTGCTCGTCGAGCGCGGCGCGACGCCGGTCGTCGGCGTTCCGGTCTTCGGCCTGAAGAACACCTATGCGCTCGGACAGTACGTCGTCGCGAGCCGCCTGCCGATCCTCGGCTGCTCCACTGGGCAGATCGGCTATGGAGAAGAGTCGCATCGCTACCTGCGCTGCACGATCGACGTTCGCGGGACGCCGCTCACGGTCGTCACGGCGCATTTCCTCTCGCCGCGCAACGGCCTGTACGCGACCCGGATCGGGGGCCTGGGCGGCATCGACGAATGGCGGCAGAACCTGAGCGACCGGCTGGCGCAGTCGAAGGCGCTTGCGCGCGATCTGCCGTCGCTGCCGCGCCCCCTGGTCGTCGCCGGCGACCTGAACGCGCCCGAGGAGTCGCCGGTCGTGCAGGGCTTGCTGGAGACTGGCCTGCGCGACGCGTTCTCGGCAGCCGGTCGCGGCTATGGCTACACCTATGGCCACGCCATGCGCGGAATCGACTTCCTGCGCATCGACCATATCCTCGTCAGCCCGGACATTGCGGTCTCCGACAGCTTCGTCGGCCAGGGGCACGCCTCCGAGCACCGCCCGGTCATCGCCGATCTGGTGCTGAAGCGCTGAAGCCCGGCGAGGACGACGGCATGACGACGACACGAGACGAGTACGACGCCCTGCATCGAGGCTTTCGCTGGTCGGTGCCGGCGCGCTTCAACATCGCCGAGGTCTGCTGCACGCGCTGGGCGCGCGACACGCCCGGCGCGACCGCGATCCGCTACGAGCGCGCCGATGGCTCGCGCCGCGACTTCAGCTACGCCGATCTCGACCGCGACGCCGATCGCCTCGCCGCGGCCTTGCGTCGTCTCGGCGTCGTTCGCGGCGATCGCGTCGCGCTCGTCCTGCCGCAGCGCTTCGAGACGGCCGTCGCGCACATCGCGCTCTATCGGCTCGGCGCGGTCGCGATGCCGCTCTCGATGCTGTTCGGTCCCGATGCGCTCGAGTACCGGATCAACGACAGCGAGGCGCGGCTGGCGATCGTCGACGAGACCGGCATCGCCAACGTGCGCGAGGCGCGGCCGCTCTGCCCGCAGCTCGCGACCGCGATCGCGGTCGGCGCGGCCGAAGGGCAGGGCGACGTCGACTGGACAGACGCGTTGGCGAGCGAGCGCGCTCGGTTCACCGCCGAGACGACCCGCGCCGACGACGCGGCCGTGCTCATCTACACCAGCGGCACGACCGGCCCGCCGAAAGGCACGCTGATCCCGCACCGCGCGCTGATCGGCAACCTGCCGGGCTTCGTCTGCAGCCAGAACTGGTTTCCGCAGGACGATGCGGTCTTCTGGTCGCCGGCCGACTGGGCCTGGACCGGCGGCCTGATGGATGCGTTGTTGCCGACGCTCTACTTCGGCCGCGAGATCGTCGCCTGCCAGCGCCGCTTCGCGCCCGACTTCGCCTTCGAGGTGATGGCGCGCCACCGCGTGACGCACACGTTCCTGTTCCCGACCGCGCTGAAGGCGATGATGAAGGCGGTGCCCGAGCCGCGACAGCGCCATGCGCTGCAACTGCGCGCGATCATGAGCGCCGGCGAGGCGGTCGGCGATGCCGTCTTCGCCTGGTGCCGAGACGCGCTCGGCGTCGTCCCGAACGAGATGTTCGGCCAGACCGAGATCAACTACATCGTCGGCAACTGCGCCGTGCGCTGGCCGGCGCGGCCGGGCAGCATGGGCCGCCCGTATCCCGGCCATCGCGTCGCCGTGATCGACGCCGACGGTGCCGAGTGCCCGCGCGGCACGCCGGGCGACGTGGCGCTGCACCGCCGCGACGTGCACGGCGAGCGCGACCCGATCTTCTTCCTCGGCTACTGGAAGCGCGACGACGCGACCCGCGCGAAGTTCACCGGCGACGTCGACGCCAGC
>JBBRZP010000154.1:0-9256 GCA_038236565.1 Burkholderiales bacterium | reverse complement strand
GTACTCCGTCGTCAAGCGCCTGATCCCCGAAGGCAAGACGATGTGCAGCCTCTGCTCGCGCCTGCGCCGCGGCGCGCTCTACCGCGTCGCCGCCGAGCTGGGCGCGACCAAGATCGCGCTCGGCCACCACCGCGACGACATGGTGCAGACGCTCTTCATGAACATGTTCTTCGGCGGCCGGCTGAAAGGAATGCCGCCCAAGCTGGTGAGCGACGACGGCAAGCACGTCGTCATCCGGCCGCTCGCCTACGTCGCCGAGGACGACCTCGAGCGCTGGGCCGTTGAGCGCGCCTTCCCGATCATCCCGTGCACGCTCTGCGGCAGCCAGCAGACGCTGCAGCGGGTGCGCGTGCGCGAGATGCTGCGCGCCTGGGAGCGCGAGGATCCGGGCCGCACCGATCGGATCTTCGACGCCATGGCACGCGTCGTGCCCTCGCATCTCATGGACCGGAAACTCTTCGCCTTCGCCGGCATCGAACCGACGGGCGTGGCCGACGCCGACGGCGATCGTGCCTTCGACGGCGACGACGAGCCGGCCGGGCCGTCGCCCGACGACACGCCGTCGGGCGACGCGATCGTCGCGCTGCCGATACCGATGCGCGGCACGCGCCCGCCGCAAGGAGAAGCGTCATGAGCAAATCGATGGTCGCGATCGGCGCCGCAGCGATGCTGTCGGCGTGCGCGTCGCTGAACGACGTCTCCGCCGACGTCTCGAGCTACAGCCGCTGGCCCGCCGGCCGCGGCCCCGGCACGTACGCGTTCGAGCGGCTGCCGTCGCAGCAGTCGCGGCCGCAGCAGGCGCAGATGCTCGAGGACTCGGCACGCCAGGCCGTCGAGGGCGCGGGCTTCGCACCGGCGCCCGAAGGCAGCGCGCCCGACGTCACGATCCAGGTCGGCGCGCGCATCGTCGAGACCGACGGCTATCCCTACGACGATCCGTTCTGGTACGGCGGCTTCGGCGTCTGGCACCGGCCGTTCGGCCGCTTCGCCCGGCCCTACGGCGCCTTCGGCTGGCGCGGCGGCTACTGGGGCGGCCCGGGTTACAGCGACTTCCCGAGCTACCAGCGCGAGGTCGCGCTCCTCATCCGCGACAAGCGCTCGGGCGAGCCGCTGTACGAATCGCGCGCCCAGAACGAAGGCTCGACGACCGGCGTGGCGACGATCCTGCCGAAGATGTTCGTGGCGGCGCTGAAGGACTTCCCCGCCGGCGGCGCCACCAACCCGCACCGCATCACGATCGAAGCGCCGCGCTGACCCGCGACAACGGCGCGCGCATCAGCTCGAGGCGTCGCCGATCAACGAGCGCAGATCGCCCTCGTAGCCTTTCAGCTTCTTGACGGCTTCGCGCCGTTGCTTCGGGCTGGTCGCGTTGTGCAGGACGCTGGCGAGGCCGCAGTTGTAGTCGGTGACTCGCTCGGCGTAGGCGCGGTAGTGCTCGCGCGGCGAGCGCTCGAGGCGCTGGACCCAGCCGCGCGCCTGTGCCAGCGCGTCCTCGCGGCCGGTGCCGGCCTCGCGCCAGCGCCGGATCATCGCGATCGCATCCTGCTGGCGCGCGAGCCGCTCGGCATAGCTCAGCTCGGCGTCGTAAGGCGAGGCCGCGACCGAGCGCACGACGAGTTCGTGCTGGGCGTCGTCCAGGTCGCCGTAGAGCGTCTCGGCGCGCTCGACCTCGCGCTTGACCGCGGCGCGGCGGCGCTTCTCGCGGTCGCGCTGGAGATGGTCGTCGCGGTACTCGCCGTTGGTCTTCGCCTGGCGCTTTTCGATGTGGGCGATCTGCGCGGGAGAGAGCGTCAGCGCGACCTCGACGATCGTCGGCAGCGCGTACTGAGCGATCGTGTCGGCACGGCCCTTCAGCTCGCGTCCCCAGGCGCACATGCGCTCGGGCGTCGCGTCGCCCACGACTTCGGTCTCGGCGCGCACGAGCAGGTCGACGTAGTCCGGCAGCTGCGTGCGCCGATGCCAGCCCATCGCCTCGCCGAGCGCCGTGCGCACGCGCAGCGACTGGGCGTCGTCGAAATCGACATAGCCGTCGAGCCAGCGGAAGGCGAGCGGGCTCGCCTGTCCGTAGCCGATCTTGAGGAGACTGCAGCCGGCGGCGAGGACGCAGAGCGCGACGGACAGCACCGCGATAATCGACGACCGGGAACGGGTCCGGGGCAACGTGGTCGGCAGCATGGTGTTGAACGTCGTGGTGATGGCGGCCGGGCAAGGAACCCGGATGCGGTCGGCGCGCCCGAAGGTGCTGCACACGCTCGGCGGGCGTCATTTATTGCAGCACGTTCTCGCCGCCGCTGCCGGACTGGGGGCGAAGCGGGTCATCGTCGTCACCGGGCACGGCGCGGAGCAGGTCGAGAAGAGCGTCGCAGCGCCCGGTCTGGCCTTCGTGCGCCAGGAGCCGCAGCTCGGCACCGGACACGCGCTGCAGCAGGCCGCGCCGCTGCTCGACGACGACAGCATGACGCTGATCCTCAACGGCGACGTGCCGCTGATCGAGACCGAGACGCTGCAGCGCCTCGTCGGCGCCGCGACGCCGGCGCAGCTCGCGCTGCTGACGATCGAGCTGGACGAGCCGCGCGGCTACGGCCGGATCGTGCGCGGCGGGCGCGACTTCGCAGTCGACAGCATCGTCGGCATCGTCGAGGAGAAGGACGCGAGCGAGGCGCAGCGCGCGATCCACGAGGTCTACACCGGCGTGATGGCGGCGCCGACGCGTGCGCTCAAGCGCTGGCTCGCCGACCTGCGC
The DNA here is from genome assembly GCA_038236565.1 of Burkholderiales bacterium. Taxonomy (GTDB): domain Bacteria; phylum Pseudomonadota; class Gammaproteobacteria; order Burkholderiales; family Burkholderiaceae_C; genus Schlegelella_A. The sequence continues at coordinate 6,513 of JBBRZP010000154.1, read as the reverse complement.
GACGACAACGCCGCCGGCGAGTTCTACCTGACCGACGTCGTCGGCCTGGCCGTCGCCGCCGGCGTCACGGTCACGAGCGTCGCCGCGGCGAGCGAGACCGAGGTGCTCGGGGTCAACAGCCCGGTCCAGCTCGCCGACCTCGAGCGGCGCTACCAGCGCGCCGCCGCCGTGCGGCTGATGGAGAGCGGCGTCCGCCTCGCCGATCCGGCGCGCCTCGACCAGCGCGGCGAGCTCGTCTGCGGCAAGGACGTCGAGATCGATGTCGGCTGCATCTTCGAAGGCCGGGTCGAGCTCGGCGACGGCGTGCGCGTCGGCGCCTATTGCCTGGTGAAGGACGCGACCGTCGCCGCCGGCGCGACGATCCGGCCGTACACGCACATCGACGGAGAAGCGCTCGGCGCGCGTGTCGGCGCCGGCGCGACCGTCGGGCCGTTCGCGCGCCTGCGCGCCGGGGCGACGCTTGGCCGCGACGTCCATGTCGGCAACTTTGTCGAGATCAAGAACGCGACGCTCGGCGACGGCGCCAAGGCCAACCACCTCGCGTACGTCGGCGACGCGACCCTCGGCGAGCGCGTCAACTTCGGTGCCGGCGCGATCACCGCGAACTACGACGGCGCGAACAAGCACCGCACGACGATCGGCGCCGATGCGCAGATCGGCAGCAACTGCGTCCTGGTCGCGCCGATCGAGGTCGGCGCCGGCGCCACGGTCGGCGGCGGCTCGACCATTGCCAAGACCGCACCCGCGGGTCAGCTCACCGTCGCCCGCGCGCGCCAGCAGACGGTCTCCGGCTGGAAGCGGCCGGTCAAGAAGTAGACCGCGGGTCGGCGCGCGCGGCTAGCGGCTGGTCGCCGCGCTCGCGCCCACGGCCAGGCAGAGGTCGAGCCAGGCCTTGGCCTTCTCGGCCGGGTGGCGCAGCAGGAACGCGAGCGAGAACGTGACGACGACCGGCACGTCGCCGTGTCGGTGGCTGCGGCCGCGCCATGCGCCGATCGGCTCGTCGCGACCGAGCAGCGTCGCCGCCGCGGCGCGGCCGAGCGCGATGGCGCAGCGCGGAGCGGCAGCCGCGATGGCCGCCGTCACGAACGCGTTGTCGTCGATGTCGGGCAGCGCCGAGCCGGCGGCGGTGCGCCCGGTCAAGGCAACGAACGCCGCGCGGTCGGCGCGCGTCTGCGCCGTGCGCGACACGCCGATCGCGCGCAGCAGGTTGTCGAGCAGCTGCTCCTGCTGCGGGTCGGCCGGATCGAGCGGCTCGCCGATCACGAGCCAGTCGGACGGCTGCACCGCGGCCGCGCGCCCGGGTCCGGTCGATGACGTCGCCGCAGCAGGCCGAGGCTCGGCGACGCGATGCGCGGCATCGGCTCGCGGCGGCGTCTGCGGCGTCGATGACGCCGGGATCGCGCGGGTCGCCAAGGCGGCGGCCGCCGGCCCGTCCTCGACGAGCGCCGGCTCGCGGCTCCAGAGCTGCACGCCCATCTCCCGCAGCATCGCGCGCTGGCGCTCAGTCCAGCGCATCGAGCACTCCTTCGGCGGCGATGTCGAGGCTCATCACGATCGCGTCCTCGCGCCGCCCTTCGGGCGCCGGGTAATAGCCCTTGCGCCGCCCGACCTCGTCGAAACCGAGACGGCGATACGCGCCCCGCGCTTCGGCATTGCTCTCGCGCACCTCGAGCCAGAGCCGGGCGGCGGCACGCTCGAGGCAGAGCTGCGCCAGGCCGGCGAGCAGTCGGCGCGCATGGCCCTGGCGACGCGCGGCCGGGGCGACGGTGATGTTGAGCAGGTGCATCTCGTCGACGCCGATCATCGCCACGCAGTAGCCGACGAGGGCGCCGTCGGCGCCGCTCAGCGTCCAGGCGGTGTAGCCGGCGGCGAGCGAGTCGACGAAGTTGCCTCGCGTCCAGGGAAACGGGTAGACCGCATCCTCGAGCGGCAGCACGTCGTCGAGCGTGGCGAAGGTCATCGGCCGCAGCTCGGCAGCGCCGACGTCGAGGCGGGCGCTCATGTCTTGGAAGGGGCGCCGACGGGGCCCGCCCCTCCCTCTCGAAGGGAGGGGCGCGTAGCGGGGAGGGAGCGATCCTCCTCGCGATTCACGGAGCGGGAGGCGCGGTGCGCCTCCCGCTCCGCGATCGTGTCGGCGACGTGGTCGCGCACGTAGACCGGCAGCGCCAGCGCCGGATCGACCGCCTCGCCGTCGGCCCAGCCGCGCTCGGCCAGGCGCAGCAGCGCGAGTGCGTTGGATGTCGCAGCAGGCGCGAGGGTCGCGGTGCCGGTCGCGAGGCGTATGCCGAACACTGCGATCGCGTTGCCCGCGACCGCCCGCGGCGGATCGTCGCGCCAGCGCTCGGCCAGCGCGTCGCAGGTGGTGAGACACGGCGCGACGCGCGTCGACCAGCGGCCATCCGCGTGCTCGTATTCGGCGGCGTAGACCTGCTCCATCCGCGCGTCGATCACCGCCCAGACCCGGCCGTGCAGGCCGGCCTCGACGCGCGCGTCCTCGGCGACCGCGAGCAGGCTGTCGATCGGCAACACCGTCTTGCTTGCGCCGAAGGCCAGGCCCTGCGCGACCGAGCAAGCGGTGCGCAAGCCGGTGAACGCGCCGGGGCCGCGACCGAAGGCGATCGCGTCGACGTCGGCCAGGGCGATGCCGGCGTCGGCGAGCACCTCGAAGATCGCGGGCAGCAGCGTCGCCGAGGCTTTCGCGCCGCCGTCGCCGGCGCGCGTGACGATCTGGCCGTGGTGGTTGAGGGCGACGGACATCCGCTCGGTGGCGGTGTCGAAGGCCAGCAGCGTCGTCATCGCGAGGTCGCCGACGGCGCCAGATGCAAGCAAGTCACGCAACGAGTTTAGCGGCGCGACAGCGACGCCGAAGGGCGTGCGATCATGACCTCATGGCCGCGTCACGCCTCTCGTTTCGTCCGATGTCGCGCGTCGCCGCGCTTGTCTGCGCGGTCGGACTTGCCGGGTCCGCGGCCGCACAGCCGGCGCGCGCCGCCGGCGGCGATCCGCGCGCGCTGCCGCGCAGCGTCGAGGGCGCGCTGGCACGCGGCAACGTGCCGCGCGACGCGCTCGTGGCGTGGGTCCAGGAGGTCGACGCCGCCAGGCCGCGGCTCGCGTGGCAAGCCGAGCGTCCGGTCAATCCGGCGTCGCTGATGAAGCTGGTGACGACCTTCGCCAGCCTCGAGCTGCTCGGGCCGGCGTTCAGCTGGTCGACGCCGGTCTGGCTGCAGGGGCCGATCGCCGGCGGCATTCTGACCGGCGACGTGACGATCAAGGGCACCGGCGATCCCAAGCTCGTCCTCGAGCGGCTCTGGCTGCTGCTGCGCCGCGTGCAGCAGTCCGGCGTGCGCGAGATCCGCGGCGACATCGTCATGGACCGGAGCGCCTTCGTTCCGGGCGAGCTCAACCCGGCCGATTTCGACGGCGAGCCGCTGCGTCCCTACAACGCCGGCGCCGACGCGCTGCTCCTCAACTACCGCGCGGTGATCCTCACGTTCACGCCCGACGCGGCGCGCGGAATCGCCACGGTCGGCGTCGAGCCGCCGCTTGCCGGCGTGCGCGTCGACCTCACGGTGCCGCTCGCGGCCGGCCCGTGCGACGACTGGCGCGGCACGCTCAAGGCCGACTTCGCCGATCCGGCGCGCATGCGCCTCGCGGGCGCGTATCCGGCGTCGTGCGGCGAGAAGCTGTGGCCGCTCGCCTACGCCGATCCCAGGAGCTACAACGAGCGCGCCCTCGCCGGCATGTGGCAGGAGATGGGCGGCCGGCTGACCGGCGTCGTGCGCGACGGCAGCGCGCCCGCGGCCTCGCCGAGCTTCGAGCTGCGCTCGCCGAGCCTGGCCGAGACGATCCGCGACATCAACAAGCTCAGCAACAACGTGATGGCGCAGCAGCTCTTCCTGACGCTCGGCGCGACGCAGCGCGGCGCCGGCACGCCCGACGCGGCGCGCGAGGTCGTGAAGCAATGGCTGAAGGGGCGCGTCGGCGGGGCCGCGGGCAGCGCCGTGATCGTCAACGGCTCGGGGCTTTCGCGCGAATCGCGGCTCAGCGCGGCGCTGCTCGGCAAGCTGCTGCAGGCCGCCTGGTCGAGCGCGGTGATGCCCGAGCTGATGAGCTCGCTGCCGGTCGCGGGCGTGGACGGCACGCTGCGCCGATCGAAGGGAATGCCGGGCCGCGCGCACCTGAAGACCGGGTCGCTGCGCGACGTCGTCGGCGTCGCCGGCTACGTGCTGGCCGATTCGGGACGGCGCTACGTCGTCGTCGGCATCGTCAACCACCCGAACGCCAACGCCGCCCGGCCGGCGCTCGACGCGCTCGTCGAATGGGCGGCGAGCGACGCGCCCGCCCTGTCGCCCACGGCCGCGAACGAACCGCCCTGAGCCGGCGCGGGCTCAGAACGGATTGTTTTGCGCCCGCGAGGTGGCGAGGCCGCCGAGCAGGTTCTGCGCGCTCGCGCCGATGTGCCTGTCGTCGGCCCAGAGGTAGGCGGCGCTGCCGCCGTCGATCAGGGTGTCGGGCGTGCAGTCGAGGATCGAGGGCGGGATCAGCCGTGACTTGGTCAGGTCGCAGACCCCATCGGCGTAGTTGGTGAAGTTGTCGAGGCCCGGAAAGCGCACCAGCGTGCCGACGAGCTCGTCGAACAGGACCAGGCCGATGACGCGGCCGTCGTTGAGGATGGTCGCGCGCAGCGACGCGTTGTAGCGGACCGTGAGCCGGGTCAGCAGCGCGGCGCGGTCGGTATCGGCGTGCGCGGCCCGCTCGGCCCGGCCGAACGGCGCGAGGCCCATGTCGACAGTGGTCGCGATCAGGACCCTGGTGCCGAGTGCGGCGAGCCGGTTCACCTGCCGCCCGGTCTCTGCCCCCGCGGCCTCGATGTTGGCCGTGATCTGGGTCTCGCTCAGCAGCGGGTACTGCAGGTACTGGTTGATGACGTCGTTCTGGCCGACGAGCACCGTGACCATGTCACCCCTGCCCAAGCCGCCGTCGGCGAGCTGGGCGTTGATCTGCCCGTCGAGGTCGAACGCGCCCGCTCCGAAGGCGGCTCGGATCCGGCTGGTCGGCGACGAGGCCGGCGTCGGCCCGGTGTTGCATTCCGGAAAGACCAGGCCGTAGAGGGCCGCGACCTGCTGGTTCCAGACCTGGTTGACCGAGCAGACGACCGTCGGATCGCCCTGGGCGACCGTCGCGTTCTCGGTGTACTTGTGGCCGTTGCCGTTGCGGTCGCTGTCGACGATCACGCTCAGCTCGTCGCCGAACGAGACCACACGGCTGGCGACGAACTTGGTCTGCGGGCTGCTGCCGCCGCCGCACGACGCGACCAGCGCCGCTGCCGCCAGCGCCGCGCCGACGAGCGCATGACGGCCCGCTTCACTCCACTTCACACTCATTCGGGACTCCAGGATTCGGGGATGCGCCGCTCAGGTGGCCGCGGCGCGGCTGAGCCGGTCGCGGATTCCGTCCCATTCGGGACCGGGCGGCGGCTCTTCGACCCAGATCAGATGCACTCCCTCGCGGTCGAGTTCGCGCAGGATCGAAAACAATTCGTGAGCCGCCTGCTCGGGCCGGGCCGGCATGCGCCGATGGACGACGCCGGGCGCCACGCCCGAGGGCACCGACCGCGAATATACCGCCAGCTTGAGCGGGTCCGAGCCGAGCACCTGCAGGGCCGTCCTCAGCATCTCGGTCGGCATGATGCGCAACCGCGCCCGCGTCGCGTAGTGCGAGGCCAGCATGCCTGGCGCCCGGGGCGAGTCTTCGCCAGGCTCGGCCAGCGGCGTGCCGGCGGCCGCCTCGATGCGCTCGCGCGTGAGCACGCCGGGCCGCAGCAGCACCGGCCGGCCCGACGAGCAGTCGACGATCGCCGACTCGATGCCCAGGCGCGCCGGGCCGCCGTCGAGGACGAGCAGATCGGCGCCGAACTCCTCGACGACATGGGCGGCGGAGGTCGGGCTGACCTTGCCGAAGCGGTTCGCGCTCGGCCCGGCGATGCCGGGGACGCCGAGCTCCCCGGCCTTGAGCAGGAGCGCGTGAGCGACGGGATGCGCCGGACAGCGCAAGCCGATCGTCGACTGCCCACCTGCGGCTGCTGCGGCGACGTCGGCCAGCCGTTCGACGATCACGGTGAGCGGGCCGGGCCAGAACGCGTCGATCAGGCGCTCGGCGACCGGCGGCAGATGCGCTGCGAAGCGCGGCGCGCCGGCGAGATCGGCGACATGGACGATCAGCGGATGCCCCGCGGGCCGGCCCTTCATCGCGAAGATCTTGGCGACCGCGGCATCGTCGTCGGCGCGTGCGCCGAGGCCGTAGACCGTCTCGGTCGGAAACGCGACCAGCTCGCCGTCGGCGATCAGGCGTGCGGCGCGGTCGATCGCGCCGGCGTCGAGGCCGTCAAGCACCATGGCGCGCCATCGATCAGCCGACGGTGTCGGGCCCGAGGTCGATGCCCAGCTGCAGCGCCGCCGCATGCGCTGTCGCCTCGGCCGCCTCGACGGTCGATGCGGTGAAGGTGAGGTGGCC
>JBBRZP010000153.1:0-9304 GCA_038236565.1 Burkholderiales bacterium | reverse complement strand
TATTTCGCGCTCATCCTCGCTGCACGCGCGGTCACGGTGCTGGCGCAGGGCGACACCGCCGCGGCCGCCGCGGTCGCCGCGCTGTGGCTGCTGCCCGCCGTGCTGCTCGCTCTCGGCAACATCGTGCTGCTCGCCTGGTTGACCAGCAAGACGACGGTTTACACGATCACCGACCAGCGCGTCGTGATGCGAGTCGGCATCGTCCTCACGGTGACGTTCAACCTGCCGTTCTCGCGCATCGAGTCGGCCGCGGTCCAGCGCGGCAAGGGTCCGCACGGCGACATCGCGCTCGCGCTCGCCGGGCCCGACCGCATCGCCTACCTGCACCTGTGGCCGCACGCGCGTCCGTGGCGGCTGAAGAAGACCGAGCCGATGCTGCGCTCGATCGAGGACGTCGCTGCGGTGAGCCGCCTGCTCGCCGATGCGTGGAGCCAGGCGCGCGGCATCGCCGTCCCGGTCGGCGCGGCTGCCGCGCCGCGCCGCCACGAGCCTGCCACCCTGCCCGTGACCTCCGGCTCGCGCCGGCCGCAAGGCCTCTCGACCGCAACGCAGTGACGCCGTGAACGACTCCGAACCCTCCGTGCATCGCCAGTGGCCGATCGCCGCCGCATGCGCCCTGGTGATCGCCAGCATCTGCGCCGTCGGCGCGGTGCGTTTGTCGGGCATGCCGATCTCGACGCCCGACGCGCCTGCGGCGGTCGAGCACGAGCTGCGCTTCGTCGACCGCAGCGACGGCAGCGTCGACGTGCTCGATGCCCGCGACGGCCGGGTCGTCGACAGCGTCGTCGGCGAGAGCGGCTTCGTGCGCGGCACCCTGCGCGGGCTGGCGCGCGAGAGGAAGCGCCAGGGCATCGGCGCCGACAAGCCGTTCCGGCTGGTCGCCCACGTCGACGGCCGATTGACCCTGCTCGATCCGTCGACGGGCCGGCGCGTCGATCTCGAATCGTTCGGGCCCACCAACGCCGCGGCGTTCGCCCACATGCTGAGCGCCGCACGGCGCTCGAGGAGCTGACATGGATTCAACCATCACGCGCGACGACGTCCACCAGAAGGCGCTGTCGAACACGCTGCTGAGCCCGAAGTTCTACAGCACCGACTACGCGGCGATGGACAAGCTCGACATCTCGTCGGTGCGCGCCGAGTGGGACCAGATGATGCTGGAGTACGAAGGCGACAACAACCACGACCACTTCCAGCGCACGCCCGAATTCGCAGAGGAAGTGAAGGCGCTGCCCGACGCGATCCGTCAGGAGTTCCTCGACTTCCTGATCAGCTCGATCACCTCGGAGTTCTCCGGCTGCGTGCTCTACAACGAGATCCAGAAGAACGTCGAGAACCCCGACATCAAGCAGCTGATGCGCTTCATGGCGCGCGACGAATCGCGCCACGCCGGCTTCATCAACCAGTCACTGAAGGACTTCGACCTCGGCATCGACCTCGGCGGCCTGAAGCGGACCAAGGCCTACACCTACTTCAAGCCGAAATACATCTTCTACGCGACCTACCTCTCCGAGAAGATCGGCTACGCGCGCTACATCACGATCTTTCGGCAGCTCGAGCGCCAGCCCGAGAAGCGCTTCCATCCGATCTTTCGCTGGTTCGAGCGCTGGTGCAACGACGAATTCCGGCACGGCGAATCGTTCGCCCTGATCATGCGCGCCAACCCCGGCCTGCTGCGCGGCGGCAACGTGCTCTGGATCCGCTTCTTCCTGCTCGCCGTCTACGCGACGATGTACGTCCGCGACCACACCCGACCGAAGCTCCATCTCGCGATGGGGCTCGATCCCGACGAGTACGACTTCACCGTCTTTCGGATCACGTCGGAGATCTCGAAGCAGGTCTTCCCGATCACCCTCGACACCGACAACCCGGCGTTCCGCCGCGGCCTGGCGCGCCTGTTCGAGATCTCGCAGAAGATGGCCGCGGCGAAGGCGCGCGGCGGCGTGATCGGGAGATTGCAGCAGGGCGGCTGCGCGCTCGCCGGTGTGGCGACGTTCGTGCGTCTCTACTGCATGCCGACGCTGCGCCACGACCTGCCCGCGACGGTGCGCATGCGGCCGGCGTGGTGACGCGTCGCTGATCCTTCGTCCGGCCAACCGATCCCGATGACCTACGTCGCGCCGCTGCTGTTCGCGATCTTCGTGTGGTGGGCGAGCACCGGGCTCATCCTGTACCTCGACGGTCGCCCGCGGTCCACGTTCAAGTGGACGCTCCTCGGCGCGACCGTCCTCGCCGTGCTCGGCTTCATCGGCCTGCGCGCGAGCAGCGCCGTGACGACGACGGCCTCGGCCTACTGCGCCTTCCTGTGCGCGCTCCTGATCTGGGCCTGGCAGGAAGTCGCCTTCCTGCTCGGCGTCGTCACCGGGCCGCGCCGCGTCCCCTGCCCGGCGGACGCGACCGGATGGCGCCGCACGGTGCTGGCATTCCAGACGATCGCCCACCACGAGCTCGCGCTCGTCGTGCTCGGCGCCGGCGTCGTCGCGGTGACCTGGCAACAGCCCAACCGCACCGGCCTGTGGACCTTCGCCATCCTCTGGGCAATGCGCCAGAGCGCCAAGCTCAATGTCTTCTTCGGCGTGAGGAACCTGAGCGAGGAGTTCCTGCCCGATCACCTCCGCTATCTCCAGACCTACTTCCGGCGCGCGCGCATGAACGCGCTGTTTCCGATCGTGGTCGCGCTCTCGACCTGGCTTGCGGTCCGCGTCTGGCAGGCCGCCATGGCGCCCGGCATCGACGACTTCACTGCGACATCGCTCACCTTCGCTGCCAGCCTGCTGTCGCTGGCGATCCTCGAGCACTGGTTCCTGGTGCTGCCGCTGCCGTCGACGGCGATGTGGAGCTGGGGCCTGCGTTCGCGCACGCCGCCGGTGGCCGAAACGCTCGGCTCGACGCCGTCCTAGGGCTTTCCCCATGGACGGGGCGCCGCTCATAGAATCCGCAGGCCTGCCGCCGCTGCGCTGCTTCAGAGAGTGACACGATCGATGGCCACCGCGAGACACGGTCGATGGACCTGAGCACGCCCGCGAGCGAACCGCTCGACCTCGGCAAGCTCTCCGCCTGGGCGCCCGAGCTGGCGCGGACCTTCGCAGCGTTGTCGAACGACATCGCCCTCGTCATCGATGCCGGCGGCGTGATTCGCACCGTCGAGCAAGGCCAGGCGGACCCGATCGCCGCAGCCGCCCATTCCTGGGTCGGTCAGTCGTGGATCGACACCGTCAGCGCCGACACCCGCGTCAAGATCGAGAAGCTCCTCCAGGAAGCATCGAGCCAGGGCGTCGCACGCCGCCGCGAGGTCAGTCATCCACTCGATCGGGGTACGAGCATTCCGGTCGCCTACACCGCGATCCGGCTCGGCGAGCACGGCCCGGTGCTGGCGGTCGGACGCGACATGCGCGCGATCGCCGCGATCCAGGAACGCTTCATCGAGACGCAGCAGGACATGGAGCGCGGCTACTGGAGCGTTCGCCAGGCCGAGTCGCGCTACCGGCTGCTGTTCCAGGTCGCGACCGACGCCGTGATGGTGATCGACCCCGAGACGCTGCTGATCCTCGACGCCAATCCAGCTGCCGGCGCGTTGTTCTCGAGCACGGGCGAGCCGCTGATCGGCAAGCACGCCACGGTCGGCTTCGGACACGCCTCGCGCGGCGCCGTCCACGAGCTCCTCGTCACCGCGCGCCGCAGCGGCCAGAGCGGCGAGATCGGCGCCCGCCTTCTCGGCAGCGTCGCGATGACGAGCGTCGCGGCAACGTCGTTCCGCGCCGACGACGCGATGCGGCTGCTCGTTCGTGTCCGCGCCGCCGACCTGCCTTCGGCTCAATCCGGCGTCGATGGCGTGCGCGGCGCGACGCTGGCCGGACGGGCCATGCCGACACCGGAGTCCGCCGACGATGCGGCGGCCGTCACCGACTCGAGCGGCCGGATCCTGCTCGCCAATCCGGCCTTCCTGCAGCTCGTTCGCGTCGCTCGCGAGGACGAGGCGAAGGGCCGGCCCTTGATCGATTGGCTCGGTGCGCCCGAGCGTCCGCTCGACAAGCTGATCCCGCAGGTGCGACGCCAGGGCGTCGTCGGCGGCTTCGCCGCGACGATGCGTCCCGCCGTCGGGCGTGGCGAGCGCGTCGAGGTCTCGGCGACCCTGCTGACCGAGGGCGACCAGGAGTGCATCGGATTCACGTTCCGCCGCAGCCGCACGGCCGAGCCCCCGGCGATCGCACCCGCGCCGGTGCTGAGCGCCCATCTGACGCGGCTGGTCGAGCGCATCGGCCAGCTGTCGCTGCCCGGCCTGGTCCAGGAGGCGGCGTCGCTCGCCGAGGCCCACTTCATCCAGCTCGCCCTCGAGCGGACCGGTGGCGATGCGGACGCCGCCGCCGCGCTGCTCGGCGTCGATCGCGACCGTCTCGCGCGGCGTGGCCGCGATGCCGACGACTCACCCTGCGTCGGCCTCGACGTGAGCGCGACGGAGTGACCTCGCAACCGGCGTTCGGTCACGCCGACCTCAGCAACTGCGAACGCGAGCTGATCCACCTCGCCGGCTCCGTCCAGCCGCACGGGCTGTTGATCGTCCTCCAGGAACCGGCGCTGCGCATCGTCCAGGTCACGGCCAACGTCGAGACCATCCTCGGCGTTGCGGCCGAGAGCCTGTCGCGGCAGGCGCTGGCCGAGCTCGGCGGCAACATCGACGCCTGCGTACGCGCCCTCGCGACCATGCCCGATCTCGGCGAACCGGTGCCGCTGCGCTGCACGCTTGCGGTCGCCGGCGCGCCGCGCGAGTTCGAAGGCACGCTGCACCGCGTCGGCGCCGACCTGCTCCTCGCGGAGATCGAGCCCATCGACGCGAGGCCCGGCGCCGCCGCCTCGGTCGGCATGGCGACGACGCGCCTCACCGAGAGCCTGAGCGACGCGGTGCAGCGCTTCAGCGAAGCGACCGCGATCGGCTCGCTCGCCGACGCCGTCGTGCGCACGTTCCGAGACATGCTCGGCTACGACCGGGTCATGGTCTACAAGTTCGACCCCGACGGCCACGGCAAGATCATCGCCGAGGCGCGCGACCCGCGGCTCGAGTCGCTGCTCGGACACCACTACCCGGCGTCCGACATCCCGCAGCGGGCGCGCGAGCTCTATCTGCGCAACCGCTTGCGCGTGCTGGTCGACGTGCACTACCAGGCGGCGCCGCTGCAGCCGAGGTTCGCGCCCGGCAGCGACGCCGACCTCGACATGTCGATGTGCTACCTGCGCAGCATGTCGCCGCTCCATCTCCAGTACCTGAAGAACATGGGCGTGACGGCGACGCTCGTCGCCTCGCTCGTCCGCGAGGGACGGCTCTGGGGCCTGATCGCCTGCCACCACTACACGGCCCGCAACGTGCGCTTCTCGCTGCGCATGGCCTCGGACCTGCTGGCCGAGGTCGTCTCGACGCGGATTTCGGCGATCGAGAACTACGCCCATGCGCAAGGCGCGATACAGGTGCGCCGTCTCGAGCAGCGTCTGGTCGAGGCGACTTCGACCGAAGGCGATTGGCGCCTGGCCCTGTTTCGCAACCCGCGCAACCTTCTCCAGCCGCTCGAGGCGACCGGCGCCGCCCTGTTCCACGACGGAGAGCTGCTGACCGCCGGCGAGGTGCCTTCGACAGCCGAGCTGCGCTCGCTCGCTCAATGGATCGGCACGCAGTCGTTCGACGGCCTTTTCAGCTGCAACTCGGTGTCGCGCGCCAATCCGTCGCTCGATTCGCTCACGCCGACGGCGAGCGGAGTCCTCGCGGTGAAGCTGTCGACCACACGGCCCGACTACCTGATGTGGTTTCGCAAGGAGCAGCTCCTGAGCGTCACCTGGGCCGGCGACCCGTCGAAGCCGGTCGTCGGCAACGATCCGCTGGAGCTCTCGCCGCGGCGATCGTTCGCGGCCTGGTCGGAGATAGTTCGCGGCACAGGGCTGCCGTGGACCGGCAGCGAGATCGCGCTCGGCCGTGCGTTCGGCGCGTCACTGATCGACATCATGGTCCAGATCCATGCGGTCAGGCTGCTGATCGCCGAACACCAGCTGGCGCATATCCGGGGCATGGTCGGCAGCTCGAACGAGCCGGTCGTCATCGTCGACCCGCGCGGCCGCACGCTCTTCGCCAACGGCGCGTTCACCGCGCTCCGCCGCAGCAGCGACGTCGCCGATGACCCGGCATCCGCAGAGCTCGCGACGCTGTTCGAGTCGCCCGATGCGATGCGCCGCGTCCTGAAGGCGGTGGCCGACGAGCGCAAACCCTGGCGCGGCGAGATGGCGCTCGTCGTCGCCTCGGGCGGGACGCTGCCGGTCGCCGTGCGGATCGAGCTCGTCGCCGCGCGCGACGGCGCGGTCCTCGGCTACTTCGTGATCTTCGTCGATCTCACCGACAGCCGGCGCGTCGCCGAGGCGCGCCGACACCTCGAGCAGTCGCTCTCGCAGGCGATCGACGACGAGTCGCGTCCGGACGCACGCATCGCCGGCCCCGGCGGCGGCGACCTGATGGGCGCGATCCTTGCCAACGCCAGCCTCGCCGCCATGGACATCGCCGACAGCGGCAGCGCGCCCTCGGTGCCGCCACTGCTCGAGGAAGTGGGAGCATCGGCGCGACGGGCGACGATGCTTTACTCGCGCATCCGCGCCGCCAACCGCTAACGCGCCACTCAGGCCGCGAGGCCCAAGCCGTGGGCGAGCTCGTCGAACAGCTCGCGGTGCCATCGGAAGGCACGTTGCGCCTCGGCGACGACAGCGTCGGGATCGTCGACGATGCAACGGTCAAGGCTCGCGCGGAAAGCCGCGGCCAGGGCCGATGCCGGAACGGCTTCGCCGAACTCGTAGAACGCCGTGCCTGCGCGCAACGCGAGGCCTGGACTGCGGGCAACGATGCCGCGCAGCAGCTGGCCGCCGCTCAGGTCGCCGAGGTAGCGGACATAGGCATGCGCGAGAAGAAGCTCCGGGCCATCTGCGTCGAGCTCGTGCAGGCGAACGACGTAGCGCAGCGCCGCCGGACGCAGCTCGGACGTCGCGTCGGACGGATCGGCGACCCGGACCAGATCCTCGGTCAGCGACGACAGCCGGGCGAGCGCCGTGAGGTCGAGCGGTGCCAGCGCCGGCTGCGCCGCGTGGCGCGCCAACGCCGGCTCCATCGCTTCGTAGATCGCGTGCAGGTTGCGCAGGAGGGCGGCGTACGCGGCGCGTTCCATCCGCCCGCGCAGCAGCACCGACATGAAGGGGCTTCGCTCGGCGTCGACGTGCAGCGTGCGGGTGCCGTCGCGCAGGCGCTGGGCGAGGCCGGTCACGCGCGAGGTTGTCGGGGCATGGTCACGATCATAAGGAGTCAGCCGTCGAGCGATGGGCGATGGCCTACGGATCCGCTCTTCGGCAGCGACGCCGCTCTGGTCGCGCGCTGGCGCCCTACTTCATCACCGCGACTTCGACGCGACGGGCTTCGGCGTTGGCGCCGGTGCCGGTCGTCGCTTCGGGCTTCTTGAGCTGGATCCGGTCTTCGGCGATGCCCACGCTCTTCAGCGCGTCGCGGACGGCGAACGCGCGCTGCTTGGCCAGTTCCTCGTTCTTCGCGGCATCGCCGGTCGGATCGTTGAAGCCGCTGACGACCGCTGCGCCGCCGCTCGCGACCTGGCGCGAGATGTCGGCGAGCGGCCCGGCCGCGTTGCTCGCGATGTCGGCCTTGCCGGTCGCGAAGTAGAACTTCACGATGCCGTTCTCGACCACGACCGACGCATCGTCGCCTGCGCCGACCATCGACACCGCCGTCAGGCCCGGATAGCCGTTCAGGATGTTGGCGCCGTACAGCGGCTTGTAGGCGCCCTGGTGGCAAGTGGCGCAGTTGAGCTTGGGCACGTCTCCGGTCGGACCCAGCCGGTTCGGCGGGAAGACGCCGGCGAGCGAAGCGAGGTATTGGGTGTTGAGATCACGCGCCATGCGGATGCCGTAGTACGCGGACGACCGCTGCGGCGTGCTCGATTCCCACGACGCGAACGAGCGCGTGTTGTGGCAGTACGTGCAGTTGACGCCGAGCGCCGTCGACATGTGCATCATCAGGCCATAGGTCGCCTCGGTCTTCTTGATCATCGACGGATGGCCGTCGCTCGGCAGCGCCGTCGTCGCGACGACGCGGATCTCGTCGCCGCCGCTGAGGTAAGTCGAGAACGGGTCGTTCGGCAGCGACGCGAGTCCGACCTGCAGCGCCGGCGCATTCTGGCCGGCACGGTTGCCGAGCATGCCGGGCGCATCGTCGGGCTCGGGGGACTTGAACCAGATGTTCGTCGGCACGTTGTTGCCGCGGTGGCAGGTGTAGCAGGTGACTCCGGTGTTGACGACGTGCGGTTTCCAGTCGGCGTTGATGTGCTGCGTCATCTGCAGCATCCGGCGCGAGACGACCTTTGTGTAGAGCGAGTCGTCGGCAAAATCGGTGGCGACGTGGCAGTAAGTGCAGCCTTGCTGCGGCGCGACCCAGGCAGTCATGTCGACCATGATCTGCGCGAACTGGCCGGCGCTCAGGTCGCCCAGCACCTTCACGTTCTTGAAGACCTGCGACGCCTTCGGGCCATCGGGCGATGCTGCTGGCGACGCCGGCGGCGGCGTGTTGATCGCCGCGGCGGCAGCGATCGTGGCCGGATGGTAGACCTCGACCATGGCGGTGCCGCGATAGCCGCGCTGCACCGTGGCGACGGGCGGGGGCTCGCAGGCCGTGAGCAGCGTCGTGGCCGCGAGCGCCGAGGCGATCGCGAAGACGTGGAGACGCGTCCTCATGGCTTGACTCCCTGGAGCAGCGCCGGGTCGGCGACGGGCGGGAACACCGACGGGTACATCGGCGCGATGTGGTGCTTGACCGCCCACAGATACCAGTTGTCGACCACCGTGCCGGTCAGCAGGATGCCGATGCCGCCGCAGAGCGGACAAAGCACCGCGAACCACCAGGCCCAGCGATGGATCGACTCCATCGTCGCGTTGAAGCCCATCGTCCAGCGCCAGAACAACGCCGCGCGCTCGGAGGCCGTGCCGCGATCGACGATCTGCTCGATCTCGCGCTCGCCGCCGAACCGGCTCACCGCCAGGATCGTCGCTCCGTGCATCGCGAAGAGCAGCGTCGCACCGTAGAGGAACACGATCGACAGCATGTGAAACGGGTTGTAGAAGAGGTTGCCGTAGCGGATCGAGAACGCAGCTGTCCAATCAAGATGCGGGAAGATGCCGAAAGGCACCGCCTCGCTCCAATGGCCCATCAGGATAGGCCGGATGAAACCCAGCACCAGATAGAGCCAGATCGCCGACGCGAACGCCCAGGCGGTATGCG
>JBBRZP010000152.1:0-9390 GCA_038236565.1 Burkholderiales bacterium | reverse complement strand
TCGAAGACTTGTAGAGGAGCCAGCCAGCGCATTCCATCAGGGCCGAAGCGCTCACGCGTCTGAAGGCCGGATGTATGTCTGCAACCTTTTCCTTCTCGCCAGAAAACGTGAGAACGCCTTGCAAACTGGGGGCGTCCATGTGTGTCCACTTTCACCGAGCGAGGTGACGGACCGGAGGTTCGTCGACCGAGCGCGCTGAAACAGGACGCCGGCGTCCTGTTTCAGCTAGTTGAGCAGCCGGCTCGGGTCGCCGTCGAGCTTCGCCATCGCACTGCGCGTCGCGCGCACGGTGAGCGCCTCATCCTGCGCGGGCACGAGCAGTCCGGCCTGCAGGAATGCGGCGAGCCGATGCTGCTGGAACAGCACGCCGCGCCCCTGCGGCGAGACGAAGAGCGTGAGCTGGCGCCGCATGCCCTGCCAGGCGAGCTGGACGGCTTCATTGCGGTTGCGATAGTCGAGCATGTACCAGCTGCCGACCTGGAGCTCGCGCGCCCAGGAGAGCATCGCCGGCGTCGGCATCGAGCCGCCCTCGCCCACGACCTCGAGCTCCGAGCTCTCGTGGCCGGAGAGATCCATGACAAGGGCTTCGTCGATGTCCACGTCCTCGGCTTCGGGCAGCAGCTCCTCGAGCGTCTCGAGGCGGCCCATGAGCTCCTCGAGGCGCTCGTGCGAGATCGCGGCGGCCTTGGCGGTGAACGCCGCAGCGAGCGAGTTGTTGAGCCGCTGGATGTGCTCGTCCTGCTTGGGCAACGGGATGCCGGCCTCGTCCATGCCGTCGCGCAGCGTCTTCAGGAGAGGCGGCAGGCGGCGGATCACCTCGGCGCGCTCGGCACGCGAGACCTTGGCGCTCGCCGACCAGATGAGATCGGCGGCGGCCCGCTTCATGTCCTTGGTCGTCTCGCTGGTGCCCGACTTGACGGCAGCGGTGGCGAGCACGTCGGCCCAGACCTGGAACAGGAACTCGCGCACGCCCTCCTGCACCGGCACGTCGTTGAGCATCTTGCGCAGCTCGATCGTGTACTGGATCGCCAGCGTCTCGCGCTGCTCGACCTGCGCCGCGAGCGAGACGCCCTTCTTCGACGCCTCGTTCTCGTTCTTGAAATAGTGCTCGAGGAACTTCTCGAACTCGGTCAGCACGGTCTGGAACACGCGCCGCCCGGTGTCGGGATAGGCCTCGACCACCTGCACGACGCGCTTGATCTCCTTCTCGAGCAGGTCGCCGACGGCGCGGCCGCCGGAGTCGAAGCCCATCACGCACGAACCCATGCGGTCGATCAGGCGGCGCGCCGGATGCTCGACGGTGGCGAAGAAATCGGGCTCCGATACCGCGACGCGCAGCACCGGCATCTGCAGCCGCGCGAACCAGACCCGGACCGAGGCCGGGATCGCGTCTTCCATCAGGATGCTCTGGAACAGGAGCGCGACGATCTCGATCGTCGCCCGCTCGACCGGCGTCGCGGCGGCCTGCTTGAGCGCTTGCTTCCTCTGATGCAGCTCCTCCAGCATCGCCGGGGTGTTGATGCCGACCCGGCCGGCGCCGTCGGTTGTCGTCGGCGGCGTCGCGAGCCGGCGCGCGACGCCCTCCTGCGCTTCGGCGATCGCCGCGTTCAGGCGCGGCGACGGCGGCGCCGGAGCGTGCGAGGTGATCGCGAAGTCGGGCAGCTGGCGGCTGACGAGGCGGTTCAGCCGGTTCAGCACCGCGTCGGCCTGGTCGTTGCCGCGGGCGAGGCCGGCGGCGCGGGTCATCAGGCGCGTTTCTTCGCCGACCTCGGTGGCGGCGTTGGCGGCGCGCGTCGAGGGCGACTGGAACTCCGACGGCGTTCCCGGCGACATCCCGGTCGGCGTGCCGAAGCCGCCGGTCGAGCCGCTGGACGAGCCCCGGCCGACGTCGTGCGTCGTGCGCCGGATGAAAGGCCGCAGGTCGACCTCCGGCAGCACGTGGCGCTGCAGCAGGAAGCGGTTGGTCTCGTGGTACGCCTCTTCGGCGAAGAGCGAGAGCTCGTCGTGGACCACCGCCTGCAGCAACCGCCAGATGTCGAAGCTGAGCGGCGCCGCGAGCCACGATGTCGTGACGATGCGCGCGAGCACGTGCGGGCGCAGGATGTCGTTGGCGTCGAGCTCGTCCTTGCCCTCGAGGTTGTTCATGCGCGAGCGCAGGTCGGTGAACTCCCACGAGGCCCGGTCCATCATCGCCAGCGCGAGGCGCGAGCTGAGGATCTCGTGCTCGATCGTGTCGTCGTCGACCAGGCTCAGCCGGTCGCCGCCGCCGCGCGCCGACGTGCTCGGCGGCAGCTCGCCGAGCCGGGTCTGCGGCACGGTGCCGGTGGCGAGCGCGGCGCGCAGGAGGTTCGTCATGCCGTTCTGCCAAAGAGGCAGCGACGGATTCAGCAGCGGGACGAGCTCACGACGCTTCATCGCGATCGCCGGCTCTGCGACGGCGCCGGCCAGGACCCGGGCGCCCTGGTCGATCGCCTGCACCACGCCCGGCAGGCCGCCGAGCAGCCGCTCCACATAAGACCGCCTCGCCTGCTGAGCCAATGCCGTCGGGTTGGCGGGGGTCGGCATGGGTGGGGAGTGGGGTCGTTCCTGGAAAAAGTCGCTTTCGACTCTACACGACCGCCCCGGCATTCGGGTCGTTCGGATCGTGCTCCGAGCCCTTCGACTTGACGAGGTCGTCACGCTTGACGCCCAGCCACATCGCGATCGCCGCCGCGACGAAGACCGACGAGTAGATGCCGAACAGGATGCCGATCGTGAGCGCGATGGCGAAGTAGTGCAGCGTCTGGCCGCCGAAGAGCAGCATCGACAGCACCATCATCTGGGTCGAGCCGTGGGTGATGATGGTGCGGCTGATGGTGCTGGTGATCGCGTGGTCGATCACCTCGTGCGTGTTGAGCTTGCGAAAGCGCCGGAAGGTCTCGCGGATCCGGTCGAAGATGACCACCGATTCGTTGACCGAATAGCCGAGCACCGCCAGCACCGCCGCCAGCACCGAGAGCGAGAACTCCCACTGGAAGAAGGCGAAGAAGCCCAGGATGATGACGACGTCGTGCAGGTTGGCGACGATCGCCGCGATCGAGAACTTCCACTCGAAGCGGAAGGCCAGGTAGATCATGATCCCGATGACGACGAAGGCGAGCGCCTTCGCGCCGTCCTCTGCCAGCTCCTTGCCGACCTGCGGCCCGACGAACTCGCTGCGCGACAAGCGCACCGGCTCGACGCCGGCCGCCGTCGAGCAGACCTGGCGCGTCGCCGACTGGCCCTGCTCGGCCGGCCCGTCCTTGGCCTGCACCGTGCCGGCTTCGGCCTTGCAGAGAGCATCGAAGACGCTCGCGACGAGCTTGTCCTGCTTGATGTCGCCGCGCACCGGCACGCGGATCATCACGTCGCGCGAGCTGCCGAAGTTCTGCACCAGCACGTCGCCGAGGTTCATCGCCTCGACCGTCGTGCGGATCTTGGCGATGTCTGCCGGCTGGGCGTACGCCGTCTCGACGACGTTGCCGCCGGTGAACTCGATCGAGAAGTGCAGGCCGCGCGTCGCTAGGAAGAAGACCGCAGCGAGGAAAGTCAGCAGCGAGATGACGTTGAAGACCAGCGCATGCCGCATGAACGGGATGTCGCGGCGGATGCGGAAGAACTCCATCGGGTGCTGTCTCTCTGTCGAAACGTAAGAAAGGCTCTGGCGGCGCGGGCGCCCTCAGGTCTTGGCCGGAACGGTCGCCGAGGCGGCGTCCGGCTTCCAGACCTGGCCGATCGACACGGCCTTCAGGCGCTTCTGGCGGCCGTACCAGAGGTTGACGAGGCCGCGCGAGAACATCACCGCCGAGAACATCGAGGTGATGATCCCGAGGCAGTGGACGATGGCGAAGCCGCGCACCGGCCCCGATCCAAAGGCGAGCAGCGCGAGGCCGGCGATCAGCGTCGTCACGTTGGAGTCGAGGATGGTCGCGAAGGCGCGCTCGTAGCCCGTGTTGATCGCGTTTTGCGGCGACGCGCCGCCGCGCAGCTCCTCGCGCACGCGCTCGTTGATCAGCACGTTGGCGTCGATCGCCATGCCGAGCGCGAGCGCCACGGCGGCGATGCCGGGCAGCGTCAGCGTCGCCTGCAGCATGGACAGCACGGCCACCAGCAGCAGCAGGTTGAAGGCGAGCGAGAGCGTCGAGATGAGACCGAACAGCAGGTAGTACGCGCACATGAACGCGGCGATCGCGCAGAAGCCGTAGATCACGCTCTGGATGCCCTTGTCGATGTTCTCGGCACCCAGGCTCGGGCCGATCGTGCGCTCCTCGATGATCTCCATCGGCGCGGCCAGGGACCCGGCGCGCAGGAGCAGCGCCGTGTCGGCGGCCTCGGCCGTGTTCATGCGGCCCGAGATCTGGAAGCGGTTGCCGAGCTCGCCGCGGATCACCGGCGCGGTCACGACCTCGCCCTTGCCCTTCTCGAACAGGAGGATCGCCATCCGCTTGCCGATGTTCTCGCGCGAGGTGTCGCGCATGATCCGCGCGCCGCGCGCATCGACCGTGAGGTGGACGGCCGGCTCCTGGCTCTGGCCGTCGAAGCCGGGCTGGGCGTCGGTGAGGTTCTCGCCGGTGAGCAGCACCTGGCGCTTGACGATCAGCGGCGCACCGCCGCGCTCGACGTAGCGCTCGGTGCCGAACGGCACCGGCCCGGCGCCGGTGGCCGCGGCGCGCGCCTCGGCGCTGTCGTCGACGAGACGCATCTCGAGCGTCGCGGTGCGGCCGATGATGTCCTTGGCCTTGGCCGTGTCCTGCACGCCCGGCAGCTGGACGACGACGCGGTCGGCGCCCTGTTGCTGGATCACCGGCTCGGCGACGCCGAGCTCGTTGACGCGGTTGTGCAGGGTCGTGATGTTCTGAGTGATCGCGGCGGTCTGGACGCGCTTCGCGGCGTCGGGCTTGAGGTTGCCGGTGAGCTTGAAGTCGGCGCCGTCGAGGCTCTCGGCCCAGTCGAAGTCGGTGAGCTGGTCGAGCAGGATCGTGCGCGCCGCGACGAGCGTGTCGCGGTCGCGGAAACGGACGACGACGGCGTTGGCGTCGCGCGTGATGCCGGTGTGGCGGACGTTCTTGTCGCGCAGCAGCGTTCGCACGTCGCCGGCGGTCGAATCGGCCTTTTTCGTCAGCGCCGCCTTCATGTCCACCTGCATCAGGAAGTGGACGCCGCCGCGCAGGTCGAGGCCGAGGTACATCGGCAGCGCGTGCAGCGCGGTCAGCCACTTGGGCGAGCGCGAGAGCAGGTTGAGGGCGACGATGTAGGTCGGATCGCTGGCATCGGGATTGAGCGCGGCGCCGAGCGCGTCCTTGGCCTTCCTCTGCGCGTCGAGGTCGGCGAAGCGCGCCTTGACCGAATTGCCGTCGTACTGGACGAAATCGGCCTTCAAGCCGGCCTTGGCCAGGATGCCCTCGACCCGGCCGGCCATCGACGGATCGAGCTTGATCGTCACCTTCCCGCTCGACACCTGGACTGCCGGCGCCTCGCCGAACAGGTTGGGCAGCGTGTACACGATGCCGACGACGAGCGCGATCACGAGGATCGCGTATTTCCAGATCGGGTAGCGGTTCATCGCCGGACCCCTTCGCCGCGCCGAACGGTCACTTGATCGTGCCCTTGGGCATCACCTGGACGACGGCGGAGCGCTGGATCTGGATCTCGACGCCGCTCGCGATCTCGACGCCGACGAACGAATCGCCCATCTTCGACACCTTGCCCAGCATGCCGCCGGAGGTGACGACCTCGTCGCCCTTGGCGAGCGCGTCGATCATCGCCTTGTGCTCCTTCTGGCGCTTCATCTGCGGCCGGATCATGACGAAGTAGAGGACCACGAACATGAGGACCAGCGGCAGCATGCCGCCGAGCCCGCCGAGGCCGCCGCCGAACATCCCGTCGGGGGTTGCGGGTGGCGCGGCCACGGCTTGGGCGAATGCTTCGGAAATGAACACGGACGGATTCCTCTCGGGGGCGCGTCGGCGTGGCGCCGACAAAACCTGCGAATTGTAAGACCCGGGCCGGGGTCAGGCTCCGAGCGACACCTCGGCCAGCCAGGGCTCGCGTGCGGGCGCTCCCGAGGGCGGCGCCGGGCGGGCGACGAGCCGCAGCAGCGTCACCTCCGACGGCGCGCCGAATCGCTTGGGCGGGCCCCAGTAGCCCGTCCCACGGCTGGTGTAGACCCAGAGGCGGCGCCAGCGGTGCAGGCCGGCGGTGAACGGCTGCTGCAAGCGGACGAAGTGGTTCCAGGGCCAGAACTGGCCGCCGTGGGTATGCCCCGAGAGCTGCAGGTCGAAGCCGGCGCCCTCGGCCGCGTCGGCACTGCGCGGCTGGTGCGCGAGCAGCAGCCTGAACGCCGCAGCCGGGCTGCCCGCGAGCGCGGCGCGCGGGTCGCTCGCCTGGGTGTGGTCGAAAAGGCCGGCACCGAAGTCGGTGACGCCGGCGACGACGAGCGCCGCCTCGCCCCGGCGCACGACGACGTGCTCGTTCATCAGCACCACGAGCCCGATCCGGCGCAGCTCGCGCACCCAGGCCGCGGCGCCCGAGTAGTACTCGTGGTTGCCGGTGACGAAGAAGGTGCCTTCCCGCGAGCGCAGGCCGGCGAGCGGCGCGACGTGGTCGGCGAGCCGGGCGACCGAGCCGTCGACCAGGTCGCCGGTGACGGCGACGAGGTCGGCGTCGAGGCGGTTCACGGTCGCGACGATCGCCTCGACGTACCCGCGCTTGATCGTCGGCCCGACGTGGACGTCGCTGACCTGCGCGATCCTGAAGCCGTCGAGCGCGGCAGGCAGGCCGGCGACCGGGACGTCGACGCGCACGACGCGGGCCGTGCGCCGGGCGTTCGCGAAGCCCCAGGCGGTGACGAGCAGGGCGATGACCGGGACCGCCCGCGCCGTCTGAACATCGATCGCGCCGCGCGCCGCGCCGCCCTGCCAGGCGGCCTCGGCGGCGGTCACGAACAACAAGCCCAGATCTCGCCCCACGGTCAGGACGAAGAGCGTCGAGAAGAGGCCCATGCAGACCAGCCCGACCCAGGCGAGCCCGGCCGCGAAGCGGCGATCGCCGCCGCGCCGCGCGCCGAAGCCGAACGGCAGCGCCAGCGCCGAAAGGACGAGGAGCGCCGCCAGAAGGACGCCGGCGACGACCGAGTCGAGCGCCGGGACCAGGCGCCAGCCGACGTAGGCGTGGAGCAGGATCGAGACGAAGGGAATCGGCACCAGCCGCAGATAGGCACGACTGCCGCCGCTTCAATGGCGCCTTGCCGATGACGGTGCCGGTGCCGGTGCCGGTGTCGTAGTGCAGACGACGGGCGGCGCCAAGCTCGCACGATGGAGAGTCTCCTTCAGCAAGAAAGTCGAGGCGCGGCGCCTCGGCGCCGGCGAGACCTTCCACGGCGAAGGCATCCTCGCCATCGCCAAGGCCCTGCTGCAGTCGCGCGTCGCTTACGTCGACGGTGACCAGGGCGCGCCGGTCCCGCACCTGATGGACGTCACGGTCCAGGCCGAGCCGTACCTGGCTTTGCTTGCGCGGCGAGCGTCAGCGCGCGCGCGCCTCGGCATGCAAGGTACGGATGAGCGCGGCCATCGACGCATCGAAGAACTCGCGGTTGTCGGCATCGTCGCCGGCAAACGCGCGGCGCGCCTCGCTCAGGTCGATCGCCTTCTGCACCTCTTCGAGCGTGAAGCCGCCGCCGTTCTTCTCGAGCAGGTCGTTGACCTGCTCCCGGAGGTTGCGCAGGAGCGCCGCCACCCGTTCGATGTAGCCCTTGCCCTGCAGCGGCTCGCCGTGTCCCGGCAGCACGAGCGCCGGGTCGAGCGCGGCGAGGCGGTCGAGGGTGGCGATCCATTCACCTGGGTAGCCGGCGAAGGCGTACGGCACGGGATGGTCGACGAGGTCGCCCGCGACCAGGATGCGCTCGGCCGGCAGCCAGGCGACGACGTCGCCGCCGGTGTTGCCCCGGCCCAGGTGCTTGAGCTCGACGACGCGGCCGCCGAGATCGATGCGCAGGCCCGTCTCGAACGTGACGGTCGGTGCCTCGATCGCCATGGCGCGGAACTCGGTCACGGCGCGCTCTTCTCGTGCCAGCGAAGCCGTGGCTGCGGCGCGCGCACTGGCGTCGACCGGCTGGCCTGCTGCATCGAGGCCGGTCTCGGCGGTGCGTCGCAAGGCTTCGCGCTGACGGCCGAAGGTCGAGTCGGGCAGGACGAAACGACGTACATACGAGCGCACGCGGGCTTCGATCATCCGACGGGTCTCGTCGTGGCCGACGACCTCGGCACCAGGCCACGCGATCCGGTAGCGCTGGTTGCCGCCGACGTGGTCGTTGTGCCAGTGCGTGTTGAGCACCCAGCGCACGGGCTTGTCGGTCCAGCGGCGGATCAGCGCGATGTCGGCGTCGGCGCTCGACGGCAGGTAGCAGGTGTCGACGACAAGGACCTCGCGCTTGCCGATCACGACCGTCGTGTTGCCGTCGGGGAAGTCGTCGGACGGATCGGGATGCCGGATCGTGTAGACGCCGGAGGCAACCTCGCGAACCTGAAGCTCGCGCGTGTTGACGCTGTCGGCGCGTGCCGGCAAGGCGGCGGACAGCGCCGCGAGGACGACGACCGCCGCGAGACGTGCGGACATGCGCTGACGTTTCATCCCGGAGCTCCCGTGCGCGGCGACGCGCGATGGTGCCATGACGCGGTCATCACGATTGCGCACGGCCGGGGAAGCCGTTGGCCTACCCGGCGCGTCGAACCGATCGGATAGCCTCGCGGGTCCGACAGCCCTGCCGCGAAGACATGAATAACCCGTTCCAGGGGCACTGGGGCCTCGTCCTCGCCGTGGCCGCAGCGACGCTCGCCGCCACGCT
Organism: Burkholderiales bacterium; assembly: GCA_038236565.1. GTDB lineage: Bacteria > Pseudomonadota > Gammaproteobacteria > Burkholderiales > Burkholderiaceae_C > Schlegelella_A. The sequence goes on along the minus strand of JBBRZP010000152.1, from coordinate 530 downwards.
TATCGTCATCAATTTCCTGCCGGGCGAAAAGCGCATCGAGCAGCGCATCGAACGGCTGTACCCGATGGACGATCCGCGCTTCGTCCGCGAGCTCAGCGTCCTGCTCGGGCCGCCGATCGTGGGCGGCAACCGGGTCGAGGTGCTGCGCAACGGCGACGAGATCTTCCCGCCCATGCTGGCTGCGATCCGGCAGGCGCAGCGCAGCGTCAACTTCGAGTCCTACATCTACTGGTCGGGCGCGATCGGCAAGGAGTTCGCCGACGCCCTCTCGGAGCGTGCCCAGGCGGGCGTGAAGGTGCATGTCCTGCTCGACGCCGTCGGCGCGGCGAAGATCGATGCCGCCTGGATCGCGCAGATGGAGCACGCCGGCGCGCAGGTCCGAAAGTACCACCCGGTGAGCTGGTACTCGCTCGGGCGGCTCAACAACCGCACCCACCGCAAGCTCCTCGTCATCGACGGCCGCGTCGGCTTCACCGGCGGTGTCGGCATCGCGCCGGAGTGGACCGGCCAGGCCCAGGATCCGGACCACT
>JBBRZP010000151.1:0-9416 GCA_038236565.1 Burkholderiales bacterium | reverse complement strand
CTCATCGGCGAGAGCCGGGCAATGGACCTCATCCTCACGGGCCGTGCCGTCGGCGCGGCCGAAGCGCTCTCGCTCGGACTCGCGAATCGCGTCGTCGCGACCGGCGAAGCGCTCGCGGCGGCGCTCGATCTCGCGCGCGAGATCGCGGCCTTCCCGCAGCAGTGCATGCGCAACGACCGCGCGAGCGCGCGGCGCCAGTACGGTCTCGATCCGCGCGCGGCGCTGGCGCAGGAATTCGCGCTCGGGCGCGCGACGCTCGCGTCGGGCGAAGCCGAAAGCGGGGCGCGGCGCTTCGTCTCGGGGGCGGGCAAGCACGGCCGATTCGATCGCTCGTAGCCAGGTCGCAAAGGCTGATGCGGCACCCTCCGGATCGCTCTCGGGAGGTGTCCGAAAACGGCGAGTCACAGAGGCGGCGCTGGCGATAATCGCGCCATGACGATCGACGGCGACGCTGCCTACCAGGTACTTCTCGCGCACGACGCGCGCTTCGACGGCAGGCTCTTCGTCGGCGTGACGTCGACGGGCGTGTACTGCCGTCCGATCTGCCGCGTGCGCGTGCCGGCGCGCCGCAACTGCCGCTTCTTCGACACGCCGGCACAAGCAGAGGCGGCGTCGTTCCGGCCGTGCCTGAAGTGCCGGCCCGAGATCGCGCCCGGCCCCGGCCTGCCGTGGACGGTGATGGACGCGTCCCGGACACTCGCGCGTCAGGCGGCGTCGGCGCTCGACGAGGCGGCGGCGAGCGGCGACGCGCCGAGCGTCGCCGACCAGGCGGCCCGGCTCGGCGTCAGCGACCGCCACCTGCGCCGCATCTTCTTCACCGAGCACGGCGTCACGCCGTTGCAGTACGTCCAGACGCGTCGCCTGCTGCTCGCCAAGCAGCTGCTGACCGACACGCAGATGCCGATCTCGCAAGTCGCGCTCTCGAGCGGCTTTCGCAGCCTGCGCCGGTTCAACGCGGCCTTCCTCGCCGGCTACCGCATGAACCCGACGCGGCTGCGGCGCACGGCACCGCGTGCAGGCGCCGCGGACGGCGACAAGCCCTCGCGCACCGCCGGCGCTCACGAGAAGCCGGCCCGCGCCGACGCCGTCACCGTGATGCTCGGCTACCGCGCCCCGCTCGACGTCGACGCCCTGCTCGCCTTCGTCGCCCAGCGCGCGATCCCAGGGATCGAGGTCACGGGCGACCGCACGGTCCGGCGCACCGTGCGGGCGGGCGCGCTCGGCACGAACGACGGCGGCTGGCTCGAGGCGCGCTTCGTCCCGGCGCAGTCCCGCGTGCGGCTGTCGTTCGCGCCGGCGCTCGGCCCGGTGAGCGGCGCCGTCATCGCCGTCGTGCGCCGCTGGCTCGACCTCGATGCTGCGCCCGAAACCATCGCCGAGACGCTCGTTGGCCTGCCCGGCGAGCCGGGGCTGCGCCTGCCGGGCAGCGTCGACGCGTTCGAGCTCGCCGTGCGCGCCGTCCTCGGCCAGCAGGTGACTGTCGCGGGCGCGCGGACGCTCGCGCGCCGCCTCGTCGAGCGCTTCGGCAGCGACGTCGAGACGCCGTGGGCCGACGTGAATCGCGCGTTCCCCGCGCCGGCCCTGCTCGCCGCGGCGCCGGTCGAACGGATCGCGGAGCTCGGCATCATCCGGTCGCGCGTCGGCGCGATCCAGGCGCTTGCACGCGACTGGCACGCGATCGCGCCGCTGCTGGCCGTCGGCGCCGCGCCCGAGGCGCTCGTCGAGCGATTGAAAGCCTTGCCCGGCATCGGCCCGTGGACGGCGCACTACATCGCGATGCGCGCCCTCGGCTGGCCCGATGCCTTCCCGCCCGGCGACGTCGCCGCGCTGAAGGCGATGCGCCAGCTGTTCGCGACCGAGTCGCCACGCGTCGCCGAGGCCCACGCCGAATCGTGGCGACCCTGGCGCGCCTACGCCCTCCTTCGTCTTTGGAATTCCCTCGGAGTCACGCCATGAGCTACGCCACCGACTTGATCCTCACCCGCTGCACGGCCCAATCGCGCATCGACTCGCCGCTCGGACCGCTGCTGCTCGCGCGCACGGCGGACGGTCTCGCCGGCGCATGGTTCGAGGCGCAGAAGCACCATCCGGCCGCGATCGACGCGCCGGTGCGCGACGACGATCCGCTGCTCGTCGAGGCCGGCCGCCAGCTGCACGCGTACTTTGCCGGCGAGCGCGACACGTTCGATGTCGCCCTCGACCTGCGGGGCACCGACTTCCAGCGCTCGGTCTGGGCCGAGCTGCTGCGCATCGCCTCCGGCACGACGTGCAGCTACGGCGAGATCGCGCGCCGCCTCGGCGCGCCGTCGGCGAGCCGAGCCGTCGGCGCGGCCGTCGGCCGCAACCCGGTCTCGATCTTCGTCCCGTGCCATCGCGTCGTCGGCACGTCGGGCGCGCTCACGGGCTACGCAGGCGGCCTCGACCGCAAGACGGCGCTGCTGCGGATCGAGGCGAAGCGCGCAACGCGGGCCGGCAGAGACGTGCGCCAGCTGGTGCTTCATTGAGACCTCGCGACATCGCCGAGCTCGTCGCGCTGGCGGCGCTCTGGGGCGGCGCGTTCCTCTTCATGCGCGTCGCCGTGCCGGCGTTCGGGCCGTTCGCGCTCGTCTTCCTGCGCGTCGCGGGCGCGTCGCTGCTGCTCGTGCCGCTGCTGGCCGCGCGCGGCGATCTCGGCTCCTTGCGACGGCACTGGCGGCCGATCGCCGTCGTCGGCCTCACCAACTCCGCATTCCCGTTCCTGTGCTTCACATACGCCGCGCTCTCGATCGACGCCGGCCTGTCGGCGATCTTCAACTCGGCGACGCCGCTCTTCGCCGCCATCGTCGCGTGGCTCTGGCTCGGCGATCGCATGACGCCGTTGCCAGTCCTCGGCCTGGCGATCGGCTTCGCCGGCGTGCTCTGGATCGGCTGGGACAAGTCGGACTTCCGGCCCGGCGGCTCGGCCTGGGCAATCGTCGCCTGCCTCCTGGCAACGATCAGCTACAGCATCTCGCCGAGCCTCACCAAGCGCCACCTCGGCGGCGTGCCGCCGCTCGCCGTCGCCGCCGGCAGCCAGGTCGCGGCGTCGGTCTTCGTCGTCGTGCCGGCGCTGATCGCCTGGCCGAGCGTCGCGCCCGCGCCGATCGCGTGGCTGATGGCCGCGCTGCTGGCGGTCTTCGGCACCGGCGTCGCGTACATCCTGTACTTCCGGCTCATCGCCAACGCGGGTCCGGCGAACGCGGTCGCGGTGACCTACCTCATTCCGATCTTCGCCGTGCTGTGGGGCGGCGTCTTCCTGGGCGAACAGTTGACGTTGCCGGTCGTCCTCGGCTGCGCCGTGATCTTCCTCGGCACGGCGCTGGCCACCGGCACGCTCGTGCCGCTCGTCGAGCGGTGGCGCGCGCCGCGCCCGCTCAAGCGGCCGGTGCGCCCGTAGCGGGGGCGGCCACTCCCGCCGGCGCGCGCTCGAGGTCGACCGTCGCCCAGGCAGCGACGATGGCGCGGTGCGACGGCACGTTGGCAAGGAAGGGCGCGCGCTCGGCGTCGCCGAGAAGCTCGGCGCGGCTCATCAGCTGTCCGTGCGCGAGGCGCAGGAACTCGTGCGCGCGCGGCTCGTCGACGGCGCGCAGGACGTCGTGGCAGGTGAGGTAGATCCAGAGTGGGTCCTCGGTTCCGTCGACGCTGCCGCCGGCGTCGAAATGGGCGATGACCTCGGCGATCGTCGAGCGCGCCTCTGCGAGATCGCCGCGCGCCAGCGCCACACGCGCGAGGCCGGCGATCGGCTCCGGCGGCATCGTCGGCCGGCCGATCTCGCGGAAGATGCTCGCCGATTCGCGGTAGCAGGCCGCGGCCTCGTCCCATGCGCCGAGCGTCGTGAAGGCATGAGCACGGATGCCGAGCACGATCGCCTGCAGATCGCGATCCTTCAGGCGCTCGGCCAGCTCGGCCGACTCGTGACCGAGCCGGATCGAACCGTCGGCATCGCCGCGCAGGAACGCGATCTGCGCCATGTTGCAGAGCAGGTAGGACTCGTTGACGCGCTGGCCGATCTCGGCGGCGAGGCGCCGGCCGGTCTCGTACAGATCAAACGCCGCGTCGTAGTTGCCGAGCAGCCGCTCGGTCTCGCCGAGGTTGTTGATCGCGCCGCTCTCGACCGAGCGGTCTCCGTTGGCTCGCGCGAGCGCTAGCGCCGGCTGATAGAAGCTGCGTGCCTCGTGATAGCGGCCGCGCTGCGACGCGATGATCCCGAGCTGGATCAGCGTCGTGCTCTCGACGCGTCGATCGCCGACTTCCCGCGCGAGCGTCAGCAGCTGGTCGGCGCGGCTGTGCGCGCCGTCGTAGTCGCCCTGGAATTGAAGCGCGCGCGCCCAGTTGAGCAAGGGCGTAAGCGCCGCGCCTTGCTGGCCGGCGGCCTCGGCGAGCGCGACCGCGCGCTGCGCCGCCTCGACCGTGCCCGGATAGTCGCCGGTGACGAGCGCGAGCGAGGCACGAAAGCCCGCGGCGCGGGCGCGACGGCCGTCGTCGTCGAGGACGTCGGCCAGCGCCTCGAGCTCGGCGACGTCGGCGGCCTGCTCGACGCGCCGGCCCGAGTCCGCGTAGACGCCGCGCCGCGTCAGCAGGAGCGCGAATCGTGTCGCGGCGTCGGCGTCGGGCACCAGCGCCAGAGCGCGGCCGATGAAGTCGAGCGCAGCACCGCCCACGTAGCTGCGCGCCGCGTCCTCGCCGGCACGACGCAGGTATTCGACGGCATTGGTGACGTCGCCGGCGCGCTCGTAGTGGTCGGCGATCAGGCCGAAATACTCGCTCGCCCGATCGCCGCTGCGCACGACCAGCCAGTCGGCCGTCTGCCGGTGCTGCTCGCGCCGCGGTCCCTTGAGGACCGAGTGGTAGACGACCTGGTGCAGCACGTGGTGCTTGAAGACGAACTCGCGCGTGCCCTCGAACGCGCTCGTCTCGCGGCCGAAGGCGAGCTCGCGCCGCGTCAGGCCGTCGAGGGCGTCGGTGGAGAGCGGGGCGATGCGCTTCAGGGCCTCGTCCCAGAAGACGTGGCCGATCACGCTCGCCTGCTGCAGCGCCGACTTCTCGGGCGCTGGCAGGCCATCGATACGGGCCTGGATGACGCCGGCGAGCGTCCCGGGAACGTTCACGGTCATAAACTTGTCGGCAACGACGCGCCACGGCTCTTCGACCGTGACGAGTACGCCGTCGTCGATCAGCATGCCGATCAGCTCCTCGACGAAGTACGGGTTGCCTTCGGCGCTGCCGGCGAGCAGGTCGCGCAGCGCGTCGGGCACGGTAGCCAGACGACTGAGCAGGCCGTCGATCAGGTCGCGGGTGCCGCGCCGGGTGAGCGGCGAGAGATCGATCCGCTGGTGGTTCTTCTGGCCGCTGCCCCAGAGCGGGCGGCGCTCGTAGAGCGTCGAGCGCGTCAGGCACAGCATCAGCATCGGGATGTCGCGGCAGGCCTGCGCGAGGTGATTGCCGAAGTCGAGCGAGCCGTCGTCGGCCCAGTGCAGGTCGTCGAGGACGACCACGATCGGCTCGCCGGTGTCCTTGTGCAGCGTCAGGAAGTAGCGCGAGAGCGCGTGGAAGGCGCGGTCGCGCAGCTGCTTTCCCTCGCTCGCGATCGCGGCGATGTGCGGGTCGTCGTCGTAGTCGAGGCCGATCAGCTTGCCGATCAGCGCGGTGTACTCGGCGCTGCGCTCCTTGAGGACGGCGCCGATGCCTTCGGCGAGCTTGGCCTTGGCCGCGACCTGCGAGTCGCTGTCGAGGATCTCGAAACGTCGCGCCAGCATGTCGCGCACCAGGCCGTAGGGAACGTGATTGCCGTACGGCTGCGGCCGGCATTGGTAGAAGCGCACGTGACCGGGCAGCAGTTCGAGCCATTGCGCGAACTCGAGTCCGAGCCGGCTCTTGCCGATTCCCGGCTCGCCGACGACGGTGACTGCGGCGAACTGATTGTCTTCGCGCGCGCCCTCGAAGGCCTCGGTGATGCGCCTGAGCTCGGCGTCGCGTCCGACCATCGCGGTCTCGATCCCCTCGAGACCGCGGTTGGCCATGCGGAACGCGCGCTGCTTGGCGCGGATCACCAGATAGCTGCGCACCGGCCCGGTGATGCCCTTGATCTCGATCGGCGGCTGAGGCGCGATCTCGAACACGCCGCGCACGTGACGATAGGTGTCGTGGCTGATGCGCAGCGTGCCCGGAGGCGCCGTCTGCTCCATGCGGGCGGCGATGTTCACGGTGATGCCGCGGATGCTGCTCTCGGCGTCGATGCCGCCGCCGAGCAGGACCGGCCCGGTGTGGATGCCGACGCGCACGCCGAAGCCGTCGAGCGCGTACTCGGCCTTGAAGCGCTCGGCGAGCAGCGGCCCCTCGGCGACGATCGCCAGGCCGGCGTGGACGGCGCGCTCGGTGTCGTCTTCCAGCGCCCGATCGCCGCCGAACACCGCCAGCAGGCTGTCGCCGGCGTACTGCAGCACCTTGCCCTGCTTCTCGACGACGATCGCGGTCAGCCGCCCGAGGGCGTTGTCCATCACGGCGTGGACGTCTTCCGGGTCGAGGTGCTGGCTGAGGCGCGTCGATCCGACGACGTCCATGAAGAGGACAGTCACCGGCTTGAGTTGCGGCTGTCCGCGCGACCGCTCCTTCAGGGCGGCGAGCTTTTCCTGCAGCGGCGCGACCGCCATGCCGACCACCGCGTCTCCGAGCAGCGCGCGCTGCGCCTCCAGGGCGGCAATGGCCGATTCGATCTGCTCCGCGTTGTCTTCCATGCCTTCCAGTCAGATGCTCCAGCGCACGCTGCGCCGGGCGCCTGCGGCGTCCTTGTCGCGCCCCTGCACCCCCTCGATCAAGGGGGGTCGGTGTCGGGTGGCGCCGACAAATTCGAGACGGCTGTCGGCCCAGACTCTACATTTACGACACTGGGTGTGCACATCTTTGCTTCCGCCCTCATCGCGAAGGTCTGTTTGATGTCGCCCAAGCTTCTCCCTCTTGTCGCAGCCTTGACCTTAGCGGGCTCGGCGCACGCCGTCTCCGTCAACATGACGGACTTCACTTACGGCTCCCCCAGCAGCGCGGTGATCACCGGTAGCAACGGCAGCCCGTCCTATGACGGCGCCGCGGGCGCCTTCACCGGCGCCATCACCGACAGTGCGGGCGCGGATGCGAAGAGCGGCTTCACCATGTCCGCGGCCGCGGCGTCGCCGACGTCGTTCGTCGCGTGGTGCGCCGAGCTGACGCAATCCTTCGATTTCGGCGTCACCTACGACTACACGCCGACCGGCAGCATCGGTTACTTCGGCGCCCAACGCGCCAACGACCTGAGCCGGCTCTTCACCGCGGCGGCAGCCAACCATTTCGTCTTCGACAGCGTCGGCTCGGCGGCGTTCCAGGCCGGCATCTGGGAGATCATCTACGAGAAGAACGCGGGCTACAGCTTCCTCACTGGCACGCTGCTCGGCGCTCCCAAAGATCTTGCCAATCAGGCGGCCTTCAACACCGTCAACGGATTCCTGGTGAACCTCGGCCAGTACGCCGCCGGCTACCACATCGACGTCCTGACCAACGGCGCTCAGCAGGACTTCCTGGTCGCGACCATCCCCGAGCCGGAGACTTGGGCGATGCTCGTCGCCGGTCTCGGCGTGATCGGCTTCCTGCGCCGTCGCCGCAAGGCGGCCTGAAAGACCAAGCAGACCGCCGACTGCGCGCTTCGGCGCAGCCGGGGTCGTCGCAGATCAGGTTGTGGGGGTCGCGGCTGCGGCCACCGGCACGTCGCGACCGGCCGTGAATCCGCGCTCCAGGAGGAGCCAGCGCCACTTCGAGACCGACCGGAACGGCCGCGTCACTGCCGGATTCTCGGAGACCGGCAACCCCTGGGCCATGCGCAAGGTGATCGAGCGGGCGGCATCGGGACAGATCTTGCAGACCCAGTTGCGGCCGTCCTGAATCTGGCAATCATCGAACTTGCCCGACCGCTCCTTGGTGCCGACGGTCCAGAAGATGACTTCGCCATGCGGCTTCAGGGCCCGATAGCGATAGCGGACGCCGGCAGAGAGTCGACCGGCGCAACGATCGCCCTGCCAGGCTCCGTCGACGCAATCGACCGTGTAGATGGTGCGCTCGCCCTGCATCGTCACGAAGTCCGATGCCCATGCGGCGAAGCCGAGGGCCGCGAACACGGCGGCGACGATCACCCAGACACGAACCATCGGCAGGATTCCTCAGCGCCAGCCGGCGCGCCGCGGATTGTGCACCGCTGGCGCGGGTGTCGACACGAGGGGTTTGCCGCTAGGCTTTCGCGGGGTGCACCGGTTCGTGACCGGGCGCAGCGTCGTCGGGCGACGCGGGCAACTTCGCGCCGTCGTCGGGCTCGACCGGAAGCGCGTCGGGCTCCGGCTCGTCGGTTTGAGGCAGTCCGGGAAGAGTGGCCATGGCAGCGATCGCATCTGTGAATGCAGACATGATGCGCCGCTGCGACGTCGGGCAGCAAGCCGCCCGACCGATTGACCCCGCTAGCGGCCGGGGGTCAGCGATCCCGCGTTCTGGATCAGCGGCACCTTGTACGGGTCCATGATCACACCCTTGCTCGCCGCGACGCCGACTCCTTGTGATTGCGACGCCACGTTGCTCGCGCCTGGCGGCACCGAAACGTAGAGGTTGAACGAGTTGTTCGGCCGCTTCGCGGCATCGCTCGCGGCGCCGGGGCCGGCCGAGACCGCCGCGCTGGCGACAACCCCTCCGACGATGAGCAACAAGACCTTGAGGAGATGAGACGTGGCGCGGCGCATGGCGAGATCCGGATCGGGGGGACAGACCCGATATCGGCGTCCGCCGGGCCAACTGTAGATGCCAAGTGGTGACCAGGTGTAGCCGTGCGCCGGGGCAAGGGTCCCGGCAGACTACGCCGACGTGTCGATGCACACTTCGCCGTCGTCGACACGGACCGGCCAGGACTGCAGATCGTCGACCGCGGGCGCAGCCATCGCCTCGCCGTCGCGGATGCAGAACCGGCCGGAATGCCACGGGCACTCGATCTGGTCGCCCTCGATGAAGCCCTCGGCCAGCGACGCCCTCCCGTGAGTGCAGGTGTTGGCTATCACGAAGTATCCGTCGTCCATCTGGAAGACCGCGAGCGGCGGCAAGCCGTCGACGACGACCCGCCGCGGCATGCCCTCCTCGACATCGCCGATCGAGCACAGCGGTCGCCAGGACGAGGCCGTGATCTCGCTCATGGGAAGTCTCGGTGACAAAGACAAACGGGTTACAGCAGATCTGCTGTAACCCGTCGGTGTGGCTGGCGGAGTGGACGGGGCTCGAACCCGCGACCCCCGGCGTGACAGGCCGGTATTCTAACCAACTGAACTACCACTCCCGCTCTCGAACTCTCTGCTGCCGCCGCGCCGCGCTGGCAGCGAAGTGGTGGCGTCCCCTAGGGG
>JBBRZP010000150.1:0-9516 GCA_038236565.1 Burkholderiales bacterium | reverse complement strand
CAACAACTTGCGGCCCTCAACGGTCAATCTGGCATTCTTGTGGCTGTTCACCCGGTCGTCCTTTCTGTGAGTGCTGAAGCGTCGTAACTCCAGTCTCCCAGACTCTTCCGGGTGAACAACCTATTGAGACATCACAGCTAGACCGCCGCTGCTCCGGGCCCTGCGAGCGGGCGGCCGCCGTGGCGCATTTCACTCGAATTGCGCACGATGGCGCATCCGCTGCGCGGCTGGCGGCGCTACAGTGGCGCCGATGAGCAGCAATTTTCTTGCGCCCACCGCCTCCGAGCTCGAACGCGACTGGGGCCTGGTGCTCGACGACGAGTGGAGCGCCGACGTCGCCCGCGGCGACCACGCCCCCATCATCCGCCGCTTCGGCCTCGGCGCAGCGGCGCAGCGCCAGGCCGTCGTCGCCCGCTTCGGCATGATCCCGGCAAGCGCGAAGTCGCCGCGGGCCTCGGCCTCGGCGGTGAACGCGCGCAGCGAAACCGCGGCGACGCGTCCGTCGTTCAAGAACGCCTATGCGCAGCGCCAGTGGTGCATCGTGCCGGCGCAGTGCCTCTACGTGCCCTACTACGCCGAGGGCAGCGCGCACGCCGAGCGCTGGCGCGTGCGGCGCAGCGACCGCTCGCCGCTCAGCATCGCGGGCCTGTGGGACCGCTGGGTGGACGAGCAGGGTCGCGAGATCCTCAGCTTCGCGATGCTGACGATCAACTGCGACCTGCACCCGCTCCTGAACCGCTTCGACCGCCGCACCAACGACAAGGGCGAGCCGACCGAGAAGCGCACGCCCGTGCTGCTCGCCGAGGAAGACTTCGACGACTGGCTCGACGCGTCGGCGGGGCGCGCGCCGATCTACTTCGGCACGTTCGGCAAGGACGACCTCGAGGCCGACCCGGCACCCTCGGCGACGCGCCGGACGACGGCGCTCACGCCGCTCGACACGAGCGTCTCCGAGCTCTGACGGCAGCGCGGCTCAAGGCAGCGCGCGGCGCCGCCTGAGCCCGGCCCAGGCCGCACGCAGCCGGCGCGCCCGGTCCTCGAACAGGAACGAGGCGACGACCGAGAGCGAGGCCGAGACTGCGCCGGTGAGCAGCGCCTCTGCGTGCAGGAAGCCGTAGCTTCCGGCGTGCGTATAGGCGTCGCCAAGCGCGGTGAGCGAGCCCACCACGAGCGCATTGCCCCACCGGTTCCGGTACAGCCGCGCGACCGGCGTGAAGCTCAGCAGCAGCGCCAGCAAGCCGGTCGCCAGGCCGGTCTGCAGCGCGATCGCCCAGTGCACGCCGCTGAAGACGTTGCCGAGGCTTCCGGGCATGCACGTCATGCAGGCGCTCGTCGGCTGCCAGAAGCGCTCGACGAAGAGCTTGGTCCGCAGTGTCCAACTGATCATGGCCGCCATTGCACCACGTGGGCGACGCGGACGGCGCGCCCCCAAAGTCCCTGCGGCGAGCCGTGTCGGTATCCTGTTGACCCGCTCCGCCTATCGAGCGGCAGCCGTGCCCGGACCGACCATGGACACATTCGACACCTCGACCCTCTGGCGCATCAGCGATTTCCAGCGCGCGCGCGAAGCCGGCCAGCGCGGCCTGTCGTCGGCCGACGACAGGCCGACGCTGTTGCCGACGACGCTGCTCGCCGATCTGCAGCAGCTTCAGCGCGATCCGGTCAACGGCGACGTCGTCGAGGTCATCGCCGCATGCCTGCGCCACCGCGAGCCAGCGCTCCTCTATCTCGGCTACGGCGACTTCGTCTGGCCGGTGACGCTCTTCCCGCGCGAGTTCCTCTATCACTCGCCCCGTGACGTCGCCGACATGGGCTCCGGGGCGGCACTGGCCAGGCTCAGCCTGATCAGCGCCGAGCCGCCGGGCGTGCGGCCGCCGGGGCACGCGATGCACGAGCGCATCGCCAGCGCGACGAAGTACCACCCGATGCCCGCGCTGCTCTGGGCCGTCGCCCTGAACGGGCCGCGCTCCGAGGTCCTCACCGAGATCGGCGGGCGGGTGGCGTACAAGCTGGTGTCGGGCGGCGCCCGCGACCTGCCGAGCTCGCTCGGCGCGCTGCGGCCCGCGGTCGTGCGGCTGCAACAGGAGGCCTCGGCCTTGCGCGACATCGCGAACTGGCCCGGCATGAGCCTGCCGCGCGCGAGCCGGCTTCTCAACGCGCTCTACCTCACCGGCGCCCTGATGATCTCGCGCAGCCACCCCGCGGCGAACCGCGAGAAGATGAGCTGGCGCGATTTCTTCGGCCGGCGCCGCTAGTCGCTCAGTCGGCGTCGAGCGCTCCCAACGTCGACGCGTGACGAGCCGCTGAACCACACGCTTCGGAGATCGCCATGAAGACCTATCGCATCGCCACCATTCCAGGCGACGGCATCGGCAAGGAAGTGATCCCGGCCGGGCAGCGCGTGATGGAGGCGCTGACCCGCGGCGACAGCGCCTTCCGCTTCGAGTTCGAGAGCTTCGGCTGGGGCGGCGACTGGTTCCGCGAGCACGGCGCGATGATGCCGGCGGACGGGCTCGACGCGCTCCGCGACAAGGACGCGATCCTCTTCGGCTCGGCCGGCGATCCGCACATCCCCGACCACATCACGCTCTGGGGCCTGCGCCTGAAGATCTGCCAGGGCTTCGACCAGTACGCCAACGTGCGGCCGACGCGGATCCTGCCCGGCATCGACGCACCGCTCAAGCGCTGCGCCCCCGGCGACCTCGACTGGGTCATCGTGCGCGAGAACTCCGAGGGCGAGTACAGCGGCGTCGGCGGCCGCGTCCACCAGGGCCATCCGATCGAGGCCGCGACCGACGTTTCGATGATGACCCGCGCCGGCGTCGAGCGGATCATGCGGTTCGCGTTCGGCCTGGCGCGCTCGCGGCCGAGGAAGCTCCTCACCGTCGTCACCAAGAGCAACGCGCAGCGGCATGCAATGGTCATGTGGGACGAGATCGCGGCGCAGATCTCGCAGGAGTTTCCCGACGTCGCCTGGGACAAGGAGCTCGTCGACGCCTGCACCGCGCGCATGGTCAATCGGCCGTCCTCTCTCGACACGCTCGTCGCGACCAACCTGCACGCCGACATCCTGAGCGACCTGGCCGCGGCGCTGGCCGGCAGTCTGGGCATCGCTCCCACGGGCAACATCGATCCCGAGCGTCGCTACCCGTCGATGTTCGAGCCGATCCACGGCTCGGCCTTCGACATCATGGGCCAGGGTCTGGCGAATCCGGTCGGCACGTTCTGGTCGGTCGTGATGCTGCTCGAGCATCTCGGCGAGGCCGACGCTGCCGGCCGCGTGATGGCCGCGATCGAACGCGTCACCGCGAACCCGGCGCTCCACACCCGAGATCTCGGCGGCACGGCGACGACCGACCAGGTGACGCAAGCGATGTGCGATCTGCTCGGCGCCGTCGTCCAGCACCGTGCCGCGTGATTCCGGGCCGGACGCCGTCGGGTCCGGGCTCGACGACGTCCGCGCTCAGGCGACGATGCCCTTGCTGCGCAGCACCGCGATCTCGGCGGCGCTCAGGCCCATCGCGGACAGCACTGCGTCGGTGTCGTCGCCGAGCCGGGGCGCCGCGCTGCGCACGCTCCCTGGCGTGAGCGAGAGCTTGGGGACGATGCCCGGCACGTCGAGGTCGTGGCCGTCGCGCGTGCGCTGACGCAGGATCATGTCGCGGGCGCGATAGTGCGGGTCCTCGTCGATGTCCTTGGCGGTGTAGACCTTGCCCGCCGGGACCCCGGCGGCACCGAGCACTGCGAGCACGTCGACGATCGACCGCGACGCCGTCCATGCGCCGATCGCGGCATCGATCTCGGCGACACGGGCGACGCGTCCGGCGTTGCTCGCCAGGTCGGGCGCGCTCGCCAGATCGGCGCGGCCGATCGCCTGCATCAGGCGGCGAAAGATGCTGTCGCCGTTGCCCGCGACGAGCACGTAGCCGTCGGCGCACGGGTAGGCGTTCGAGGGCGCGATCCCGGGCAGCGCGCTGCCCGCGGCGGCACGCACCGCGCCGAAGGCGCTGTACTCGGGAAGCAGGCTTTCCATCACGCTGAACACCGATTCGTGGAGCGCCACATCGATCACCTGGCCCGGTGCGCCGTGGACCTTGCGGTGGTAGAGCGCGAGCAGCACGCCGATGGTTCCGTGCAGCGCAGCGAGCGAGTCGCCGATCGAGACGCCACAGCGCACCGGCACACGGCCCGGCTCGCCGGTGAGATGGCGCAGTCCGCCCATCGCCTCGCCGATCACGCCGAAGCCGGCCAGGTCGCGGTACGGTCCGGTCTGGCCGAAGCCGGAAATGCGCAGGATGACGAGGCCGGGATTGGCGAGCATCAGCAGGTCAGGCCCGAGACCCCAGCCCTCGAGCGTGCCCGGACGGAAGTTCTCGACCAGGACGTCGGCCTCGGCGAGCAGGCCGCGCGCGATCTCCTGCCCCTCGGCGCTGCGCAGGTCGAGCGCGATCGAGCGCTTGTTGCGCGACTGGACCTGCCACCACACCGAGGTGCCGTTCTGCAGCAGTCTCCAGTTGCGCAGCGGATCGCCCTCGCCCGGCGGCTCGATCTTGACAACCTCGGCACCGAACTCGCCGAGCAGCTTGCCGGCGAACGGACCCGCGATCAGCTGGCCCATCTCGACCACCTTGAGGCCGGCCAGCGCGGCCGGTGCCGCAGTGTTGTCAGGAGCGGTCGACGACGCTTGCATGGCTGCTGATTCTCGATGGTCTCGTCTTGCCGTTGCGGCGGGACTTGCCCGCCGGCGGCGGCTCGCCTTCCTCCACCGGCTGGATGCCCGCCCTGCCGCGCTCTGCGCGCCTTCGACTCCGCCTCGCTGTCGCGGTGGCGGATCTCCTCGCAGGTGATCGAGAAGCCATGATGAGTTCCTCACAGAAGGCAGCGCTCGCCAGACACCGTGTCTTGGTTTGAACGTTCCACCTGGGCCGTGCGACATTACGTGCTCAGCCCGCCGACCCGATCCGTCCCGTGAACCGCTTGCGCACATTCTGGTTCGCCCTCGAAGGCAGCCTCTGGTTCCTTCCAGTCGTCATCGTCTGTCTGGGCAGCGCACTGGCCGTCGGTCTTGTCGAGATGCATGCGCCCTTCGACAGCGACGTCGCGCAACGCTGGCCTCGCCTGTTCGGCGCCGGCGCCGCCGGCTCGCGCGCCATGCTGACCGCCATCGCCACGTCGATGATCACCGTCGCCGGCGTGGTGTTCTCGATCACCATCGTCGCGCTGTCGCTGACGGCGAGCCAGTATTCGCCGCGGGTCCTGCGCACCTTCATGTCGGATCGACCGACCCAGGTCGTTCTCGGCACCTTCGTCGCGATCTTCGCCTACTGCCTGATCGTCCTGCGCACGATTCGCGGCGGCGACGAGGGCGCCTTCGTGCCGTCGATCGCCGTTCTCGGCGGGATCGGCATGGCCTTCATCGGCGTCGGCCTGCTCATCTACTTCGTCCACCACGTCGCGGCGTCGATCCAGGTCTCGTCGATCCTTGCGCACATCGCCGACGATGCGCTGGCGGCGATCGACCGGCAATTTCCGACGGAGGTCGGCGCACCGCCGAACGACGAGGACGAGCGGCACGCCGACGCCGCACTGCCCGAGCGCTGGCTGGCGCTGGCGGCACCGCGCACCGGCTACGTCGTCGGCGTCGACGGCGACTCGCTGCTCGACTGCGCCACCCGCACGAACGGCGTCCTGCGGATCGTGCCCGAGGTCGGCGACTTCGTCGTCGCGGGTCAGCCTCTGCTCGGCCTCTCGGCCGATGCCGCGCTTCTCGAGCCGTTCACTCCGACGGCCGGCCCCGGCAAGGAGGCCCTGGCCGCGGTCAGCTTCGCCCAGCAGCGCACCGTTCACCAGGACGTCCGCTACGCGATCCAGCTGATCGTCGACGTTGCGTTGAAGGCGCTCTCCCCGAGCATCCACGATCCGACCACGGCGCAGGGCTGCATCGACCATCTTTCGGCATTGATGGTGAGACTGTCGGGGCGACGTGTCGTCAGCCCCTGGCGCTTTCGCGAGGGCCGCCTGAGGCTCGTCGCCCGCAGCCCGGACTATCCGACGATACTGGCGCTGTCGTTCGAATCGATCACCCATCACGCCGGCGACCATGTCGAGATCTACCAGCACCTCGTCGGCGCGCTCGCCCGCGTGGCGGCCGCCACCGGGGACGAAGCGCGGCGCAGCGCCGTTCGCCGACAGCTCGACGCGCTCGTCGCCCGTGCCGCCGGTGCCGATCTGCCGGCGCGGGGCCGCCAGGCGCTTGCCGACGCCTGCGTCGACCTGCGCGGGACACTGCAGAGCGGCGCCGCGGGCTGGACGCCGGCTCCGGGCTGATTGCCTGAGAAAGGAAGTTCCATGCGCCTGCGAACCTTGATCCTGATCCTCCTCGTCGCGCTGCTCGCGGCGTTCACCGCCCTCAACTGGGCCGCGTTCGTCACACCGACCAGCCTGACCGTCGGCGTGACCAGCTTCGAGGCGCCGCTCGGCGTCGTGATGCTGGCGATCGTGGTGGGCATGGCCTTGCTGTTCGCCGGCTACATGGCCTTCTGGCAGGGACGGCTCCTGGTCGAGGCGCGACGCCATGCCAAGGAGCTGCAGGCGCAGCGCACGCTCGCCGACCAGGCCGAGGCCTCGCGGTTCACCGAACTGCGCACCGCGTTGACGGGCGCCACCGAGCGACTGGAGGCGCGCTTCGAAGCGACGCGCGACGCCCTGCGCACCGAGATGAAGGAAGCCACCAATTCGCTGGCGGCGATGATCGGCGAGATCGACGACCGGGCGAAGAGAGGCGGCGACCGCCAGCCCTGAGCGTGACGGCGCGACGGCCCGCGCCACGCGACGCCAGCCGATCGTCGTCGAGACTGCTCCGTTTCCGCTCGCTTTGCACTTGCACGAATTCGATGGGAACCGGCGCTTGAAGCAGCCGCGAAGCGGGGAGCGAGAGGGACCTTGGCGACGCTGGCTCGGCGGCCTGGGCCCGCGCGAACTGCTGCTGCGGAGTTGGCGCAACGGCCGCGAGCACGACGTGCAAGGACAGGCGGCGCGGCTGGCGTTCTTCTTCGTGCTCGCGCTCTTCCCGCTGCTGCTCCTGCTGATGACCCTGCTCGGCCTTGCGCTCGAATCGGCGGCGATGCCCGAGGCGGCACTGCAGAGGCTGCTGTCGACGATGGCGCCGGCGTCCGCTTCGGCGCTGGTCGACGCCACCCTGCGCGAGGTCCGCCACGCCTGGAGCCCCGGCCGGCTCTGGTTCGCGTTGATCCTCATGGTCTGGTCGGCGTCGCAGGGAATGCGTGCCGCGATCCTCGCCCTGAACGTGGCGTACCGCGTGCGCCAGGCACGCCCGTGGCTGCGCCGTCAGGCTGTCTCCGCGCTGCTGACGGTGGCGATGCTGCTGCTGCTCGCAGCGACCCTGATGCTGCTGCTCTACGGCCGGCGCTACAGCGCTGCGCTCTCGGGCGCCGGCTTCTCCACGGTCGGGTCGCTCTGGCCGATCGGCCGCTGGATCCTCATCATCGCGCTCGCGCTCACGGCATTCGACGTGCTTTACCGCTGGGCGCCGAACTTGCCGCGGCCGACCTGGCACTTGCTCATGCCGGGGACGGTCGCCGGCGTCATGCTCTGGCTGCTCGCATCGTTGGGGCTGCAGCTGTACGTTCGTCACGTCGACCGGCTGACTGTCACCTATGGCTCGATCAGCTCTGTCATCGCCCTGCTCCTCTGGCTGTATCTCACCGGACTGGCATTCCTGGCCGGCGCCGAGTTGAATGCCGAGATCGAGCGCGCTGCTGTCCCGACCGAGCCCGAGGCCGGCGGCACGACGTGAGCGGACCGGCCGCGCCGGGGGCGGCTGGGCGCGGTTGCAGGTTCAGGACCCGGCGAAGACGAAGATCTCGCGCGGCTCCGCCCACCTGTGGTCGTCACCGCGCCGCCGCCTGTCGAACCTGAACGGACCGGGCATGTGAAGTGCCAAACGTGAGTGACCCGGGCTCATGGGCCCGCTTGCGCGAAGTTGTCCGCGACCGAATCACTCCATGGAGTTCCTGGGCATCAAGTGGGTCGGCGTCACGCCGAGAACGGGCAGAAGCTCGCCCTCTCCATCGTCTTCATCGTCGCCGTGCTGCTGTCCGGCGCGTTCGGTCGCTGGCTGACACGCCTCGTCATCAGCGGCACCGACCAGGCCGGCGAGCAGACCCGGTTCTGGACGCGCCAGACGATCAGCCTTGCCTCCGCCGTCGTCCTGACCCTCGGGCTGCTCTCGATATGGTTCAACGATCCGACCCGGCTGACCACGGCGTTCGGCCTCATGTCGGCCGGCCTGGCGTTCGCGCTCCAGCAGGTGATCAAGTCGATCGCCGGCTACTTCGTCATCCTGCGCGGCGCGACCTTCACCGTCGGCGACCGCTTCTCGACGGGCGGCGTGCGCGGCGACGTGCTGCAGCTCGGCTTCATCCAGACGACGATCATGGACATGGGCCAGCCCCCCAGCGTTCAGGCAGCCGACCCGGCGATGTGGGTGAAGAACCGGCAGTTCACGGGCCGGATCGTCACCGTCAGCAATGCCAGGATCTTCAGCGAGCCGGTCTTCAACTACACCCGCGACTTCCCGTTCATCTGGGAGGAGATGACGATCCCCATCACCTACAAGGACGATCGCCGCCGGGTCGAGGAGATCCTGCTCGATTCAGCGCGGCGCCATGCCCAGGATCCCGCCGCCATGGCCGCCGAGGCGAAGGCAGACCTGGAAAAGCGCTTCTCGATCGCGCCCTTCGATCTCGAGCCGCGCGTCTATTCCCGATCACCGACAACTGGCTCGAGCTGACGGTGCGCTTCGTCGTCGGCAGACATCGGATTCGCGCCGCGAAGGACATGATGAGCCGGTTCATCGTCGATGAGCTCGCTGCTGCGGGCATCGGCATCGCTTCGGCGCCGATGCACGGATGGACGCGAAGGCGCTCGCGGCCGTGCGCATGCGCAACCGCGACGGCTTCATCCCCGACCCGCGCCCGGAAAAGTTTCCGGCGCCGTCGGCCGCGCCGCACCAGAAGATCGAGATCGCGCCGCCGAAATAGGCGCGGCGCCTGACGAAGCCGCTCCGCGTTCGAGCCTGGTCAATCGCTCGCATCGCCGCGCTCGCATCGGCGAACGTCGGTTCGCGTCGTTGCCAATGAAGATCGGTCAAGCCTGCGCCTGCCGGCGCCACAGCGCCGGGGGCTTGCCGACCAATCGCTTGAACGCGCGCGCGAACGAGGCTTCGGATTGGTAGCCGACGTCCAGCGCGACCGATGCCACGGTAGCGGCCGTGTCTCGAAGCAGCACAGCTCCGACCTGCATGCGCCAGCTGGCGAGGTACTGCATGGGCGTCTGCCCGACCATCTCGGAGAAGCGGTCGTGCAGCGCCGAGCGAGACAACCCGATGCGCCTGCCCAATTCCTCGACGGTCCACGGATCGGCCGGCGCATCGTGCATGAGCGTGATCGCCCGGCCCACGAAGCGATCGCGCAGTCCCGCGAGCCAGCCCTGGCT
>JBBRZP010000149.1:0-9564 GCA_038236565.1 Burkholderiales bacterium | reverse complement strand
GCCGCGGCGGTCGCCGAGCTCGCCGTCTACCTCGAGCAGCGCGCCGCCGAGGCGCCGAACCTGGTCGGCACGATGGGCATGCTCGAGGTCCCGAACGGCTCGACCAACGTCGTGCCGGGCCGATGCACGTTCACGCTCGACATCCGCGCGACCGCCGACCCGGTGCGCGACGCCTGCGTCGCCGACGTGATCGACCGGGCCGGGTCGATCTGTGCGCGACGCGGCGTCACCCTCGCGCTCGAGGAGACGATGAAGGTCGCCGCGTCGCCGTCGGCGCCCGAGTGGCAGGCGCGCTGGGAGCGCGCGGTCGCGTCGCTCGGCCTGCCGGTGCACCGCATGCCGAGCGGCGCCGGCCACGACGCGATGAAGATCGGCGAGATGCTGCCGCAGGCGATGCTCTTCGTGCGCGGCGAGAACGCCGGCATCAGCCACAACCCGCTCGAGTCGACGAGCGCCGACGACATGCAGCTGCTGATCGAGGCCTTCGCGGCGTTCGCCGACCAGCTTGCCGAAGAACAGGACCGGATCGCCAACGAGGAACGGCTGTGACCGATCGCGACGACGCCCGCCTCGACGCCTGGGTCGACGCCCACTTCGACGAGGAGGTCGGGTTCCTGCAGGCGCTGGTGCGCGTGCCGACCGACACGCCGCCCGGCGACAACGCGCCGCACGCCGACGTCACGGCGACGCTGCTCGAAGGCTTCGGCTTCGCGGTCGACCGCCATCCCGTGCCAAAGGCGGATGTCGAGGCACACGGCCTGGCGTCGATCACCAACCTCGTCGTGCGTCGCCGCTACGGCAGCGGCCCGACGATCGCGCTCAACGCCCACGGCGACGTCGTCCCGCCCGGTGAAGGCTGGTCGCACGACCCGTACGGCGGCGAGGTCGACGGCGGCAAGCTCTACGGTCGCGCCTCGGCCGTGAGCAAGAGCGACTTCGCGACGTACACCTTCGCCCTGCGAGCGCTCGACGCGTTCGCTGCCGACCTCGCGCTCGATTCGCCCGGCGCGACGCTCGCCGGCAGCGTCGAGCTGCACTTCACCTACGACGAGGAGTTCGGCGGCGAGCTGGGCCCGGGCTGGCTCCTCGAGACGGGGCGGGTCAAGCCCGACCTGCTCATCGCCGCCGGCTTCAGCTACCAGGTGGTGACGGCGCACAACGGCTGCCTGCAACTCGAGGTGACGGTGCACGGGAAGATGGCCCACGCCGCAATCCCCGCGACCGGCGTCGACGCGCTGCAGGGCGCCGTCGAGATCCTCAATGCGCTCTATGCGCAGAACGATCTCTATCGCCAGGTCAGCTCGCGCGTCGCCGGCATCACGCATCCGTATCTCAACGTCGGCACGATCGCCGGCGGCACGAACACCAATGTCGTCCCGGGCAAGGTCGTCTTCAAGCTCGATCGCCGCATGATCCCCGAAGAGGATCCGACCGAGGTCGAGGCGAAGCTGCGCCGCGTCATCGGCGACGCGGTCGCGCATCGCACCGGGCTCACGGTCGAGATCCGTCGCCTGCTTCTGGCCCGTGCCCTGAAGCCGCTGAGCGGCAACGCGGCGCTGGTCGCGGCGCTGCAGAAGCATGGCCAGGCCGTGTTCGGCGAGCCGATCCCGGTGTCGGGCACGCCGCTCTACACCGACGTGCGCCTCTATGGTGAAGCCGGCATCCCCGCCGCGATCTACGGCGCGGGTCCGCGCACGGTGCTCGAGTCGAACGCCAAGCGCGCCGACGAGCACCTCGATCTGGAAGACCTGCGCCGGGCCACGAAGGTCGTCGCTCGCACGCTGCGCGAGCTGCTCGCCCCGCGCCGAGAATGGCCTCATGCCCAATGACTCTTCGTCGCGCCTTTCCACGCCGCACCAGGACGAGCGCAGCGAGCCCTCCGACGCGCAGGTCGCGGCAATGCTCGACCGCGCCCAGGCGCTCGCGCGCCGCGCGATGGAGGCGGGCCACCACCCGTTCGGCGCACTCCTCGTCGCCGCCGACCACGCGACCGTGCTCATGGAGCAGGGCAACGTCGACAGCGTGAACCACGCCGAGGCCGTGCTCGCGCGCGAAGCCGCCAGGCGCTGGGCGCCGCACGAGCTCTGGCCCTGCACGCTCGTCACGACGGTCGAGCCGTGCGCGATGTGCGCGGGCACGCAGTACTGGGCGAACATCGGCCGCACCGTCTTCGGCATCGCCGAGAAGGCCCTTCTCGCCGAGACCGGCAATCATCCCGAGAACCCGACGCTCGACCTTCCGTGCCGGCATGTCTTCGCGCGCGGCCAGAAGGACATCCGCGTCATCGGCCCGGTCGAGGCGACGGTCGAGCCCATCACCAACCTGCACCGGCGCTACTGGCGCTCACGCTGACGTGTGAACCAGGACGGCCGCCGTGGTGCGGTGCGCATGCGCGTGCGCCGAACCGCGCTGGCACACTCGCCGCGATGTCGAACCCGCTCCTGCTGCTGCCCGATTTCCTGCTGATCCTGATCGGCTGGATGATCTGCCGCAAGACCGCCCTCGACCGACCCGTGTGGGAAGCGGTCGAGCGGCTCGTGTACTACCTGCTCTTCCCGGTCCTGCTCTTCAATTCGATCGTCAAGAGCCCGGTGCAGCCGGCGCAGGCGGCGAACCTCGCCATCTCGGTGCTGGCGATGCTCGCCGTCGGCATCGCCCTGGCCCTGGCCCTCGGCCGCTGGCCCGGCGTCGACGCCCGCCGGCACGCGTCGGGCGCGCAGATCGCCTACCGCTTCAACTCGTACATCGCGCTCGCGCTCTCCGAGCGGCTCGGCGGCGCGCAGGGGCTGGCCTGGATGGCGCTGGTGATCGCGCTCTGCGTGCCGTTCTGCAACATCGCCGCCGTCTGGCCGATGGCGCGCCACGGTGGCCGGTCGACACTGCGCGAGATCGCGAAGAACCCGCTCATCATCAGCACCGTCGCCGGGCTGGTCGCCAACGCCGTCGGCCTGACGCTGCCCGACGCCGTCGCCACCACGCTGCAGCGCATCGGCAGCGCGGCGCTCCCGCTCGGCCTGATGGCGGTCGGTGCCGGGCTCGCCTTCGGCGCACTCAAGGACTCTGCCGGCCTGGCCGTCGCGCTGCTCGCGATCCGCCACGCGGTGCTGCCGATCGTCGCGATCGGCATCGTCGCTGCACTCGCGCTGCCTGCCGACCAGCGCGCCATCGTCGTCCTGTTCGCGTCGTTGCCGACGGCTTCGAGCACCTACGTGCTCGCCGTGCGCATGGGCGGCGACGGCCGTTTCGTTGCCGGCCTGGTCACGCTCTCGACGCTCCTCGGCATGGTGAGCATCCCGCTCTGGCTCACGGTTGCCGGCGTGATGCGCTAGCTCAGGCCGTGGGCGAGCGCACGTGCTCGGGCCGCACGCCCATGCCGAGCACGCGCGCGACCAGGTGCTGCAGCATCGGCGTCGCGCTCACGAGACGGATCGGCAGCGGCACGTGCAGCGCGCCGTTCGCGCCGGCACCGAGCGCCGGCACGAGCACGTTGTCCTGGATCGCCACCTGCGCCTTCTGGGTGGCCCGGGTCGGCCAGAGGCGACGTCGGCGCACGGCATCGAGATCCTCGACGTCGACAGTGCCGGCGCGCAGCTTCGATGCAAGCAGGTTCGCCGTGGCGACCGCGTCCTGGATCGCGAGGTTGATGCCGACGCCTCCGATCGGCGACATCGCGTGGGCCGCGTCGCCGATGCAGAGCAACCCCGCCTTCGACCACTGCGTCAGCCGGTCGACGCTGACGGTGAGGAGCTTGACGTCGTCCCACGAGCGCACGTCGTCGATGTGGGCGGCGAGCAGCGGCGCGGTCGCGACGACCCGGGCACGGAACGAGGCGATGCCGTCGCGCTTCAGGTCGTCGGCGCCGCCCTTGTGGATGACGAAGGCGCACTGCCAGTAGTCGCCTCGGTCGATGGTGACGACGAAGTGGCCGGGCGCGACGCGCGCCAGGCTCGAGTCGGTCTCGGCCGGGTCGCGGCCGACGCGAAACCAGAGCACGTCGATCGGCGCGCCGATGTCCTCGACGGTCAGGCCCGCGGCGGCACGGACCGTCGAGCGGCGGCCGTCGCAGCCGACCGTGACGTCGGCGCGGATCTCGAAGTCGCCGCCTTCGGCCGAGATGCCGCGCACGCCTTCGACGCGGCCGTCATCGGCCTCGATCAGGCCCGTCACCTCCGAGCGCACGCGCAGCTCGAACGCCGGCAGGCGGCGCGCCTCGCCAGCGAGGAAGTCGAGGAACTCCCACTGCGGCATCAAGGCGATGTACGCATAGCGCTCGGGCAGCGCGCGGAAGTCGCCGAGCTGGACGTGCTCGCTGCCGAACCAGCCGCCGATCACCTCGAGCCGCTGATGCGGTCGCATGAGGAACGCGTCGAGCAGGCCGACCTCGTCCATCACGCGCAGCGTCGACGGATGGACCGTGTCGCCGCGGAAGTCGCGCAGGAAATCGCCGTGCTTCTCGAGCACGACGGTGCCAACGCCCGCCCGCGCGAGCAGGTAGCCAAGCATCATGCCGGCCGGCCCGCCGCCGGCGATGCAGCAACGGGTCTGCAACGAAGAAGGAGGCGGCAGCGCCACGATTCGCCTCAGGCGCCGCCTTCATGGCGCGTCTTCGCGCCCTCGTGCATCGCGTCGGCCACCTGGGCGAGCCGCTCCTGCTCAGCCCGATGCTTCGACTTCGCGACCGCCGTGCGCATCTGCACGACCGCTGCGACGACGACCACGACGAGGGCAAGCCAAAGCCACCACGGCCAGCCGAGGAACGAGAAGGACTGCATGCCGTCGTCTCCCTTCGAGAACCGCGATGCTTTCGCGGAATGACCCGCGACGCTTTCGCGGTCGACTCGAAGGATGCCACCGATCGCGCGGCGCGGTCACCGCTTGCAGAGCTTGCCCATCATCGCGCCGCCGTCCACGCGGGGACACCTGGGGCGTCACGAGTCGGTGTGAAGTGAGGCTAACGCTCGGGACTTCGCGACATCTCGTGCCAGGTCGACAGGAAGCGGGGATTGGAGATTCGGCTCACCGCCAGCACGGCCTGCGTCCGAGAACTCACGTTCAGGGAACGCAGCACCGCGGCGACGTGATCCTTGATGGTCTCGACCGAAAGGTTGAGCGCGCGCGCGATCAGCTTGTTCGATTGCCCGCGCAGCAGGAGAGCGAGGACTTGCGTCTGTCGCGTGGTCAATCCGAGGGAGGCCAGTGCCGCTTCGGTTTGATCGCCCTGCGCGTCGGCGGAGCTCCCGACGGCAGCATTGCGCCAGGTCCTGGCCAGCGGCGAGCGGAAGGGCAACTCGTCATCGCCGGAGGATCGCATGATCGATGCCGGAAGATAGATGCCGCCGGAAATGACGACGCGCAAAGCCTGCAGCAAGGAGTCGTTGCCGACACACTTCGGGACGAAGCCCAGGGCTCCCAGATCGATGGCGCGGACCACGTCGTCCCGTCGCTCCGAAGCCGAGACCACCACGATCGGCACGGCCGGATGAGAAGAGCGCAGCTCGGCAAGGAGCGCGAATCCGTCATCCTCGCCAAGATGAAGGTCGAGCAGGACGAGCTCGACGACGCTGTCGCCCGCCATCGCCTCACGAGCGGCCGCGGCGGAGCTCACGCCGACGACGGTGACATCTTCGGCGAGCCCCGTCATGACGGACCGGAGCGCGGACAGGATCAGGGGATGGTCATCGATCACCAGGACGTTCATCGGAGGTCTCCAGGTTTCAGGTGGGTCACGCCGCGGCCGGCGCGGTGATCACGGGCAAAGCAATGAATTGATGGCTCGTCGGCATGAATACCAGGTCGACACCGGGTGAAGAGAAGGCGCGACGCCCCACTTCGACCAGACCGCCGTCGATGCCAGAACGCAGGGTCGAAAAAGCTGCGACGTCGACATCGCGTTCTGCCTGATAATGCAAACTCGATTCGACTCTACGATTCATTGACACGCGAATCAAGCGCTTTTCGACATGTTAAGGAAACTACTAT
Source organism: Burkholderiales bacterium (assembly GCA_038236565.1). Taxonomy (GTDB): domain Bacteria; phylum Pseudomonadota; class Gammaproteobacteria; order Burkholderiales; family Burkholderiaceae_C; genus Schlegelella_A. The sequence goes on along the minus strand of JBBRZP010000149.1, from coordinate 3,585 downwards.
CTAGTCTTATCTTTCTTAAAACGAAAGATCAGCCGTCAATGCAATGACAGTTTCTCCGGTCGAACCCCCCGAGTCCGGCGACACCACGTCGACCGACTCGCCATCCTTCGCCGTCCAGTGCGTCCGCGCCCTGATGGAGCGCCACGGCCTGCCCAAGTACCGCCAATCCGCCTGGCTCGCCGACGCCACCGGCCTGTCCTACTCGCAGGCGCACCGCCGAATGAGCGGCACCTCGACCTGGTCTCTCGAAGACATCGCCAAGGTCGCCGAGCTGTTCGGCGAGTCGCTGTCCGACGTGGTGTCGCTCACGTCGACCCGCGCCTCGGTGCCGGGCACGATGCGCGTGGGCACGACGACTCTGCCGGTGCAGCTCTGGCTCGGCGACGCGGTCGACAAGCCGAGCCCCGAGGTGGTGGTGGCGGTGCAGACGTCGTCGGGCTGGGCGGCGCTGGTGGCGGGCGAGGCCAGCGAAGGCGTCGTCTACCGGATCGAGCGGCTCGAGGCCCGGCCGCCGCTCGCGCCGCGCCGCGTCGTGGCGGTGCTCGACGACGACCGCGACCTCACGAACTCCATCTGCACCCATTTCGAGTCGAACGGCTACGACGCGCGCCCGTTCTTCACCATCGCCGAGGTGCTGGCCAGCATCGAGACGCAGCGCCACGACGCCTACGTGGTCGACTGGATCGTCGGCGAGACGAGCGCGCTGAAGCTCATCGCCGCGCTGCGCGCCCGCGACGCCACCTGCCCGATCGTGGTGCTGACGGCGCAGGTGATGTCGGGCGCGGTCGACGAGGCTGACATCGCCGACGCGGTGCAGCGCTTCGACCTCGCCTTCCACGAGAAGCCCGTGCGCACGTCGATCCTGGTGGCCACGCTCGGGCGAGCGTTCGCCGGCCCGTAGACTCGGCGGGCCCGCTCCGGGCGGCCCAATCTTCCACGTCATGCGCGCCGTCTTCGTCGATGCCAACGTGCCGCTTCGCGCGCTCGCCGAACGCATCGGCCGCCGCACGCTGGCGCAGCTCGATCTCGCCTTCGGCTCCGCCGACATCACGCCCGAGGCGCTGCCCGCGGCGATCGGCAGCGCGCCGATCGCGGTCATCGACCACACCTCGCTGCCGATCGAGATCGCGCGGCGCTGCGCGGGGCTGAAGCACGTCGTCTTCCTCGGCACGGGGGCGCGCAGCTACATGGACCCCGAGGCGCTCGCCGGGCTCGGCATCGAAGTTCACCTCATCAAGGGCTACGGCGACGCGGCCGTCGCGGAATGCGCCATCGGCCTTCTGTTCGCGGCGGCACGCGGCTTCGCCGCGATGGACGGCGCGATGCGGCAGGGTCGCTGGCTGCGCACCGAAGGGCTCCAGCTCGGCGGCAAGACGCTCGGCCTCGTCGGCTACGGCGGGATTGCGGCCGAGACGGCGCGCATGGCGCGCGGCCTGGGCATGAAGGTTGTCGCCTGGAACCGCAGCGCGAAGCCGGCCGAGGGCGTCGAGTTCGTGGCCATCGACGAGTTGCTCGCGCGCAGCGACGTGGTGTCTGTGCACCTGCTCCTGAACGACCAGACACGCGGCTTTCTCTCGGGCGAGCGGATCGCCGCGATGCGGCCCGGCGCGATCCTCGTCAACACGGCGCGCGGCGCGCTGGTCGACGAGGCGGCGATGGTCGAGGCGCTGCGCTCCGGCCACCTGCGCCACGCCGGCCTCGACGTGTTCGACATCGAGCCGCTGCCCGCCGGCCACGTGCTGACGACGTTGCCGAACGTGACGCTCTCGGCCCACTCGGGCTTTCGCACGCCCGAGGCGAACGAGCGGCTGATCGAGGAAGCGTTCGTGCACTGCGCGCGCATCGTCTCGGCCGCGCTGGCAAGATCGCCCTCGCCATGAGCGGGATTCCCGCCGTCGAGCTCGAGGCGCCCGACATCACTCGCTGGCGCGACGGCGGCACGGGTGTGGAATGGGTGCACGCCTTCGCTTCCGGCCGGCCGGGCCCGAAGGTCATGGTGCAGGCGCTCACGCACGGCAACGAGATCTGCGGCGCGATCGCGATCGACTGGCTGCTCGCGCAACGCTTTCGTCCGCGCAGCGGCAGCCTGACGCTCGCCTTCGCCAACGTCGCCGCCTACGCCCGCTTCGATCCGGCCGACCCCTTCCCCTCGCGCCTCGTCGACGAGGACTACAACCGCGTCTGGGCCGACGCGACGCTCTTCGGCCCGGGCGACACCGTGGAATTGCGCCGCGCCCGCGAGCTGCGGCCCTTCGTCGACGCCGCCGAGCGGCTGCTCGACATCCACAGCATGAGCGAGCCCTGCCGGCCGCTGATGGTCTGCGGCATGGTCGAGAAGAACGTGGCCTTCGCGCGCGCGCTCGGCGTGCCTGCCGACCTGCTCATCGACACCGGCCACCCCGCAGGCCTGCGCATGGTCGACCGGGGCGCGTTCGGCGATCCCGGGAGCCCGAAGCTTGCGCTGCTCGTCGAGTGCGGCCAGCACTGGGAGCGGGCCGCTGCAGACGTCGCCATCGACACCCTTGTGCGCTTCCTCGGCCTGACCGGAATGGCCGACGAGGCTTGGGTGCAGGCCCACGTGCGCCTGCCCCTGCCACCGACGCAGCGTCTCGTGCGCGTCACCGAGCCGGTGGTCGCACGCAGCGCCGCCTTTCGCTTCCTCGTTCCGACCGTGGGGCTTTCCGTGGTGGCGAAGGCCGGCACGCCGATCGCGCAGGACGGCGGGCACGTCTGGGTCACCCCCTACGACGACGCCGTGCTCGTGATGCCGGGCACGCGCAACCTCAAGCCCGGCGGAACGGCGGTCCGGATCGGGCGCGTCGAAAGCCGCTAGCCGCGGCAGCTCGAGCGCCCGCGTCAGTCGAGCTTCCACTTGTTGTCGACGACCTTCACGATCACGCGGGCGCGCTGGTCGAGCCCGAGGTGGTCGTTCTTCGACATGCTGACGACGCCGTTCGAGACGTGCAGGTCGTGCAGACCTTCCAGGGCGTCGCGCAGGGCGGCGCGGAATTCGGGCGTGCCCGGCCTCGCCTTCTTCGCCGCGATCGGAATCGCCTGCGCCAGCTCGAGCCAGGCGTCCCAGGTGTACGAGCCGAACGCCGACACCGAGCCGGCGCCGTAGACGCTCTCGTAGCGCTTCACGTAGTCGAGCGCGGCCGTCTTGGCCGGGTTGTCGGCCGGCAGCGCGGCGGCGACGACGACCGGGCTGGTCGGCACGAACGCACCCTCGATGTCCTTGCCGCCGACGCGCAGGAAGTCGTTGTTGGCGACGCCATGGTTGAAGTAGACGCTGCCCTTGTAGCCGCGCTCGGCGAGCGTGCGCGCCGGCAGCACGGCCGGCGTGCCCGAGGCGCCGATGACGACCATGTCCGGGTTCGAGGCCATGAGCTTGAGCACCTGCGCCGTGACGCTGGTGTCGCGCGGCGCGAAGCGCTCGCTCGCGACGATCCTGATCTTCCTTGCCTCGGCGAACTTCTCGAACTCGGCGTAGAACGCCTCGCCCAGGGCGTCGTTGAAGCCGATGTAGGCCATCGTCTTCATGCCGCGCTTGGCGGCGTGCTCGAGGATGGCCAGGACCATCATCGT
>JBBRZP010000148.1:0-9564 GCA_038236565.1 Burkholderiales bacterium | reverse complement strand
GCTTCGCGGCAGCGCGTGGAGCTCCGACCGCGAAGATCGAAGCCGAGGTCGATCCGGTCGGCGCACCGCAAGCGGAGCCGCAGCGCGCGGCAGCCCGTCTGCGCCTCGAGCTCGTCGACGGCACGGTCGACGGCGCCTGCGTCGGGGCCGGTGACGACGAACCAGAGGTTGTTCCGATGCTCGCGCTCGTAGTTGTGGTTGACCCCCGGATGCGAAGACACGATCGCGGCGACCGCGTCGAGGCGCTCGGCCGGCACGGAGAAGGCGCAGAGCAGCGCGGCGCCGGCGGCACCCGCGCCCCAGACGCCGCCGATCCGACTGATCGCGCCGCCGCCGAGCAGCTCGCCGTAGGCGTCGATCACCGTTTGCGCATCGACACTGCGCGCCGCGCCGATGGTGGCGAAGGGCTTGTCCACGATCGGGAAGTCGTGCTGCCAGTCATTCAGCAAGCCGAAGCGCAGATCGGACAGCGACGGTGCGCTCATGCTAGAAGCCCATGCGCGCGGCGCGGCTGGTGAAGAACACGCCGCTCGGCTCATCGATGTCGAGCGTGGCCAGCGTCTCGAAGCGCTGCGTGTCGATCACGGAGACCCGGTTGGCGTCGCGCGAGCTGATCCACACCGCCTCGCCGCGCGGCGTGAACTCCATGTGGAGGACCGCCTTGCCGGGCGAGAGCGCCCGCACGACGCGGCGCGTGCGGGTGTCGATGACCTGGACCCGGTCGTAGTCGGGGACGGCGAAGTTGACCCACACCTGCCTGCCGTCGGGCTGCGCCATGACGAACACCGGCTGGCCGGCGACGGCGATGCGGCCGACCTCCTGCCACGTCGCCGTGTCGACGACGAGCACCTCGTGGCGGCCGATCGCCGGCAGATAGGCGTGGCGCCCGGCGACCGCCCAGCCGCGCAGGTGCGGCATCTTGTAGACCGGCAGCGGCTGCTCGCCGCGGCCATAGCCGGCGAGGATGCGGCGCGCCGTCGGCACGTCGTCCCAGAGATCGACGAGCGCCAGGCCGTCTTCGCCGAAGAGGCCGGCGATGTAGTGGCGGCCGTCGGGCGTGACGAGCGCGTCGTAGGGCTGGCGGCCGACGCCCTCGAGCTTGACGACCGTCGGCCGCGAGCGATCGGACAAGTCGGCGATCCAGATCGCGCCGGCGTCGAAGAGCGAGAAGATGAAGCGCCGGCCGGGAAGATCGGCGAGGCCGACGACGCGCGAGGTCTGGCCCGGCGCGTGCTCGGCCGGAATATCGGCGACGAGCGCCAGGCTCTGCGCGTCGAAGACCTTGATTCCGCCCGGTGCGTAGTTCTGCGCCGCGACGAGCGAGCCGTCCTGCGAGATCGCTCCGCCGATCGAATTGCCCGCCTGCATCAGCCGCCGCTCGACGCGGCGAGTCAGCAGGTTGACCTGGCTGAGCGCGCCGTCGCGGCCGAACACAAAGGCCGTGCCGCCGTCGCGCGAGAAGACGACCGACGCGTGCGACAGGTCGCCGAGGCCTCCGATCTCGGCAACGAGCGTGCGCCGGGTGGTGTTGACGAGCGCGAGCGCGCCGCGCGATCGCTCGACGACGACGCCGAGATCGCCGCTGCCGCCGCCCGCCGCTTCCGGCGGCGCGGCGCAGCCGGGGATGAGCGGCGCGACGGCGAGCGCGCCGAGCAGGTCGCGCCGCTTCATGGCGTGGCCTCGCGCCCTTGCGGAAAGCCTGCGACGAGCCGCTCGGCGATCCAGGCGGCGTCGGCCTCGCTCAGCAGGCCGCGCCAGGCCGGCATCGGCGTCCCCGGTCGTCCGTGGAAGATCGTCGCGGCAAGCACGGGAACGGGCTTGTCGGCGAGGGCCTCGCGCGTCAGCGCCGGGCCGAGGCCACCGGTGAGCCGCATCCCGTGGCACGCGCCGCAGTCCTGGCGGACGATGCGGACGAGCTCGGCCGCGCGCGCCGGCGGCACGCCCTGGGCGAGCGCAGGCGCGCCCGCGAGGCACACCAGGAGCACGTCGACCGGGCGCACATCGTCTCCTTGCCTCAGGGCTTGAGGATCGACTCGATGACGGCCTTCAGGTCGGCGTCGCTGATCTTCTCGGGCGGATTCGGCGGCATCGGGATCGGGCCGTAGACACCCGCCCCGCCCTTGCGCACCTTCTCCATCAGCTTGACGGTGACGTCCTGCCCCTTGTACTTGGCGGCGACGTCCTTGTAGGCCGGGCCGATGACCTTCTTGTCCTTGGCGTGGCAGGCGAGGCATCCCGCCTTGTTCATCGCCTCATCGGGCGTGGCCGCCCAGGAGGTGACCGAAAACAGCGCCAGGCCCGCGACGAGGAGTCGTGTGGTCTTGATCATGGTTCGTAGCTCTCTCAGTAGATGTCGTGCTGCGTGTTGTGCACGTTGAAGTGGCCGGTGGGCGTGATCAGGCGGGGATCCTTGATGACAGCCTTCAGCTTCAGCGTCTTGTCGTCGACGACGACGAGCGCGCTCTGCTTGTCCTTGGCCGACCACACGGAGAACCAGACCTCGTCCCCGGCCTTGTTGAACTCGGGCTGGACGACGCGCTTGGCGCCGTCGTCGTTGAGGCCGGCCCATTCGGCGATCGGCAGCACGACGTAGCCCTTGTCGAGGTTGCCGATGTCGTACACCGCCACCGACTGCGCGATCTTCGGATCGGGGTTGAGCGGCGTGTCGGAGTACAGGTGCCGGCTCTTGGGGTGGCTCTTGATGAAGAGCGCGCCGCCGCCCTGCCCCTTCAGCTCGGCGACCTTCTTGAAGGCGTACTCCTTATGCTTCACGGGGTCGGTGCCGATCAGCGAGATCGATTCGTCGCCGAGGTGGCCGGTGGACCACACCGGACCGAACTTCGGGTGGATGAAATTGGCGCCGCGGCCCGGGTGCGGGATCTTGCCGACGTCGACGAGCGCGGCCAGCTTGCCATCCTTGGCGTCGATCACCGAGATCTTGTTGCTCTGGTTGGCCGCGACCATGAAGTAGCGCTTGGTCGAGTCCCAGCCGCCGTCGTGGAGGAAGGGCGCCGAGCCGATCTCGGTCACCTTCAGCGCGTCGAGGTTGGAGTAGTCGACCATCAAGGTCTTGCCAGTCTCCTTGACGTTGACGAGGAACTCCGGCTTGAAGTGCGACGCGACGATCGAGGCGACGCGCGGCTCAGGGTGATACTCCTGCGTGCCGACGACCATGCCCCGGGTGGCGACGATCTTCAGCGGCTCGAGCGTATCGCCCTTCATGATCACGTACTGCGGCGGCCAGTAGGCGCCGGCGATCGCCAGCTTGTCGGTGTAGTTGCCTTCCTTGCCGTTGTACTTGCTGGTGTCGACCGATCGCGCCTCGAGGCCGATGCGGACCTCTGCGACGTTGTCGGGCATCGGCAGCCACAGGTCGATCATGTTGATCTTGGCGTCGCGTCCGATCACGAACAGGTAGCGCCCCGAGGCCGAGGTGCGCGAGATGTGCACCGCGTATCCGGTCTTGACGATGGTGATGATCTTCTTCGTGTCGCCGTCGATCAGCGCCACTTCGCCGGTGTCGCGCAGGGTCGTCGAGAAGATGTTCTCGATGTTGTAGTTGTTCATCTTCTTCGTCGGCCGCTGCGCCGGCGGCACGATGACTTTCCACGTCTGCCGCATCTGCGCCATGCCGAACTCGGGCGGCACCGGAGGATCCTGCTGGATGTAGCGCGCCATCACGTCGACCGTCTTCTCGTCCATCTCGCCCGAGGTCAGCCAGTTCGGCATGCCCGCGGGCGAACCGTAGGAGATGAAGACCTTCAGGTAGTCGGTGCCCTTGGCGATCGTCAGGTCGGGCGTCAGCGGCTTGCCGGTCGCCCCCTTGCGCAGCACGCCGTGGCAGCCGGCGCAGCGCTCGAAATACGTCTTTCGGCCGAGGTCGAACTCGGCCTGCGTCATCTTGGGCGCCTTTGGGTTGGCGCTCTGGTACATCGTCTCGTTGACGAGCGGCGAGGCGCCGGCCTGGTAGTTGGCCTCCGGCTTCGTGACGTGGACTTCCTGGTTCGCCCCCCCGGGCGGGACGACCGGCTGTCCGGGCGTCTGCGCCTGGGCCGTCAGGAAGAAGGCAGCGACGAGCAGGGCCGCGATCGGCGGGAATGGGTGCGATCTCATGGCCACTCCGTGCGTTGTATGTCGAGCCCGCTGCGGTACGACCCTCGTCTCGGCGCGATCACCCGTCTTGCAAGCGTTCGCATCGTCCGCTCAGCGGCCGGCGAGCGTCCTTGACTTAGTTCAAGGACGCAAGCGAGTCGCCTTTTTCACAATGCCTGCATGGCTTTCAAGGCAATGACGCAGGAAGCGCGATGAGCCTTCTGAACGAACCGCTGCAATTCGCCTGCGCCGCGCGACCGGCGCTGGTGACGCTTGTCGGCGCCGGTCCCGGCGATCCTGATCTGCTGACGATCAAGGCCGCCAAGGCCCTGCGCGCTGCCGAACTCGTCCTCTACGACCACCTCGTCGGCAAGGAGGTGCTCGAGCTTCTGCCGCACTCGGCCGACCGCATCTACGTCGGCAAGGAGCCCGGCCACCACACGCTGACGCAGGACGCGATCATCGATCTGCTCGTTCGCCTTGCGCGCAGCGGCCGCCCGGTGCTGCGGCTGAAGGGCGGCGACCCGTACATCTTCGGCCGCGGCGGCGAGGAGACGGAGGCCCTCGCGGCCCGCGGCATTCCGTTCGTCGTCGTCCCGGGCATCAGCGCCGCCCAGGGTGCTGCGGCCTGCGCCGGAATTCCACTCACGCACCGCGACCACGCGGCGACGCTGGTGTTCGCGACCGGCCATCTGCGCTCGCAGGGCGACGAGCGCTTCGTCGATCTCGACTGGCCGATGCTGGCGCGGCCGCGCCAGACGGTCGTCATCTACATGGGAGTCGGCGCCCTGCCTGTCATTTGCGAGCAGCTGATTCGCCACGGCCTGAGCCCGGACACACCGGCCGCGGTCGTCGAGCAGGCGACGCGGCCGCAGCAGCGGACGATCGCCGGCAGCCTGCAGACGCTGCCCACGCGGGCACTGGTGCACGGCGTCAAGCCGCCGGCGCTGATCATGGTCGGCACCGTGGTCTCGCTGCGCGAGCGCATCGACACCTCGGCGAGCGTCGGACGTCAGGCGCCGGAGACGACCGTCCAGGGAACGCCGAAGCGGTCGATCACCATGCCGATTCGCGACGCGAAGAAGGTCGTCGACACCGAGGCCTGGAGCCCCGAGCGCGACGACGCGATGGGCTCGGCCGACACGGACGGTGCCGCGACCGAGATCGATTTCGGGCGGCACGATGCCAACGACTCGAGCGCGCCGGCCGCGCTGGCACAGACGTGCGCTCGATGACCGCAGCCGACCTCGGGGACATCGTCGCCATCGATCGCCGTGTCACCGGCCGCCAGCGCGAGCTCTTCGTACTCACGCTGGCCATTGCGGCCGCGTGTCTCATGATCGGCAACGCGTAGTGGGCGTTCGGCCGCGCGCCGGCCGAGGTGCTTCAGTGGTGGCTCGCCTTCCTCGTGCTGACCATCGCCGGCGAGCGGCTCGAGCTGTCGCGCTTCCTGCCGCCCTCACTGTCGGCGCGCCAGGCCTTCGCGCTGCTGCTGATCGTGGTCGGCGCCGGCCTCGTCGGCGACGCCGCCGGCCGGATCGACTGAATGCGCGCCGGTGCCTGGTTCAACGCAGCGGCGAAGGAGGCTTTCCTGCTCGGCACCCTTGCGGCCGTGCTGCGCGGCCGGCGCAAGCGGATCTGATCGCGGTCACTTTGCGTACTTGCGGAAAGCCGGCGATCGCCTGAGACGTCAGCCGCATTGGCCGGTCGCACCGCAGGCGGTGCAGAAGTCGCAGCCGTCCTTGTGGATGAGGGTCGCGTTGCCGCACTCGGTGCAGACCCGTCCCGCCATCGTCGGCATCCGGTCCTCGCCCCGGCTCGACGATTCGAGCACGCCCATCTCGCGAATCGGAAAGCCCGCCTCGTCGAGAACGCCGAGCATGGCATAGCGATGGATGACCAGGCGCGCCATGTACGCTACCGTCGAAGGCCACGTCTGTTGCCGTCTCTCGCCGTGCGGCAACCCCGGCACGAAGGCCATGAAATGGCCGAGCGGCTCGGCGTAGTTCAGCAGCTTGCGCAGCTTCATGCCGATCCAGGCCGGGTCGATGACCCGCATGTCGAGCGAGAGCACGCGCGCCAGGCCGTCGAGGGCGCGCGGATAGTTGCCCGAAAAGCCAATCGCGCAGGGCCGCGTGACCCCGCCCTGCGGACCGGGCAGCGTCACTTCCTTCAGCGTCACCGTGAACGCCTCGCGGCTGGCCGGGTTGTCGATGTCGACGGCCCACGCAAGCGTTCCCGACGGGCCGGTCTGCGGCTCGTTGATGCTGAACATCGCGTCCATCACCGGGGTCGGACGGGTGCGGCCGTTCGCGGGCAGGACCTTCAACTGCTCGCAGCGCCAGCGGATCACCGCCGCCGTCGCAGCGACGATGCCGGGGAAGAGGCGACGCTCGCCGTTCGGAGGAAACGGCAGATCGAACGATCGCTCCTCGGCGACGGTCGCCAGCGCGTCGAGCTTGAGCTGGAGCCAGGCCGGATCGTTGGCGCGAAGATCCATCGACAGCGTCTTGGCCAGCGCGCCGAGCCCGCGCGGCTGCTCTGCGCCGTTCACCCAGACCTCGAAGGGCTGGGCCATGCCGCCCTCGCCTGCCGCGAGCTCGCCGATGAAGAGCGCGAAGTCGCCGAACGGGTGATGGACCATGAAGGTCCACGCCGGATTGCCCGATGGCAGCTCGGGTCGGCCGGGCCAGCGCAGCGATGCCAGCACGGGTGCAGGCAAGCGCTCGAGCGCGAGCCGGCGGTTGGCATCGTCGATGCGCAATGGCGGGGTCGTCTCTGCGGCCACCTTCGGCGTCGTCGCCAGAACCGACCCGAGGACGCTGTTCGGCCGATATGTCGCCAGCCCCTTGAGCCCCGATTGCCAAGCGTCCATGTAGAGGTGCTGGAAGTCGGCGTACGGATAGTCGGCCGGCACGTTGACCGTCTTCGAGATCGCGGTGTCGATGAAGGGCGCCACCGCCGCAACCATCGCCTCGTGGGCCTGCGCGCTCATCTCGAGCGCTGTCACGAAGGCGGGTGTCAGCGGCGTGACCTCGCCCTTGAGATGGCGATAGAGGCGCCAGGCGTGGTCCTCGACCTCGTACTCCTTGATGCTGCCGTCGGCCATGCGCTTCTTGCGCGTGTAGCTCCAGCTGAACGCGGGCTCGATGCCGTTGCTCGCGTTGTCGGCGAAGGCCAGGCTGATGGTGCCGGTCGGCGCGATGGAAAGCAGGTGCGAATTGCGCAGGCCGTGGCTGCGGATGCGATCGCGCATCGCTTCAGGCAACCGCGACGCAAAGGTCGTGCCGGTCAGGAAGAGGTCCGCGTTGAACAGCGGGAACGCGCCGCGCTCTCGCGCCAGCTCGACCGACGCGGCATAGGCCGAATCACGCAGCAGCTCGGCGATTCGCGCCGCGGCCGCTCGCGCCGGCGCGCCGTCGTAGCGAAGATTGAGCATCACCAGTGCATCGCCGAGGCCGGTGAAGCCGAGGCCGATGCGACGCTTGCAGCGTGCTTCCTCTTGCTGCTGTGGCAGCGGCCACACCGTGACATCGAGGACGTTGTCGAGCATCCGGGTCGCGATCCTCGCGACCTGCACGAAGGCGTCCTCGTCGAAGCGCGCCGCCTCTTCGAACGGCTCACGCACGAGTCGCGTCAGGTCGATCGATCCCAGGCAGCAGCATCCGTACGGCGGCAGCGGCTGCTCGGCGCACGGATTGGTGGCGGCGATGCTCTCGCAGTACGACAGGTTGTTGTCGCGATTGATGTGGTCGAGGAAGAGCACGCCCGGCTCGGCGTGGTCGTAGGTCGATCGCATGATCCGGTCCCACAGCTCGCGTGCCGGGCGCTTGCCGTACACCCAGAGCCCGCCACCCTCCTTCGTCTCGAGGTACGCGCCCGCCGCCTTTTGGGCCGCGCCGGGCTCGGCCCGGTGCACGAGCTCGACCACGGTATCGGCCCGCACCGCTTCCATGAAAGCGTCGGTGACGCCGACCGAGGTGTTGAAGTTGCGAAGGTCGCCACCGTCCTTGGCGGCGATGAATTCCTCGAGGTCGGGGTGGTCGCAGCGGAGCACGGCCATCTGTGCGCCGCGCCGTGCACCGGCGGACTCGACCGTCTCGCACGAGCGATCGAAGACGCGCATGTAGCTGACCGGACCCGAGGCGCTGCTGCGCGTGCTCCCGACCCAAGCGCCGCGCGGGCGGATGCGCGAGAAGTCGTAGCCGACGCCGCCGCCGCGCCGCATCGTCTCGGCTGCCTCGGTGAGCGCGGTGTAGATGCCAGGATGGCCGTCGTCGATCTGGGCGATCGAATCGCCGACCGGCTGGACGAAGCAGTTGATGAGGGTCGCGGCCAATCCCGCCCCCGCTGCCGACTGAATCCGGCCTGCGGGCACGAAGCCGTTCCCCAGCGCCTCGGCGAATCGCGCCTCCCAGTGGTCACGCTGCTCCGGCGCCTCGGCCTGGGCGAGCGCACGGGCGACGCGCCGGTTTACCGCTTCGATCGATGTTTCGTCGTCCTTGGCGTACTTCTCGATCAATACCTCGGCGCTGATGTCCTGCGGCGGGAGGTTGAAAAGGGTCGGTGCGGCTACCTGAGATTCGTGGATCGTCGTCATGGTGTCTCGAATGAATGTTCGATCGCTGAGGCTGGCTGAGAGCGGGTGATCATCCTGGTCATGAGCTCGCCCACACGGCCGATTTCATGGCCAAGGCAACGCGCCGGCACGAAAGAAGAGTCCATTCTTCACGTCGCCGCGCAGCGCGGCCGCGTGCTGCTTGTCGACCGCCGTGGCCGCCGGCGAGGCGGCGCCGCTTCGGGCCGGCCAGTGCGCCGAGACGCCGCCGGCAAGCAGAGAGTGCGCTGCGTTCATGATGGGCGGTATGGTGGCGCTCCGGATCGAGGCAACTTCGCGCGCAGGAATGCCAAGGTAGCCGATGCTACGAGGAGGATCCGGCCAGACCTTGAAGCAGATCAATGGCCGAGGGGATCGGCATCGTGTCGATGGACCGCATCACGAACATCGGCGCCTTTGCGCAGGCGCTGGAGCCGCGACGACTCGGGGTCCGCCTGGCGGGTCTGTGCGACGCGGCCGAGGACCCGTATGTCACGCACCCTGCACCGTCTGCGGCTCGGCAGCCCACTGACCCGGGAAGAAGCGGAGGCGCTCGGCCATTTTTTGCATGCGAAGCAGACCTGGAGGACGAGTTGATCCGGGTTTAGGGGACGACAGCCGTCGAGCGTGTCCTCGAGAAGCGAAGGCGAGCTGGAGTCGGATCGGCTCTATTGCGTGCTGGACAAGATCCTGACGACGCCGGTACAAGTCTCCGCGCAGGTGGACGGGAACACGGCCGTGCGTCGCGGCATCCAATGAGACATGAAGCAGCCCTCAGCCCATTCCCGTGAGGCGACTTGCGCCGACGATGGCGACTCGCTCCTCGTCCGCCGCATCCTCGCCGGCGACCGGGACGCGTTCCAACGCCTGATGCG
>JBBRZP010000147.1:0-9569 GCA_038236565.1 Burkholderiales bacterium | reverse complement strand
GAAGATCCTCTTCATGGACGAGATCCCGAAGGGCGCGACCGGGAAGCTGCAGCGCATCGGACTGGCGGCCAAGCTCGGTCTGGCCTGAGCATGCGATTTGCCATCGTCGGCGCGGGTGCGATCGGCGGCCTGCTCGGTGTGAAGCTCGCTATCGCCGGCGAGGACGTCACGTTCATCGCCCGCAACCTCAACCTCGCCGCGATTTCGGCCAACGGCTTTCGCCTGATCGACGAGGCCGGCGTCGAGCACCACGCCGCATCGGCGAGGGCGGTCGGCGATGCGGCCGCGATCGGCGCACAGGATGTCGTCCTCCTCACCGTCAAGGCGCATCAGGTCAAGGACGTGCTGCCGCAGATCGCCCATCTCGTCGGGCCCGAGACGATGCTCGTGACGATGATCAACGGCATGCCCTGGTGGTACTTCCAGGGCCTGGCAGGCGAGTGGAACGGGCGCACGCTCGAGAGCGTCGATCCGGGCGGCGTGCTCGCGAAGGCGATCGACCCGGCGCGCGTGATCGGCTCGATCGTCTATCCCGCGGCCGAGCTGATCGCGCCCGGCGTCGTCAAGGCGATCGAGGGCAACCGCTTCACGATCGGCGAGCCGGCCGGCGAGCGCACGCCGCGCATCGAGGCGCTCTCGAAGACGCTGATGAACGCCGGCTTCAAGGCGCCGATCGCGCGCGACATCCGCGCCGAGATCTGGGTCAAGCTCTGGGGCAACCTCAGCTTCAATCCGGTGAGCGCGCTGACCGGCGCGACGCTCGAAGGCATCTGCCGCGATCCGGACGGGCGTGCGCTGATCGCGTCCATGATGAAGGAGGCCGAGGACGTCGCGAACAAGCTCGGCGTCACCTTCAAGATCTCGATCGACCAGCGCATCGCCGGTGCCGAAGCCGTCGGCGCGCACAAGACCTCGATGCTGCAGGACGTGCTGCACGGCCGGCCGCTGGAGATCGAGGCGCTCGTCGGCAGCGTCGTCGAGCTGGCGAGGATCACGGGCGTCGCCGTGCCGACGATCGAGACGATCTACCGTGCCGTGAAGCTGCTCGAGCGCACTCCCCTCGCCGATCGCGCCGGCGCCTAGGACGCGCTCCTCACAGCAGCAGGAACGCCGCCGCGGCCACCGCCGTGGGCAGCAAGGCACCGAGCAGCAAACCGCCGGCGCCGATCGATTCGTCGGCGAAGCCGCGCCGCAGCAGCGCGACGCCGGCCGGGTTCGGCGCGTTGGCGATCACCGTGAGGCCGCCACCCGCGACCGCGCCGGCGACGAGCATGTACTTCGCCTCGTCGTCGATGCCGGCGATGAGCGAGCCGAGGTAGGTGAGCGCCGCGTTGTCGGTGACGGCCGTGAGGCCGAGCGCGCCGAAGAAGAGCGCGAGCGGCTCGAGGCTCTCGACGATCGGCTGCAGCCACCACGCCTGCAGGCCGCCGAGGACGACGAGCCCGGCGAGGAAAAAGCCGACGAGGAGCGCTTCCTTGAGGATGAGCGGTTGCTGGTAGCGCTCGTAGGCCTGCGTGAAGCCGAGGAACATCAGGAACACGGCGAGGAACGCGACCGGGTGATGCGCCAGGAGGACGACGGCCGCGAGCATCGCGAAGTGCACGAGGGCCACGAGGGTCGGCACCGGCGGCGCATCGCGATCGACCGCGGCTGGAGCCGGCGCGTCCAGGTGCTTGCGAAGGACGAGCGTCGCGACGGTCGCGTTCACGAGCACCGCGAGCGCTGCCTTCCATCCGAATTGCGAGGCCATCGTCGCGGTGTCCCATTGCCAGGTCTTTGCCACCATCAGTACCGGCGGCGCCGCGTAGGCGGTGAGCGTGCCGCCGATCGAGACGTTGACGAACAGCACGCCCAGTGCGAAGTACTTGGGCGGCTCGGGCAGGTCGGACCGGAACACGCTCGGCGCGAGCATCAGCGCGGCGATCGTCATCGCGGCCGGCTCGGTGATCAGCGAGCCGAGCAGCGGGATCGCGGCCAGCCCGAGCCACGCCCGCGCGACCGGCGTCGGGATCGGCACGACGCGGCCGACGTTGTCGACCGCCCCCATCACCGTACGCAGCACCGGCCACGAGGCGGCGACGACCATCACGACGAAGACGAACAGCGGTTCGGTGTAGTTGCGCGACTCGGCGTAGCCGAGCGCCTGCTCGCCTCCGCCGACGACCGCCATCGCGACGACGAGCACCATCGCCCAGAAGCCGAACACGACCTCGACCTCGCCGAGCAGGTGGAAGAGGCCCGCGTGGCGCGGGAATCGGTGCGAGAGGCGCTCGAACTGGCGGGCGGCGAAGGTGTGGCAGAGCGCCACGACGAAAATGGCGAGGGCAATGAGCTCGATCGTGCGGTCGGGTGAATGCATCATGGTCGTGGCGATGACGCGTGGCGGCCCGACCATCGCGAATCCTGCGGGGCGACATCGTGCCGCCCGACACCCGTCGCGAGTCTACGCAATGGCGCCGGCCTACAGCCTGCGCAGGTACCGGTCCACCGCGTCCTGCCCGGAGTCGTCGAGCCGGACGAAACGATCGCGAACGACCTTCGCTTCGCCGCCGTGCGCGAGGACGGAGTCGCGGTGCTCGCTTGCGCTGCCGATCCCGGCGGCGACGCTGCCCGCGAGGCTCGGCTGAGCGAGCGCGCGCGGACCGACGGTCGGCTCAGCCGAACAGCTCGCGCGCCCGCTCGCTGGCGCCGCGCTTGACGCGGCCGGCGATCGCGACCGCGGCCGGCGTCGCGAGCAGGCCCGCGAACACCCGTCGCACCGCCTCCGACGGCACGTCGAGCGCGCGCGCCATGAGCTCGGCTCGCGAGCGCACGCGGCCGTGCACGAAGAGGTCGAGGGCCGCGTCCTCGAGCCGGCGCGACGGCCGTTCCTCGTTGCGCAGCGTGCGCACCGCGATCTGCTTCCTCGCGCGCTCGAGGTCGTCGGGGCGGATCGACGCGGCCTGATCGGCAAGCAGTCGCTTCACCTCGACCAGGAACTCCTCGAGCTGCTCGGGCGACGTCGACGCCTCGATCACGAACTGGCCCGAGAGCTCGCCGATGTCGGCCGAGCACGACGCGTAGTAGACGAGGCCGCGGCGCTCGCGAATCTCGTCCATCAGCGGCGAGCTCATGCCTTCGCCGAACAGCGCCGAGGCGACGACGGCGGCGTGGTAGTCCTCGCGCAGCGACGCGACCGGGTAGCCGAAGACGACGTGCGTCTGGCTGTAGCCGGGCTGCACGCGCGAGGCGACGCCGCCGGTGTAGAGCGGCGGCTCGACCCGGTTCTCGGCGCCGGCGGGCATCGCGGCGAAGGCCGCTTCGGCGGCGGCGACGACCTCGGCGACGTCGACGTTGCCGGCGATGCCGACGACGACGTTCGCGCCGGAGTACTGCTGGCCGACGTAGCCGAGCAGCTCGTCGCGCGTGATGCGCTGCACCGTGAGCCGGCTGCCGATCACCGGCTGAGCCAGCGGGTGCGCCCCGTAGCAGAGCTTGTCGAACAGCTTGTCCGCGATCGCCAGGACGTCTTCCTCGTCCTCGGTCAGCTCGTGCAGGATCACCTGGCGCTCGCGCTCGAGCTCGCTCTGCGGAAAGCTGCTGTGCTGGACGATGTCGCCGAGCATGGCGATGAAGCGGGTCGCGTCGCCCGCCATGCCGCGCATGTGGTACGCCGTGTGGTCCTTGTCGGTGTGCGCGTTGACGTCGGCGCCTAGGCGCTCGGCGTCGAGGTTGATCTGCTGGCAGGTGCGTGCGTGCGTGCCCTTGAACGCCATGTGCTCGACGAAGTGGCTGATGCCGTTCAGCCGCCGCGGCTCGTGGCTGCTGCCGGTGCGCACGAAGACGCTGACGTTCACGCTCTGCAGGTGCGGCAGGCGGATCGCGACGACGCGCACGCCGTTGGCGAGGGTCGCGACCGTCGTGTCGGGGTCGCGCAGGTCGTCGCTCGTCACGGCACGATTATCGACGTCGACCGCTCCGGCCCGCTGTCAGTCGCCTGCCCGCCCCGTCAGTCGCGCGGTGAATCCCTGGTTGAAGCCGAACGCCAGGTGACGGCGCGCTCAGCGCTTCGAACGATCCGGCCTCCGCACGTGCAGGGCGCGCAGGCGGCCGACGACGCCGCTCGGGAAGTAGTACACCGAGAGCACGAACAGGACGCCGAGCCAGAGCAGCCAGCGCTCGGGCGAGACGATCTGCGACAGCAGCGGCACGTCCTGCACCGCGCCGGCGGCAAGCTTCATCAGATCCTGCAGGTAGTTCTGCGCCAGCACGAGCAGCGTGCTGCCGACGATCGCACCGTAGACCGTGCCCATGCCGCCGATGACGACGATCAGCAGCACGTCGAGCATGATCTCGAACGAGAGCGTCGTGTCGGGCCCGTTGTAGCGCAGCCAGAGCGCGAGCAGCACGCCGGCAAGGGTCGCGAACACGGCCGAGATCACGCTCGCGAGCGTCCGGTAGACGACGATCCGGTAGCCGATCGCCTCGGCGCGGAAGTCGTTCTCGCGGATCGCCTGCAGGACGCGGCCGAACGGCGAATTGACGATGCGCAGCAGCAGCAGCACGAGGACGACGGCGGCGACGAAGATCAGGTAGTAGGTCAGGAGCCGGCCGTCGATCGACGCGCCGAGGACCGGCTCGGCGGCGTACGACGTCCCGGGCTGCAGCGCCTCGGGCACCTTGAAGCTCAACCCGTCCTCACCGCCGGTGAAGTCGGAGAGCTGCGAGGCCAGGGTCGCGAAGGCCGAGGCGACGGCGAGCGTGATCATGGCGAAGAAGATCGCGCGCACGCGCAGGCTGAAGAGGCCGATGACGAGCGCCAGCAGGAGCGAGACGACGAGCGCGCACGCCGTGCCGAGCGCGAGCGCCGGCCAGGTCGGGCCGAGGCGCGTTGCCGCGATCGCGATGCCGTAGGCGCCGATACCGAAGAACATCGTGTGGGCGAAGCTGACGATGCCGGCGTAGCCGAGCAGCAGGTCGAAGCTCGCCGTGAGGACGATGAAGACGATCACCTTGGCGGCGACGTTGAGCGCCTTGGTGCCGGGAAAGACGAACGGCGTCAGCGCGAGCGCGAGGACGATCGCGACGAGCAGCACCGCGAGCCAGCGGCTGCGCGGCAGGTCGTGCGAGAGCAGTCGGTTCAGCACGGCGCCGGGCTCAGCGGTTGACGACCGGGTACAGGCCCTGCGGCCGCCACAGCAGCACCGCGACCATCAGGCCGATGCTCGAGAACATCGTCGCCTTGGGCGCGAGAAAGCCCACGTAGTTGGTGAGCAGGCCGACGAGCAGCGCGCCGACCAGGCAGCCGAGCGTCGAGCCGAGGCCGCCGATGATGATGACGATGAAGAGCAGCACGTTGACCTGGCCACCGATCTGCGGCGTCACGATCTGCTGGTTCATGCCCCACAGGCACCCGCCGAGCCCCGCGAGCGCCGAGCCGGCGGCGAAGACGCCGACGAAGAGGCGGCGGATCCGGTAGCCGAGGCTCTCGACCATCTCGCGGTCCTGCACGCCGGCGCGGATCAGGAGGCCGATCTTGGTGCGGTTGAGCGTCCAGAGCAGCAGCGCGAGCACGACCAGGCCGACCGCGACCGAGACCAGGCGCAGCTTGTCGACCGTCGCCTCGCCGATCAGGATCGAGCCGCGCAACGCCTCGGGCGGCGGCAGCGCGATCTGCGCCGGCCCCCAGACCACCTTGATCAGTTCCTCGCCGACGATCGCGCCGCCGATCGTCACCAGGATCTGCTTGAGGTGGTGGCCGTACACCGGCCGCACGATCACGCGCTCGAAGGCCAATCCGATCGTCCCCGAGAGCGTCATCGCCGCGAGCATCGCGACGCCGACCAGGCCCAGGCTCGTGGCGAGGCTGGTCGACGCCGCGGCACCGGACAGTGCGGCGAAGACGCTGGTCGCGACGAAGGCGCCAAGGGCGATGAACAGGCTGTGGCCGAAGTTGAGCACGTCCATCAGGCCGAAGACGAGCGTCAGGCCGGATGCGGCGATGAACACGATCATCCCCATCGCCAGGCCGGCGAGCGTGAGCGTGAGCCAGGTCGACGACGAGCCGACGAGCGGCCACGCGAGAAGCGCGAGCACGGCGACGAGCGCGAGCGGGCGCGCGTCGAACCGCGCCGTCATGCGTGGGCGGCGAGCGACAGGCCGAGCAGGCGCTGCTGCATCGCCTCGTCATCGGCGAGCTCGGCCATCGGGCCGCGATGGACGACCCGGCCGTCGTCCATCACCGCGACGTGGTCGCCGAGCGCCTTCGCCATCTCGAAGTTCTGCTCGACGAGCAGCACCGTCGTCGCGGTGCGCTTGAGCTCCTTCAGAGCCGCGATCAGGTTCTGCACGATCGCCGGCGCGAGGCCCTTGCTCGGCTCGTCGATCAGGAGCAGCCGGCGCGGCTCGATCATCGCGCGCGCGATCGCGAGCATCTGCTTCTGGCCGCCGGAGAGCTTGCCGGCGGGATGGAGCCAGAACGTCTTCAGCGCCGGGAAGAGGTCGAACAACCAGTCGAGGCGCGCCCGGTCGAGCTGGTCGACGGTGCGCGCGTCGCGCGCCGCGAGCAGCATGTTCTCGGCCACGCTGAGGTCGGAGAAGATGCCCATGTTCTCGGGCACGTAGGCGATGCTCAGGGCCGCGATCTCCGGCGTGCGCAGCGCAGCATCGGACGAGCCGTGCGCGTCGTCCGACGGGCCGCCGATGCGCCGGCCGTCGAACGCGACCCTGCCCGCCGACGCTGGCCACAGGCCCATGATCGTGCGCAGCGTCGTCGTCTTGCCGGCGCCGTTGCGGCCGAGCAGCATCGTCACGTCGCCGATCGCAACCTCGAGGTCGACGCCGTGCAGGATGTGGTACGCGCCGATGTGCGTGTGCACGCCGGCGAGCGAGAGCAGCGCCTTGTCGCTCATGCCGGCTCGGTCTCGGGCGCGAGGCCGAGGTAGGCCTGGCGCACGATCGGCGAGGCGATCACCGCCGCCGGCTCGCCGTCGGCGACGAGCCGGCCGTTGTGGAGCACGACGATGCGGTCGGCGAGCTCGCGCACGACGTCCATCTTGTGCTCGACGAGCAGGATCGTCTTGTCGGTCTGTCGCTTGAGATCGCGGATCAGGTCGAGGATCACGGGCACGTCGTCGACGCTCATGCCGGCCGTCGGCTCGTCGAACATGTAGACGCTCGGCTCGAGCGCCATCAGCATCGCGACCTCGAGCTTTCGCTGGTCGCCGTGCGGCAGGCTGCTCGCGGCAGCGTGCTCGCGACCGGCCAGGCGGACCCGCTCGACGAGCGCGTGCGCGCGCCGCAACGTGTCCTGGCGGTCGAGCCAGACCGTGAAGAGGCTGAGCCCCTGCTTGCGGCGCGACTGCACCGCGAGGCGCACGTTCTCCAGCACGCTCAGGGTCGGGAACAGCTGCGTCAGCTGGAATGCGCGGCCGAGGCCGAGGTGGGTGCGCGCCGACGCCGACTCGGCGGTGATGTCGCGGCCGTCGAGCCACACCGACCCGCTGCTTGCGCGCAGCTGGCCCGAGATCAGGTTGAACCAGGTCGTCTTGCCGGCGCCGTTCGGGCCGACGATCGCCGTCAGGGTGCCGGGCGCGAAGGCGCACGAGACGCTACCCACGGCGACGTGGCCGCCGAAGCGGATCGTCAGCTCGCGCGTCTCAAGCATCGATCCGCCGCGGCGCGCCGGTCAGCGCTTGTTGCGGATCGGCACGTTCATCTCGTCCGGCTTGATCTCGCGAACGAGCTCAGGCACGCCCCATGCGAACGCCGGGTCGGCCTTGACGCGGAAGTGGTACATCGACTGCATCGCCTGGTGGTCTTCCTTGCGAAACGTCATCCTGCCCTTCGGCGTCTCGAAGCTCATGCCCTCCATCGCCTTCATGAGCTTGTCGGTGTTCGTGTCGCCGCCGGTCTTCTTCAGGGCTTCGACGAGCGCGATCGCCGCGCTCATGCCACCGGCCGTGAAGAAGTCGGGCGGCGTCTTGAACTTGCTGTAGTGGTTCGCGACGAGCCATTCGTTGACCGGATTCTTGGGGATGCCGAAGTAGTAGTACGTCGCACCTTCCATGCCCGGGAACTGCTTGTACGAGACCATCGCCGGCAGGATGTTGCCGCCGGTGGCGACCTCGATGCCGAAGCGCTTCTTCAGGTCGAGCGCTGCCAGCGCGCCGTAGGGCGGCGTCGCACCGGCCCAGATCACGACGATGACCTTCTTGCCCGGCTTGTCCTTCATCGCGTCGAC
Organism: Burkholderiales bacterium; assembly: GCA_038236565.1. Taxonomy (GTDB): domain Bacteria; phylum Pseudomonadota; class Gammaproteobacteria; order Burkholderiales; family Burkholderiaceae_C; genus Schlegelella_A. Next base: position 1,348 of record JBBRZP010000147.1, on the reverse strand, counting down.
GATTCGCTGCAGTCCGGCGGTGAAGTCGGAGGTCGCCTGCGGCAGGTATTCCTCGTGGACGATCTTCGCCTTCTTGAGCGCGTCCTTGAACGCCTTGACGCCATCGCGGCCGAAGGCGTAGTCCTGCGCCAGCGTCGCGACCGAGACGCCGTCGCCGTCGATCGCGACCGCGTTGGAGATCGCGTCCTGCGAGCTGTTGCGGCCGGTGCGGAAGATGTACTTGTTCCACTTGTCGCCGGTGATCGAGTCGGCGACTGCCGGCTCGACCAGCAGGATCTTCTTGTACTCCTCGGCCACCGGCAGCATCGCCAGCGCGACGCCCGACGACGTCGGGCCGACGGCGATGTCGGCCTTGTCGTCGCCGTAGGCCGCGGCGAGCAGGCTCTTGCCGATGTCGGGCTTGCCCTGGTCGTCCTTCTCGATGACGACGAGCTTCCTGCCGGCAACGGTCATGGTGCCGCCGGTGGCGTAGTCGAGGCCGAGCATGAAGCCGGTCTGCGTCTGCTTGCCGTAGGCCTCGAGCGGTCCGGTCCTGCTGTAGACGTGGGCGATGCGGATGTCGCCCTTCGATTGCGCTAACGCGGCGGGCGTCGCCAGGGCGGCGCACGCAAGCAAGAGCGCGCCGAGGACGGAGCGGCGCGCTACCGGCGCGAGAGCGGGACGAGACTGCATGGCGGACTCCTGGAAGAGGATCGAAGCGCCGCGAAGTCTAGGGGATCGATCGTCGTTCGACGGATTGAACGCTAGGGCCTGTGAGCCCTAGAGCTTCATCTCCAGCCGAAACTGCACGTTGACGAAGGTCGGCGCCGTCGTGCGCGAACTCTCGCGCACCGGGACGCCCTGGAAGTCGGGTCCGTCGACGGTGCTGCCGTAGACGTAGTCGGCGGCGGCGAGGTTGCTCGCCGTCACGCGCAGCGCGAGCGTGGGGCTGAAGGTCCACAGGCCATAGACGTCGGCGACGAGCTTGCGGCCGATCGTCGCCGTCTGCACGTCGGAGATGCGCGTCGGGTAGCCCGGCGTCCAGTTGAGGTTGCCGCCGAGCGTGAACGGCAGCTTCGGTACGCGGTAGTCGAGGCCGAGGTTGGCCGTGTAGTCGGGCTGCTGGTCGAGCCGGTTGTCCGGTCCCGGCACGCCCTTCACGCGCGAGCGGAAGAAGCTCGCGTTGGTGCGGACGTCGACGCGCGGCGCCTCCGGCCAGAGGTCGCTCATGCGGAACTTGGCCTCGAGCTCGACGCCCTGGGTGATCGCGTCGCCGACGTTCTCGGGCCGGAGCACGTAGCGCTGCGAGCCCGAGTACGAGACCGCCTCGAGCGTCGTCACGCTGCGCATGTAGTTGGTGATGCTGCGG
>JBBRZP010000146.1:0-9590 GCA_038236565.1 Burkholderiales bacterium | reverse complement strand
GCTGCCGTTCGACTTGCATGTGTAAGGCATGCCGCCAGCGTTCAATCTGAGCCAGGATCAAACTCTTCAGTTCGATCTTGAATTTGCTCAAAGAATTGAAGTGAACTTCACTTGCATGAAAATTCAATTCAGTGAGCGTTTAAGGTCCCCCATCACGTGAGTGATGGTTGAATGAGACCGTGAGTCTTTCGACTCGCGGCACTCGGCCTCGAACGCCCACACTTATCGGCTGTCAGTTTTTAAAGAGCGGGCCTTGCGGCGGCTGGGTCAGCCAAGGGACTTGGTGATCAGCGAAGACCGCGATTCTTGCACGGTTCGGAAAGAGGTGTCAAGCCGGGGACGCTCACGAGGTCATGGGGCACACGTCGTTGCCGGCGCGGCTCGCCTGCTCCACGCCCAGTAGCGGGCGTGCTTACAAGGCAGGCGAAGCGATCGTCGTCGATCGCTCCGATGTCTTGCGAATCTCGCCGGCGAGCGCCGCGCATTCGCGCCCCGGATCGTCTGCACTCAAGACGCGGTCCAGGCCTCGCGCCCAAGGCCGCGTATCAGTCACAAGCACGCGCTCCTTGATCGCGCCGATCTGCGACGGATGCATCGAGAAGCGCCGCAATCCCATGCCGAGCAGCAGCTCGGTGAACGCTGTGTCGCCGGCCATCTCTCCGCACACGCTCACGTCCTTGCCGAGACGGCGACTGCCTGCGATGGTCTGCGCGACGAGTTGCAGAACAGCCGGGTGCCACGCGTCGTAGAGATGCGCGACGGTCTCGTCGGCGCGGTCGATGGCGAGCGTGTACTGGATCAGGTCGTTCGTGCCGATGGAGACGAAGTCGAACAGGCGCAGGAACGCCGGCAGCATCAGCGCGGCAGCGGGCACTTCGATCATCGCGCCGAGCTGCACGGGCCCGTACGTGCGCCCCGCGTCGTCGAGCTGTTGACGCGCGCGCGCCAGCGCCTCGAGCGTGTGCCGCACCTCGCTCAGGTGCGCGACCATCGGGATCAGGATTCGCACCGGGCCGAATGCCGCGGCGCGCAGGATCGCGCGCAGCTGCTGGCGAAACATGCCCGGCTCCGACAGGCTCCAGCGGATCGCGCGCAGCCCGAGGGCGGGGTTCAGCGCATGCTCGTGGCGCAGCTCGTTCGCCGACATGCGATCGAGCGCCTTGTCGGCGCCGATGTCGACGGTGCGGATCGTCACCGACCGGCCGCGCATCGCGCTCACCGCGACGCGATAGGCCTCGAACTGCTCGTCCTCTCCGGGCAGCTCGCCTTCCCGATTCATGAACAGGAATTCGCTGCGGAACAGGCCGATGCCGGACGCGCCTGCGGCCAGCGCCGCCGCTGCATCGCCGGGCTGCTCGATGTTGGCGAGGAGATCGACCTTCTCGCCGTCGAGCGTCACCGCAGGCAGATGACGCAGCCGCGCCAGCCCGGCGCGGCTGCGGTCGCGGCGCAGCTTGACCGCACGATATTCGGCCACGACCGCTGGCGACGGATCGACGATGACCAGGCCGGCGTCGCCGTCGATGATCACCCAGTCGTCCTGGCGGATCAGCCGGCTTGCCTCGCGCGCGCCGACGACCGCTGGGATGTCCATGCTGCGCGCGACGATCGCCGTGTGCGAGGTCTTGCCGCCGACGTCGGTTACGAAGCCGAGGAAAACGCCGCCCTTGAACTGGAGCATGTCGGCCGGCGAGATGTCGCCGGCGACGAGCACCAGCGGATCGCCGCGGCTCTCCTCGGCCGTCACGTGGTGCGCGGCCGGCGTCGCCGCGCCGTCGGCATCACGCGCCAGCGCGCCGAGGAGCCGCTCGACGACCTGCTCGAGATCGGCCTTGCGCTCGCGCAGATACTCGTCTTCCATCTCGTCGAACTGCCGCGCCAGCACCTCGAGCTGGGCCGACAGCGCCCATTCGGCGTTGTAGCGGCGCTCCCGGATCCATTGCTTGGTCGCGCCGGTGAGCGTGACGTCGTGGAGCAGCATCAGGTGCACGTCGAGCAGCGCCGACAGCTCGGCGGGCGCTTCGATCGGCAGGTCGCGCTGCATCGTGCCGAGCTCGCGTGCGACCTCGTCGCGCGCAGCGCGCAGGCGCTCGACCTCGGCGTCGAGATCGGCTTCGGCGACGTAGTAGTGGGCGACGTCGAGCCGACTCGAGGCGACCAGCACGGCGCGGCCGATCGCGATGCCGCGCGAGACCGGCAATCCGAACAGCTGGAAGCTCATGGAAACGATCCTAGCAGCGAGGCCCGTCCGATCGAACCGGCACCGCGAGAGCGAACCGGGCGTCGCCGCAACGCGCTACTGACCCTCGCCGAACTTGGCCTCGAAGATCGCGAGGAGCGCGGTCATCGCCTCCGACTCGTCGACGCCGTCGGTCTCGATATCGACGTCGCTGCCGATGCCGGCGGCCAGCATCATCACGCCCATGATGCTCTTGGCATTGACCCGCCGTCCCTGCCGCGACAGGGAGACGTCGCTCTTGAAGCTGCCAGCCAGCTTGCTGAGCTTGGCCGACGCGCGAGCGTGCAGGCCGAGCTTGTTACTGATCCTGATCGTCGCCTTGATCATTGCCTCGGTTATTGCGTGTCTGGTTCTGGGGCCGCGCCGTCGCCACCTGCATGACGCCCTGCGTCGCGCCGGCCACGGCGCGCGCGAGTGCGGCGTCGAGCGATTCGTTCTGGTAGCAGAGCGTGCGCCAGAGCATCGGCACGTTGACGCCCGTGACGACCTTGATGTGCACGCCGTCGGCCAGGCGCTGGGCGACGTTGCACGGCGTGGCGCCGAAGACGTCGGTGAAGATCAGCACGTCGGGCGTCGACAGGCGCTCGATCATCTGCCGGCCCTGGGCCTCGATCTCCTCGACCGGCATGTTGGGCAGGATGTCGAGTGCGGCGAGCTGGCTGGCGCACTCCGGAAAGGCATGTTCGGCCACGGACTTCAGCGACGATGCGAGCGGCGCATGGGCAATGATCAGAAGTCCGGGCATGAACTGTCGATTATGGGGAGTCGGATTCGAAGTCGGCTCACGGCAGGCGGATCGAGCCGAAGAACGTGTCGATCGCCTCGCGGTCGGCCGGCTCGTCGGCGCCGATCACCGTCGCCTGGAAGAGAGTCAGTCCCTTAACGAAGAAGGACGCGTGCTCGACGACACGCCGTCCATCGGGTCGCTTGCCGACGATCCGCAGGCGCGCGCTCTGCGCGTTTGGCGTCTCGCCGGGAATCGTCGGCGTCGCCTCGGCTGCGGCCGTGCCGTCGATGTTGGCGATCGCCTGTCTGCGCCAGGCCGCGAGCACGGCCGTCACCCGGGACGGATCGGCGGCGTCGGCGGTGGCGAGCGCGAACGCGCTGCCGGCGGCGGTGCAGGAGTGCAGACGCATGGTCAGCGTCTCGGTGCCGATCCGCGCCGGCCGCTCCTGCCGCTCGGGGCGGCAGGGAAACATCATTGCCACGCCGCTGCCGTCCGGGCGCGCCTCGCGCCAGTCAAGCGCGGGCGAGCAGGCGAGCATCGACAGCGCCAGGACCGGGCCGGCCCACGCCAGCGGCGGGCTGCCGGTCGTCCTGGCCGTTGTCGTCATCGCGCCATTATCCCGAGGCTCGCGCACGATCGCCGCGCCGACAATGGCCGCATGAGCGATGCCGACCATCCCGCCCCCATGGCCCTCGCCGGCGTGCGCGTCCTCGACCTGTCGCGGGTGCTCGCCGGTCCGTGGTGCACGCAGACGCTGGCCGACCTCGGCGCCGACGTGATCAAGGTCGAGCGGCCGTCGCGGCCCGGCGCGCCCGGCGGCGACGACACGCGCGGCTGGGGCCCGCCGTTCGTGCGCGACAGGGCGGGCGCCGAGACCGGCGACGCCGCCTACTACCTCGGCACGAACCGGAACAAGCGGTCGATCACGATCGACATGGCCGTCGCCGAGGGAGCGGATCTCGTGCGCACTCTGGCGTCGACCGCCGACGTGCTTGTCGAGAACTTCAAGGTGGGCGACATGGCGCGCCACGGTCTCGACGCCGCCTCGCTTCTCGCGCTCAACCCACGCCTGGTCTACTGCTCGATCACCGGCTTCGGGCAGACCGGTCCGTACCGGGAGCGGGCCGGCTACGACTACGCAATCCAGGGCATGGGCGGCCTGATGAGCGTGACCGGCCCGTCACGCGCCGAGATCGCCGACGACGCTCCGGGCGGCGGCCCGCAGAAGGTCGGCGTCGCCGTCGCCGACCTTTTCACCGGCATGTACGCCGCGACCGCGATCCTCGCCGCGCTGCGCCACCGCGATCTGACCGGCCAGGGCCAGGCCATCGACATGGCGCTGCTCGACACCCAGGTCGCCATGCTGGCCAACCTCGGCGCCGGCTATCTCACCACCGGCGTCGCGCCGCAGCGCGCCGGCAACGCGCACCAGAACATCGTCCCGTACCAGGTGTTCGAGGTCGCCGACGGCCATCTGATCCTGGCGGTCGGCAACGACGGCCAGTTCGCGCGCTTCTGCGCGGTCGCCGGCTGCAGCGAGCTCGCCGTCGACGAGCGCTTCGCGCGCAATGCCGGCCGCGTCCGCCATCGCGAGGTGCTGGTGCCGATGCTCTCGGCACGCCTGAAGCTGAAGCCCCGCGCCGAGTGGCTCGCCGCGCTCGAAGCCGCCAAGGTGCCTGCCGGCCCGATCAACGATCTCGCCGAGGTTTTCGCCGATCCGCACGTGCTCTCGCGCGACATGACGGTCGAGATGCCCCATCCCGTCGCCGGCGCGGTGCGCCTGGTGGCGAGCCCGATGAAGCTCGGGACGACGCCGGTGCGCTATCGCCGCACGCCGCCGGCGCTCGGCGCCGACACCGACGCGGTGCTCGCCGAGATCGGGCTCGACGCCGCGGCCGTCGCCGCGCTGCGCGCCTCGGGAGCGATCTGAGTCGATTTCGCAACTCGCGAAGAGTGAACAAGTTGTCACATCTGCCGACTTTGTGAGCCCCGCACGGCCGCCCGGCCAGCGATCTCTGGCGTCGATGGAGGCGGGCGCACACACTCGTCCCCAGCGCTGGCGATTCGAAGCCGGCAGGGCCGTCGCGAGAACTCTCGACCCGTGGTTTCTGCCCCTGGCGACCCCTCAACTGGTGGGTCCGCTACCCTCCTCATCCGAGCAAAGATCGCTCATGTCCAACGCCATTCACGCCGTCGCAGAGGCCTCGCCCGGCCTCGCTCCCGTCCCTCACGACGACCAGCGCTGGCACGATCTCGTGTCGCAGGTCGGCGTCGAGATCGCCGAGCCGCTGACTGCCGCGCTCGAGCGCATCCACGTCCTCGCGAGCACAGGCAAGATCGACCGCGCGGGTCTGCGCGCCTTGCGCGACGAGGTCGAGCAGGCGCGCCAGGCCGGCATGATCGGCCAGCAGCTCACGCGCTTCGCCTCGGGGCGCGTGCGCCAGTCGCACGAAGTCCTGCAACTCGAAGAAGTGCTGAAGAGCGTGCTGGCGCTGCGCACCCGCGAGACCCAGGCGCGCGGCATCGCCTTGAAGCGCGACCTGAAGTCGGCGCGGGTCATCGTCGACGGCTCGCTCCTCTTCAGCCTGCTCAACGCCACGCTCGACTGGTCGCTCGCCAACGCGCACGCGCATATCGACTTCGCGGTCGACTTCAGGACCTGGCCGGTGCATGCCCGCGTCACCTGCCGCTTCGCCAACCGCCCGGCCGACCAGGTCGACGACAGCGTGACGATGGCCGTGCCACCGCGGCTCGATTCGCTCACCTGGCGCCTCATCGAGCAGACCGCATGGACGATGGGTCTGGTCCTCGACCGCAAGGACATCGCAGGCGTCACGACGCTGGTGCTCGAGTTCCCGAAGACGGCCGGCGACGAGATGGAGGGCCTCTCGGCGACCGAGATCGACGAAGCCTCGTCGCAGTCGGGCAACTCGAAGGCGCTGGCCGGCAGCCACGTGCTCGTGATCGCCTCGCGGCGCGAAGTCCGCGTGTTGATCCGCGACGCCTTGCGCAACATGAGCATGCTGGTCGATTTCGTCGGCTCCGTCGAGGAGGCGTCGAGCTTCTGCCGCGAGGGCCTGCCGCACGCGATCATCATCGACTCGATCCAGAAAGGCAGCCGCTTCACGAACTTCCGCGACGAGATCGTCGGCGAAGTGCCGGACTTCGTCTTCATCGAGATCCTCGAGCAGGGCTCGACCTTCGAGATGTCGGGAACGAACGGCGCGCAGATGGCGCGGATCGGCCGCGACGTCATCGCCAGCTCGCTGCCGGCGGCGCTGATGTTCGAGCTCTCGCGCGGACTGTGAGCCCCCACGCTTCGTTGCCCCCCGAGGGGGCGCGGCCGGGCTTGGGGCGGCCCGGCGCCCGGCCGGCGGGCTAGCGGCCGAAGACCTTGGCGAGGATCGCGCTGCCCGTGCCGACCGGGTCGCTGCGGATCTTCTTCTCTTCCTCGCCGATCATCAGGTAGAGGCCGTCGAGCGCCTTGCCGGTGACGTAGCGCTCGATGTTGGCGTCGTCGCCCTTGACCAGTCCCATGCCGGCCGCCTTGCCGGCGACGGCGTTGAAGCGCTCGGCCAGGTCGACCTTCGCGGTCTCGCGCTTGACGATCGGCAGGAAGCGCTCGCCGAGCGGCGTGCGCGTCTTGCTCGCGAAGAATTTCGTCACCGAATCCTGACCGCCGGCGACGATGCCGCGCGCGTCGCTCACGCTCATCGACTTGACGGCCGACACGAGCAGGGCCTTGGCCTCGGGAACGGCTGCTTCGGCGGCACGGTTCATCGCCGTGACCAGGTCGTCGACGCGCTTCTGCTGGCCGGTGAACTTGAGCACCTTGGCCGCGTCCTTGAGAAAGCCCGGCAGCTCGATGCGCACCTTCGGATTGCCGAGGAAGCCATCGGGCCGGCCGAGCAGCTCGACCGCGGCCGACGCGCCACGCTCGAGCGCGGCCCGGATGCCGGACGCGGCGTCGGCGTTGCTGAGCCCGTCGGCGGCGCGGGCAGCGGCGCCGGTGCCGGCGAGCGCGGCGAACGCGGCCAGCGCGGTGAAATCACGTCGTTGCATGGAAGCTCCCTCGACGGCATCGCGCCGCCGCTGCATTCTCGTCTCGCGGTGCGGTCAGCGCGCCCGCAGGCCGATCACCGCGGCGCCGACGATGAGAAGCGCGGCAGCCGCCACCCACGCGGTGAGCGGCCGCGCCGTCGTCGCGGCGAGCAGCAGCGTCGAGGCGAGGGGCGTCAGGTAGCTGAGGATGCCGATCCGGCGCGGATCGCCGCGCTTGAGGGCTGCGTCCCAGAGAAAGAACGCCGCCCCGAGCGGGCCGAGGCCGGTGAGGACGATCAGGATCATGTCGCGCGCCGAGAGCGCCACCGAGGGCTCGAACGCGGCGTGGCAGGCGAGCGACAGCGCTCCCGACACGAGGCCGAAGAGGCCGACGGCCGCCGTCGGGAACGGCGCAACGCGACGCGTCCCGAGCGAGTAGGTCGCCCAGATGAAGGCCGACCCGGCGGCGGCCACGTAGCCCCAGGCGAATCCGCCAGCCAGGCCGCGCCCGCCGACGATCGCGAGCGCCGCGCCGACGAAGCCGACGAGCGCGGCAACGACGTGGACTGGGCGCAACGTCATGCCGGGCAGCAGCGCCGGCGCCAGCACGACGATCAACAGCGGCCAGAGGTAGTTGACGAGATTGGCCTCGAGCGCAGGCGCGTGGCGCAGCGCGACGAAGAGCAGCAGGTGGAAGCCGAAGAGGCCGTAGACACCGAGCATCAACGTCGACGCGTTCACGCGCCATTGCCGCGCCAGTGGCCACGACGGCGCGCTGCCGATGACGAGCGCCAGGCCGGTCAGCAGGAACGGCGGCATGTGCGCGAGCGCGACGCCGAGCGATGCGAGCGTCGCCCAGAGCGCGATCGCGCCGAGGGCGCAGACGAGGCCCGTCATCGCTGGCCGTACCGCCAGACGAACCAGGACACGATCGCGACGCACACGGCGACAACGATGCGCGCCGGAGTCGTGCCCAGGATCGAGAGCCACTCCCAGTCGACGTCGCCCCGGTTTCGCCCGCGTCGGGCGTCGACCTCGGCCTGCATCTCGGCGGCCCACGCGCGCTGGCGCGGCAGGTCGGCGTCGATCGCAGCGAGGCGACGCCTGACCACCTCCGGTGACGGGTGCGCCGCCGCCTCGCGCAAGGCGGGCGCCAGCGCCTGGACGGCCGCGTTCGCCTCGCCGAGCGAGGGGATCGCGAGCGTCGCGCCGCACTGCGCGCAGCTGATCGCTTCGCCCGGCGGCAGCGCGGCGCCGCACGCCGCGCACTGCATCGCTTGCTGCCGGGCCTGCGCCGCGTAGATGGCAGGCGGCTCGATGGTGTCGCGCGGATCGAGGGCGCGCGCCAGCCGTGCGACGTCGAGCAGGCTCGCGACCGAGCGGCAGTACGGGCATCGCTCGTCGTCGGTGCCGATCGATCCGCCGCAGTTGACGCACTCGATGCGGCCACGGTCGCGCATCAGCTTCGCGCGGTCGAGCCGCGACATCGGCCGCAGCAGCCCCTTCTCCTCGAGGAACTGCGCGAACGACTGGTACGCGCCGTGCCGCCGCACGCACTGCAGCTGCGACGAGCGGCCCCAGCGCGACTGGTTGTGCGCGAGCGCGAGCGGCCCGGCGCAGCGAGGGCAGCGCGCGTCGGCTCGCAGCAGCTCGTGCGGCAGGTCGTGCGAGCGGGCCATCTCGCCGATCAGCTCGAGCAGCGCCGGCCCGCCGCTCAGCTGCGCGGTCTCGACGCCGTCGAACCAGACGAGATCGCAGTGACGGCAGAGATCGATGTCGACGCGCTGGCCGTAGTGGCCCGCCAGCGTCAGCCGCTGCATCGGCTGGCGGCAGTTGCCGCACGCGAGCAGCGGCTCGGCCGTCGCGGCGGGCGGGCTCACCAACGGCTAGACGCCGACACCCGCGGCGTGCGCCTGCTCGTCGGCGTGGTAGCTCGAGCGCACCATCGCGCCGACGGCGGCGTGCGTGAAGCCCATCGCTGCGGCCTCGCGCTCGAACATCCGGAAGGTGTCGGGATGGACGTAGCGACGCACCGGCAGGTGGTGCCCGCTCGGCGCGAGGTACTGGCCGATCGTCAGCATGTCGATGCCGTGGGCGCGCATGTCGCGCATCACCTGCAGGATCTCGTCGTCGGTCTCGCCCAGGCCGACCATCACGCCGCTCTTGGTGGGAACCAGCGGCGCGAACTCCTTGAAGCGCTTCAGGAGATTGAGCGACCAGGCGTAGTCCGAGCCCGGGCGCGCTTCCTTGTACAGGCGCGGCGCGGTCTCGAGGTTGTGGTTCATCACGTCGGGCGGGGCCGCCTTCAGGATCTCGAGGGCGCGGTCCATGCGGCCGCGGAAGTCGGGCGTGAGGATCTCGATCCGCGTCTCGGGCGAGAGCTCGCGCGTCTTCTGGATGCAGGCGACGAAGTGGGCCGCGCCGCCGTCGCGCAGGTCGTCGCGGTCGACGCTCGTGATGACGACGTACTTCAGGCGCAGGGCTGCGATCGTCCGGGCCAGGTTCTCCGGCTCGTCGGCATCGAGCGGATCCGGTCGTCCATGGCCGACATCGCAGAACGGGCAGCGCCGCGTGCACTTGTCG
>JBBRZP010000145.1:0-9615 GCA_038236565.1 Burkholderiales bacterium | reverse complement strand
GGTGTTCGCGATCGGGTGATCCCGCGGCGAGTCAGTCGGGCGCCCGCCGCGGGCCGGACCAGCCGCGGTTTAACCTCGACGCGCCCCCTGCCGCCGGGCGCCGGTGCGGGCCCGAGCAGGACCGTGTCGCCGGCCGACAGGCCCTCGACCACCTCGGCGGCGTCGAGCGTGCGCAGGCCGACGCGCACCGCACGTTGCTCGACGCGGCCGTCGCGGTCGACCAGCACTGTGGCGTCGGCGCCCGTTGTCGCGCCGCGCAGGGCGCTCGCCGGCACCACCAGCGCCGCGTCGCGACGCGCCGTCTCGACCTCGACCGAGAGCGTCATGTCTTCGCGCAGGAACGGCGGCGGGCCCTGCGGCAGCGAGAACTTGACCTCGACCGCGCCGCGCTGTGCATCGACCAGGGGTGCGATCGACAACACCCGCGCAGCGAACGGCTGGCCGGGGAACGCATCGGCGACGACGCCGACCGGCTGGCCGACGCGCAGTTGCGCAAGGAAGCGCTCGTCGGCCTGCGCGACGAGTTGCGGCGGGCTGCTCAGCGCCAGCGTCAGCAGCGCCCTGCCCGGCTGGACGATCTGGCCCGGCTCGACCAGACGCGCCAGGACACGCGCGTCGGCCGGTGCGGTGATGACCGTCTGCTCGAGGCGGGCGCGGGCAGCAGCCGTGGCCGACGTCGCCAGCGCGAGCTGCGACTGCGACTGGGCGATGTCGGTGCCCTCGTCGGCCGTTGCGGCGTACTGCGATCGCGCGCCGGCCTGCTGTGCCTCGGCCACCGCGAACGCGCGGCGCACCTCGTCGAGACGGGCCGGACTGAGGAACCCCTGCGCGACGAGCGCTTCGGTTCGTTGCAGGTCGGACTTCGCCGCCGCGAGCACGGACTCGGTCTGCGACAACGCGGCGCGGGCGCTCGTGCGGCCGGTGCCGCGCAAGCCGGCCAGGCGTGCGGCCGCCTGGCGCTCGCTCGCCTGCGCTTGCGCGAGGGCGGCCCGCAACTCCTCGCTTTCCAGCCGCACGAGCAACTGGCCCTGGAGCACCTGCGCGCCTTCGACGACCGCTACCTCGAGCACCCGGCCCGTGATCGTGCTGCCCACGTCGACGCGCGACGCCGTCGCGACCCGCGCCGAGAACTGCAGCGTGCGAACGAGCGGCGCCACGGTCACCGTCACCGCGGCCACGGTGGGCGTACGCAGCGCCCACCAACCGACCAGCGCGGCGGCCGCGACGACGCCGACCGTCAGTGCAGCGATCGCGCGGCGTTGCATGCGAAGAATCGGGTGCGCGTCGCGCCTCGCTGGGCGCGGGGAACGAGCGGTCGTCTGGTGCAGCGGCCCGGTCCCGGCCTTTCGGGGGCGGAACCGGCTCTGTGGATCGTGCGCGATGCAACAGGCGTCATTCGCGCAGGATAGGGCCGAGTCGCAATGGACGGACGTGAATGCAGGGACATCGCGAACCCGGGAGGCTGGCTGGACGGCGAACATCCGGGACGCAGACGACCTCGGCCGCCCTCGGTACCCGACTCAAGACGATTCTCGGGACGCGTCGCGTTCGCGGCGCTCAATACAGCGGCTCCTCGCCCGGCGGCCGCGTCTTGAAGCGGCGATGGACCCAGAGGTACTGCGCCGGGTCGCGCCGGATCTCGCTCTCGATCCAGCGGTTCATGCGCGCGCCGTCGGCAACCGGGTCGTCGCTCGGGAAGTCGGCCCAGGGCTCGCCATAGCGGACGACATAGCCCTTGCCGCCGGGCAGGATCTCGGCGACGACCGGCTGCACGATCATGTCGAGCGCCTTCGCGAGGCGCGACGGCGCGAGCAGGGTCGCCGCCTGCACGCCGAAAAACGGCACGAACGCGGCGTCGCGCGTGCCGAAATCCATGTCGGGCAGGTTGAAGAAGCCGTCGCCCCTCCTGATCGCGCGCACCAGCGCCTTGCCGGCGTCGTCGCGCGCGAAGATCTCGGCGTTGCCGAGGCGAAGGCGACCGCGCCGCAAGGCCCGATCGAGGACCGGATCGCTCTGCCGCTGATAGATGGAGATGCCTTTGCGCTTCTGGAACAACAGCGCCGAGGCGCCGGCGACGTCGAGACCGACGAAGTGCGGCACGAGCCACATCACGGGCTTGACACTGCGCTCCGCGAGGCCGACGTCGCCCTCGACGCGGATCAGCCTGCGCAGCCGCTCGGGCGACGCGTACCAGAGGAGACCGCGCTCGAGGAGGCTGCGGCCGAGCCAGCGGAAATGCTCGCGGGCGAGACGCTCGCGCTCGTCGCCGCTCATCTCGGGAAAGCAGAGCTCGAGGTTGCGCAGCGCGACGCGACGGCGCGAGGCGACGACGCGCCAGCCGATCGCGCCCAGTGCCCTGCCAAAAACAGCCTGCGCGCCGAGCGGCAGCAGATGCACCAGCCAAAGCAGTGACAGCAGGACCCTCGAACCCAAGCTCGCCCTCCGGCCTGCGCCGGATCGGCGCAGCCGGAAGTATCGGCGCGCTGCCTAGGGCAGCGTCACGAGCAGGAGCTGCACTCCGCCCGAAACCAGGATGCGCTTCGGCCCGAGCACGGCGATCGACCGCACGACCGGAAGCGAAGGACCGACGCTGCCCAGACGGGTCGTCTGGTCGACTCCGGCGACGATCAGCCGCGTGCTCGTGCCGGTGGCCGGATCGAACGCGTACAGGCCACCCGGGAGCACGAGGTCGGCATTGACCATGTAGTACACGATGCCGGCCGAGTCCGACGCGAGTGCGGTGATGCCGAAGACGGTGCCGGCGATCGTCGAGACGGTCGATCCGTCGGCCGAGACCTTGCGCAACCCCTGCGATCCGGAACCGCCGTCGGCGAACCAGAGCGTGCCGTCGGGCGTGCGGGTCACCGAGTTCGGCAGCTGCAGCCGCGCCGTGGCGATCGGCCCGTCGATGTGGCCGGAGGCGCCGATCACGCCGGCGTAGGTCGTGACGTTGCCCGCCGCGTCGACTCGACGGATGGCGTTGTTGCCGCCGTCGGCGACGAAGACGTCGCCGCTCGCGCCCGGCGACAGGCCGAAGACCCTGTTGAATTGCGCCGCGGCGCCGCTGCCGTTGACACCACCGAACGTCGAGGTCGAGCCGGCGATCATGGTCACGGTGCCATCGGTGGCGATGCGCCGCACGCCGTAGTTGTCGCCGACGAACAGCACGTTGCCCGGCGCGGCCGTGATCGACACGCCGGGGTCGCCGAACTGCGCCGCGCTGCCGTTGCCGTCGACCACGCCTGCGTAGCTGCCGGTCAGCCCGGCCACCAGTGTGACGTTGCCGCTCGCATCGACCCGGCGTAGGGCGCGGCTGGCGGCGTCGTAGTTGGCAACGCGGCCGAGGCTGTCGACGGCGATCGAACCGGCCTGCAGCGGCAGCTGGACGAGGACGCCGGTGCCGGCATCGGTCTCGTCGCCGTTGCGCGATGCGATCGTGGTCACGTTGCCGGACGCGTCGACGCTGCGCAGGCCGATGTCGTCGCCGACGACGAGCCCGCCGGCCGTCCCCGCCGTGATCCCGTAGCCGAAACCGCGGAACTGCGCGGCGCCGCGCGGCCCGTCGGCATAGCCCGAGCCCAGCGTCCGCGAGCCGGCGAAGGTCGTGACGACGCGCGTCGTCAGGTCGATCTGCCGAATCAGTCCGCCGAAATCGAGAACGAACACCGCGTTCCCCTGCAGCGCCAGGGAGCCGGGGTTCGCAATCTCGGCGGTGGCCCCAGGCCCATCGGCTCCCGGAGACGTGAACGCACCGCTGCCGGCCAGCGTTTCCACCAGCCCGGCCGCATTGCCGACGCGCAGGATGCGCCGCACGCGCTGGTTGACGCGGTCGGACAGGATCAGATCGCCGTTGGCCGCGGCCACGATGGCGTACGGCTGCCGGAACTGGGCGCTGAGTGCGGCGCCATCGGCGAAGCCCGAGGTGCCGCTGCCGGCGTAGGTCGTCACGACGCCGGCCGTCGTGACGCGACGGATCGCGTTGTTGCCCCGGTCGGCCACGTAGAGGTCGCCGTCGGGCGCGAGCACGATGCCGGTCGGCTCGGAGAACCGCGCGGCCGCCCCCGTGCCGTCGGTCAGGGCGTTGTTGCCAGCGCTCCCGGCCAGCGTCGACACGGTCCCGTCGGTGGCGACGCGCCGGATGACGTGGTTCTGGGTGTCAGCGACGTAGATGACGCCGGCGCTGTCGTGGGCGATGCCGAGCGGCGTCCTGAACTGCGCCGTGGCCGCGGCGCCGTCGAGGTAGCCGACCTGCGGGGTTCCGGTGATCGGCGCGATCGACAGGCGGTCGGCGCTCATGCGCTTGAGCTGCGATCCCACGAACAGGGCGGTGCTGCCGTCGGCGAGCCGATCGACGGCGGTGACGCCGTTGATGCGCGCCTGGTCGCGCAGCCCGTTGAGCGTGTACAGGCTGAGCGTGACGCCGCCCGGCGCGGTCACCGTCAGCGTCGCGGCATTGCTGGTCGTTGCGGCCTGGCCGCTGCACGACAGCGCGGCGCGGAACTGTGCGCCGTTGTCGGCGAGCGCGGTGGTGAGGCTGTAGGTGGCCGACGTCGCGCCGGCGATGTCGGCGAAGGCCGGGCCGCCGAGCCGCTGCCACTGGATGACCAGCGTGCCGCTGCTGCAGGTGCCTCCCACCGTGAACGACGCCGACGCGCCCGCGACCACCGCGGTGTTCGCAGGCTGCGGCGAGATCGTGAGAACAGGAGCGCTCGCCGCCACCGTCAGCGTGGCGCTGTTGCTCGTCGCGCTGCCGGCGCCGTTGCTGACCACGGCACGAAAGGTCGCGCCGCTGTCGGCGAGCAGCGTCGACGCGATCGAGTACGCGGTGCCGGTCGCCCCGGCGATGTCGGAGCCGTTGCGTTGCCACCGATACGACAGCGGCGCGGTGCCGGTCGCGGCGACCGTGAAGCTGGCCGGTTGGCCGGCGGTCACCGTCAGGTCCGCGGGCTGCTGCGTGATCGTCGGCGCCACGGGCAGCACCGGCACGACCGGCCCGGTCTCGGGCGGCGGCGGCGCGTTGGCGCTGCCGCCGCAGGCGGCGAGGACGAGGCCGGCGCACACCATCGCGGCCTGCAGCATCAGGGCGCGCAGGCCGCCGGCGATCGGGCGGACGGAAGTCGAAGTGGCGTTCATGGTCGGTCCGGTTCAGAACGAGAGCTGGGCGGCGACGCCGAGCATGCGGAGCGAGCCGCGCGTCGTGTGCACCTTAAAGCGGGTCATGTCGTAGTCGACGCCGAGGCGCAGCGATGGCGTGACCGCATAGGCGAGGCCGACGCCGCCGAGCGGCTGCAGGCTCGTCTGGCTGACGCCGGCGGCGAGCGCATTGGCGTAGTCGAAGCGCGTGCGCATGCTCACCGCGCCGAATCGCGCGACGACGCTCCAGTCGGGCGCGAAGGCGTAGCGATAGCCGGCCGTGAGGCCGATGCCGTCGATCTTGAAGGTGCCGCCGAACGGGGTGCCGAGCGGCGTGACATCGCCGCCCTGGAACCGGCCGCCATGGATGTAGGCGAGCTGCACGTCGTACACGTCGGCGAAGCGGTACGCGCCGGTCAGCTTCCAGTGCGCGCTCGAGCGGTCGCAGGGAAACGACGGCACGCAGTCGACGTGGCCGCGGTCGGCGCCGGCGCCGATGCCGACGATGAAGCCCTGCGCACTCGCGGCGCCGCTGGCCGCGAGCGCGGCAAGAGCGAGGGCCATGCGCGCAGCGGCGAGCGGGAGTGGACGACGGTCGGGATGTGGCATGCGGGCTCCGTGGGCAGTCGACGTCGAGGCGCGTCCGTGCGGCGCACGCCTCTCTGCTTACTGGAACGAGGTCACCTGTCGAAACCTGCCACCTGCACGAGAGAAAGTTCGCACTCCCCTCCGTCCAGGGGGACGGGTCGGACGGGGCGGATCAGGTCGCGGCGGGGAGCGCGGCGAGCTCCGCGACGTCGGCCTGCCGCTCGGCCATGCCGTCGACCTGCCCGGCCTCCCAGACCGAGAGCGCCTCGCGCCAGCGGCGGGCCGCTTCGGCCGGCGCACCCGCGGCCAGATGGCAGCGCGCCGTCTCGACCAGCGCCAGGCCGTGCTCGAGCGCGGGAGAGTCCCCGCCTTCGGCGGCGGCGAGCGCGCGCTCGGCCGTCGCCAGCGCTTCCGCCGATCGGCCCGTCGAGCGCAAAGCCATCGCCCGCGCGTGCAACAGGCGCACCAGGACCTGACCCTTCGCGGACGGCGACGTCATGGCCGCCGCATCGGTGGCTGCGAGTGCCTCCGCACCGCAGCCTGCGAAGGCCAGCGCCATGGCCCGCAGCGAGGCCCGGTTGAAGACCTGCCACTCGCCCTCCTCACCGAGCGGCCGCGCGATGTCGTCGGCGCGATCGAGGTGGGCCAGCGCCGCCGGTCCGTCGCCCTGCATGACCGCGACGCGTCCCCGCCAGGTCTGGGCGCCGACGTCCTCGTGACTGTGGCCGCCCGTGAGCTTCTCCAGCAGCGCGGCACTCTGCGTGAACAAGTCGTCCGCCTCTTCGAGCCGGCCGCAGAGCAGGAGCGACTTGCCGAGGAAGGTCATTGCTTCGCGCACGCGCACCGTCTCCTCGACGTCGAGCGCGCGCTGATCGACGAGTGCCTGTCGAAGCAGCGGCACGGCATCGCGCGGGCGCTGGTTCGATGCCATGGCATCGGCCTGGCCGCGCTCGACGACGAGCAGCAGGCGATGCGGCCGCTGCGCTCCGTACGCCGCCCGCGCCAGCGCGAGCGCCGCACCCATCGCCTCCAGGCCCTCTCGCTTGCGGCCGAAATGGATCAGCGTGTTCGACAGCGCCACGCGCGTCGACAGCGCCTCGTCGCTGCCCTCGCCCAGCACCCGCGTGGCGACCTCGAGGCCCTCGTGCAGCGCCGCGATGGCTTCTGTCTCCCGCGCGCGCTTGGCGAGCACGAAGCTGTACGGCTCGAGTGCGGACACCAGCAGCTTCGCTTCGGCCGGCTGCGCCGCCCGCAGGTCGCGGACGAGCGACGGCAGGAGGGCTTCCGAGGTCTCCAGGTCGCCGACATAGTTCGCCGCCTCGACGAGGTGGTGGCGGCTCTGCAGCGTCAGGTGATGGGTCGGCCCGAGCTCGCGCACGCAAAGCTCGATCGCCTTCGGAAGCCACTCCAGCGCCGCGTGCACCTCGTTCAGCTCGTTGAAGCTCGCGCCGATCAGGGCGGCCAGCTCGGCGGCGACCGCCGGCTGGCCCGCAAGATCGGTCTCGACGCGGCGGGACGCGGCGCGCAGGAGGTCGGCCGCGGCGACCACGCCGCCCTTGCCCGCGCGCGGCACGGCGTGCGTGAAGATCGAGGCGATGAAGTCCTTGACCTGCTCGCCCCGGGCCAGCGCGGCGCGCGCGATCTCGGCCTGGCGCACGGCGTTGTTGCGCTGCCAGAGCGCGACCAGCGCGCCGGCGGCGAGCGCGAGCGTGACGGCGACCTGGGCGTACGCCCCGCCGACCGCGGCGACGACAAGCGCGACGGCGATCGCCGTCTCGAGCTTGTGCCGCCGCACCCAGCGCTCGGCGACGTACGCGCGCGACGCGGCACGGGCGCGCACCGGCTCGCCGCGCAGGTGGCGATCGAGATCGTCGGCGAATGCATCGACGGTTTCGTAGCGATCGGCGCTCGCGGGCGCGAGCGCCCTGGCGAGGATCGCGTCGAGATCGCCCTTCAGCTCGCCACGCGACGCGTTCGTGCCGCCCGCTTCGCTCGCCGCGGCCAGCTCGACGCGTGCGATCGCCTCGGCGAGCGCGACCGCGCCGACGTTCTTCGGCAGCCGATACGGTCGCGTGCCCGCGAGCACCTCATACGCGACGACGCCGAGCGAATACACGTCGGAAGCGGTGCCGATCGGATCGCCGCGGATCTGTTCGGGCGAAGCGTAGTCAGGCGTCAGCGCGCGCCCGATCGAGACCGTCGCCTGCGAGGCCGGCGCGGCCTCGTCGCCGGGATCGATGAGACGGGCGACGCCGAAGTCGAGCAGATGCGCGCGGCCCTGCGCGTCGACGAGGATGTTCGACGGCTTCAGGTCGCGGTGCACGACCAGGCGCGCATGCGCGTAGGCCACCGCGCGTGCGACCTGCACGATCAGCTCGACGCGCTCGCGGATCGAGAGGCCGCGCGTGGCGGCGTGCGTGTCGATCGGCAGGCCGTCGACGTACTCGAGCGCGAGGTAGGGCCGGCCGTCGGCGGCCAGGCCGGCGTCGTAGAGCCGGGCGATGTTCGGATGGGTGAGCGAGGCGAGGATGTTGCGCTCGCGGGCCATGCGGTCGGCGAACGACGCTGCGCCCCAGCTCGCGTGCGGCAGCTTGACCGCGACCTTGCGCTCGAGCAGCCCGTCGGCGCGCTCGGCGAGCCAGACCGTCGCCATGCCGCCTTGGCCGATCTCGCGCAGCAGGCGGTACGGGCCGACGATCGAGGCTGCGCCTGCCGGCGCGGGTCCGCCCTCGCCCGGCGGCAGCTCGAACGAGCCGGCCCGGCCGAGGAAGTCGGCGGTGTCGCGCGAGGCTTGTGCGCGCAGCAGCTCGTGGAGCCAGGGCGCGAGCGGCATGTGCTCGGGGTCGAGCGTGGCGAGCCAGTCGGCACGCGACTCCGGCTCGAGATCGAGCGCGGTGTCGAGGAGGACGAAGATCCGGCGCCATTCGTCCGCCGTGGGCGGGGCGAGCGAGGCCGTCGCCGGGATGCGTGCGTTCATCGGCGTGCTCCTGCGGTTGCGCGCACGCCCGGACGCATGTCAGCGCAGACAGGCGTGGAGGAAGAGCCGCGCCTTCTCCCAGTCGCGTGCCACGGTGCGCTCGGCCAGGTTCAGGACGCCCGCGATCTCGGTCACGGTCATGCCTGCGAAGTAGCGCATCTCGACCACCTGCACCAGGCGCGGATCGATCGCCGCCAGCTCCTCGAGCGACTCGTGGACGCGCAGGACCTCGCTGTCGCGCGGATCGGCGGCCGGCAGCGCCTCGGCCTCGTCGAGCTCGACGTGGACGGCCGCACCGCCGTGCCGCTCCGCGCCGCGCCGGCGCACCGCGTCGACGACGATCGAGCGCATCACCCGCGCCGCGTAGGCCATGAACTGGGCGCGATCGCGAAAGGTCACGGCGCCGGTGTTCTCGAAGCGGAGGTAGGCCTCGTGCACCAGCGATGTCGTGTCGAGCAGCGTCATGTCGCCGCTGCGCCGCACGCGCGAGTGCGCGAGGCGGTGCAGCTCGGGATACAGGATGGCATAGAGCTCGCCGAACACCTCGGAGTGGCCTTCCGCCAGCGCGGAGAGAAGCGTCGTCACCTGACCCATCGAGCCCATTATCGAGCGCGAGGTCGGCCGCGAGCTCGAAACACGGCTGGACGCGCCGCGCTCGGGAATTCCTATAATCGCGCTGTCGCCGAGTTACTGAACAACTTGCGGGGCGACGTTAAAAGAATCCCGCTAAAGCGTTCGCCGCTCCTCCAGAGCCCCGGCCGGCAACGCGATTTCACCAGCGGGCCGCCCGATTTTTTCAGCACTGGAGCACAGCGTGTCGAACGACTTCCTCTTCACTTCCGAATCGGTCTCCGAAGGCCATCCCGACAAGGTCGCCGACCAGGTCTCGGACGCCATCCTGGACGCGATCTTCGCGC
>JBBRZP010000144.1:0-9848 GCA_038236565.1 Burkholderiales bacterium | reverse complement strand
GCGCGAAACGATTGACGCTCTTTTGCAACGCTCGGCAGAAGCCTTTCCGGTGACAACGCTCGGTCTCTAGGGAAAGCACCTAAGACGTCTATAATCATTGGCTAGGCACTGGAAATGCTTGAGCGCTCCATGTCTTGAAGACGCTGGGACTCTTGGACAAGGAGGGTTCCCACAATTACCGGTCATTGTCCGAACCTTAAAATCGAGGAGAAACATGAAAACAGCACTGCTGATGGTCACTCTGGCCGCCGCCATTTCTTTCGCTGCCTGCAGCAAGAAGGAAGAGACCACCACGACCGTGACGCCGCCGGCGACGATGTCGACGCCGTCGACGACGACCATCGTGACAACCCCTTCCACCGACTCGAGCGCCTCGTCCGCGATGTCCGCTTCCACCGCTGCCACCGCGGCGATGGATGCTGCCTCGTCGGCGGGCATGGCTGCCTCGGCGGCGATGAACGCCGCCTCGGGCGCGATGAAGTAAGACGGTTTGCGAAAACCGCCGAAAGCCGCCTCCGGGCGGCTTTCTGCTTTTCGGGTTTGCCTTTCTCCATGAAGCGGCGCGTGACGATCAGCCGAGCTGCAGCCAGTCGAAACCGCGCTCCGGGTCGGCGACGACGATGTCTTCCGGTCGGCTGCCCCAGCGCCCGGCGAGGGCGCTCCGCACGAGCTGCGGGCTGTTGTTCTCGCGGCTGAGGTGCGCCGCCACCAGATGGCGCAGGCGCTCGCCGGCGACACGGCCGAGCAGCTCGACCGCCGTCGCGTTGCTCAGATGCCCGAAGCGCCCGCCGATGCGCGCCTTCAGCGACGCCGGATAGCGCGACGCTGCCAGCAGTCCTTCGTCGTGGTTGCACTCGAGGACGAGGGCGTCGCACCCCGTGACGCTCTCGACCATGTGCGACGTGATCGAGCCCAGGTCGGTGAGGATGCCCAGGCACGAGCCGCCGTCGCTGCAGCGCAATTGCAGCGGCTCGGCGGCGTCGTGCGCGACCGTGAACGGATGCAGCTCGAGGTCGCCGACGGCGATCGATTCGCCGTCGCGCGCGACACTGAAGCGCGCCGGCATCGCGGCCGCGCCGATGGCGCGCCAGGTGCCACGGCTCATCCAGACCGCGAGTCCGTAGCGCTCGGCCAGCGCCAGCGCGCAGCCGACGTGGTCGCCGTGCTCGTGAGTGACGAAGACGGCGTCGAGGTCGCTGCCCGCGAGGCCCGCACGGGCGAGGCGGAGCTCGATCTCGCGCATGGACATGCCGGCGTCGACCAGAAGCCGCGTCGTCGTGATGCCGCTCGTCGCCTCGACGACGGTGGCGTTGCCGCTGCTGCCGCTGCCGAGGCTGCAGAAACGGATCACGGCGGGCCGGGCGTGCGCGCGAGCGCCGCCACTAGCGCAGGTCTTCGAGCAGCAGCGCGACGATCCGCTTGCCGTTCTCCGTGCCCTCGGGCTTGCCTTGCGAATCGAGCACGGCGACCGTGCTGACGTTGCCTTCGGCCGTCACCTTGACGCGGTACTTGGCCAGGCCGGTGTCGTCCTTGCTGCGCCCGGAGAAGAGCCGGCTGAAGATGTTGGGCTCTTCCCGTCCCGCGAACTTCGGATCGACGTAGCGGACGAAATAGAGGCCCTGGGCGCGATCGCGGTCCTCGACCGTGAAGCCGCTGCGGTCGAGGGCGATGCCGACGCGGCGCCAGGCGCGGTCGAAGCCGTCGTCGACCTGAAGCGTCGGCGTCGGCCGGCCGTCGAGCGCGCGGGCGCGCGCCGGCGCCGTCGGCGTCGCGCCGGCCGCCGCGACGATCGCCTTGGCCGTGTCGTCCTTGGCGCCGAGCTTGACCATCAGGCGCGTCAGGAAGGTCGCCTCGAGCTGCGGCTCGGCGGGGCGCGGCTGCCACACGGTCGATTCCTTGCGGTCGCCCATGTAGACCTCGACCATGCCGCGGTGCGTGATGTAGATGTCGCTGCCTGTCGCGGTGCGCTCGACCCGCGTGCGGTACTTGTCGAGCTCTCCGGTGGAGAAGGCCGAGTCGAGGACCTTGCCGATGGTGTTGCGGATGATGTCGTTCGGCAGCCTGGCGCGGTTCTCCGCCCAGTCGGTCTCGAGCACGCCGGCCTCGGCGCGATCCTGGACGAGGTTGAAGCCGTTGTCCTTCCAGAACGTGCGGATCAGCGGGAAGACGTCTTCGGGCGCGAGCGTCGTGCTCAGCCAGCGCTCGTTGCCCAGGCGTTCGATGCGAAAGGCACCGACCGACTGCGGCGCGACCGTCGCCGCGGCCGGCGTCGTCGACAACGCGGCGGCTGTCGTCGTCGCCCGGAAGGTCGAGGCGCTGATGCTGCCGTTCGGCTGCTGGTAGCGCGACTCGCGCGAGAGCTGCGTCAGGTCGGGCGGAATCTCGAGGCCGCTGCTGCGGTTCGTCGCCGTCGACTTGTAGTCGACCTTGTCGCCGGAGAGGAGGTTTTCGACCGTCGAGCAGCCGGCGACCAGGGCCAGGCACGCGAGGCCCGCCGCGAGGCGTGAGGAAAGGGCAAGGGTCACTCTGAAAGTCTCCATCGATGCCGGTGCGGGCTGGCCGCTGCGGCGTGCACGGATCACGTCGGACTCAAGGTCCGAGGTGCCGTTCGTTTCCTCGTGGCCCGTGAAGCGTTTTCACAGGAGCCCGGCCTCGCTCAGCGCCGCCTTCACCGCGGCCTGGCCCGAGGCGCTCAGCGGCGTGATCGGCAGGCGGACCGTCGCACCGCAGCGGCCGAGCTGCGCGAGCGCCCATTTCGCCGGTGCCGGGCTGGGCTCGACGAACAGCACCTGGTGCAGCGCCAGGAGCTGCAGCTGCAGCCGCGCCGCGGTGCGCGCGTCGCCGGCGAGCGCCGCCGCGCAGATCGCCTGGACCGCGCGCGGCGCGACGTTGGCGGTGACGCTCACGCTGCCGTGGCCGCCGAGCAGCATCAGCGCGACGGCCGAATCGTCGTTGCCCGAATAGACCGAGAAGCCCGCCGGCGCGGCGCGCAGGAGCGCGCTGCCGCGGGCGATGTCGCCGGTCGCGTCCTTGATGCCGATGACGCCGGGCACCTGCGCCAGTCGCAGCGCGGTCTCGACCTGCAGGTCGGCGACCGTACGCGAGGGGACGTTGTAAAGGACCATCGGAATGTCGACGGCCTCGGCGATCGCCTTGAAGTGGCGGTAGATGCCTTCCTGCGACGGCTTGTTGTAGTACGGCACGACCGAGAGCGTGCAGTCGGCGCCAACCTTGAGCGCGAAGCGCGACAGCTCGATCGCCTCGGCGGTGGAGTTCGCGCCGGTGCCGGCCATCACCGGAACGCGGCCGCCGGCCTGCTCCACGGCGATGCGGATCACCTCGCAGTTCTCCTCCATCGTCACCGTCGGCGATTCGCCGGTCGTGCCGACGACGCCGATGCACTGCGTGCCTTCGGCGATCTGCCAGTCGATCAGGCGACGCAGCGCGGCGAAGTCGATGCTGCCGTCGTCCTGCATCGGCGTGACGAGCGCGACGATGCTGCCGGTGAGGGGTTTCATTCGAGGATTCCTGAATCGGCCGATTCTACCGACCCGGGGCGCCGCGCCGAGGCGTCGAGCGGGTAGCGCGCCGGAGCCGCCGACGCGCGCTCCCGCACGGCGACCGCGTGTTGCACGAATCGGTCGGGACCGGTGAGGAAGCCGTCTTCAAATGCCACGATGCGCAGACCCCGCAGGGCGTCGAGAAGTTCACCGCGGGTGAGGAGAAAGTCGGGGCGCGACGGCCGGCCGACCGTCTCCTGGCCGAGCGCGAAGGTTTCGTAGACGATGACGCCGCCGTCGGCGAGCGCCGCGACGAGCGACGCGAACAGCGGCCGCCAGAGGTAGTTGGTGACGACGATCGCGTCGAAGCGCCGGTCGGCGAACGGCCATGGTCCCGACTCGAGATCGGCGACGACGACTTCGGCCCGGTCGGACAAGGGCCGCAGCGCGTCGCCGTCACGATCGACGGCGGTGACGCGACAGCCGCGTGCCGCAAGCCACGTCGTGTGCCGGCCGCTGCCCGCAGCGACGTCGAGGACGCTGGCGCCGGCCGGGATCAGCGCGCTCCAGCGGACCACCCACGAGGAAGGCTCGCCCACGTCAGCGCACCGCCGGCGCCGCCGCGAGCGGAGCGGTCAAAAGCAGGCCCACACCCGGTTGGCGAGATCGACGACGACCTCGGGCCGCTGGTAGGCGGCGAACACGCCGGCCAGCGCGAGCGCGACCGTCGTCCACGCGGCGATGCGGGCCGGCTTCATGCCGGCACCGGGCGCAGGATCGCCCGCTCGCGGATCGGCAGGTTGACGATCGCGGCGAAGAGGCCGAGCGCGATCGCGATCCACCAGACGACGTCGTAGCTGCCGGTGACGTCGTAGAGGCGACCACCGAGCCAGACGCCGAGGAAGCTGCCGACCTGGTGGCTGAGGAAGACGAAGCCGCCGAGCATGCCGAGGTAGCGCACGCCGAAGATCTCGGCGACGATGCCGCTGGTGAGCGGCACCGTCGAGAGCCAGAGGAAGCCGATCACGGCGGCGAAGATGTACACGCTCCACGGCGTCAGCGGCGCGAGCACGAAGATCACGATCGCGAGCGAGCGCAGCGTGTAGATCGCCGAGAGCAGGTGCTTCTTCGGCATCCGCCCGCCGAGCAGGCCCGCGAGGTAGGTGCCGAAGACGTTGAAGAGGCCGATGAGCGCGAGGGCGGTCGTCGCGACGCCCGGTGCCAGGCCGTGGTCCTTCAGGTAGCTCGGCATGTGCACGCCGATGAAGACGACCTGGAAGCCGCACACGAAGTAGCCCGCGGTCAGCAGCTGGAAGCTGCGGTCGCCGAGCGCCTCGCGCACCGCCGCGCCGACGCTCTGCTGGGACCCCGCCGCCGCGCTGCGCTCGGGCTCGCGCAGGCCGAACGCCAGCGGCACGATCAGGAGCGCGAGCGCGCCGAGGACGAAGAGCGCGTTCTGCCAGCCGATGCCGCTGATCAGCCCGCCTTCGACCGGCACCATCAGGAACTGGCCGAACGACCCGGCCGCGGCGGTGATGCCCATCGCCCAGCTGCGCCGCTCCGGCGCGACGTTGCGGCCGATGACGCCGTACACGACGGCGTAGGTCGTGCCCGACTGCGCCAGGCCGAGGAGCAGGCCCGCGCCGCCGAGGAAGCCAGCGCCGGTCGAGGCGAGGCCCATCGCGACGAGGCCGAGGCCGTAGAGCACGCTGCCGATGATGAGGACGCGGAACGCGCCCAGGCGGTCGGCGAGCGCGCCGGCGAACGGGCCGGCGATGCCCCATGCAAGGTTCTGCACCGCGATCGCGAAGGCGAAGGTCTCGCGGTTCCAGCCGCGCTCGGCGGTGATCGGCTGCAGCCACAGGCCGAAGCCGTGGCGGATGCCCATCGACATCGTGACGATCGCCCCGCCGCAGATCAGCACCTGCGTCATCGAGAGCGTCGGTCGGGGCTGGGCGGTGCTCATGCCGGTAGCGGTGCACTGAGGCGGTCGATCGTCGCGATCCAGGCGTCGAGCGGGCGGTGCGACATCGCCTTGTCGACGGTCCAGCCGAAGACATTGCTGCCGAGGCAGATCGGCGCGACACGCAGGCCCGAGCGGCCGAGCGGGTGAGAGGGGATCGTGGGCATGGCCGGGCGATTGTTGCAGCCCTGCGCGCGGGTCGTCGCCCGAGGGGCCAACCTAGAATCCGCGCCCATGGCGACCGCCCCCAAGTCCTCGTACGGCGAGGCGTCGATCCGCGTCCTGAAGGGCCTCGAGCCGGTCAAGCAGCGGCCGGGCATGTATACGCGCACCGAGAGCCCGCTGCACATCGTGCAGGAGGCGATCGACAACGCCGCCGACGAGGCGCTCGCCGGTGTCGGCACCGCCATCGACGTGACGCTGCACGCCGACGGCTCGGTCAGCGTCGACGACGATGGCCGCGGCATCCCGACGGGCCTCCATCCTGACGAGGGCGTGAGCGTCATCGAGATCGTGTTCACGCGCCTGCATGCCGGCGGCAAGTTCGACAAGGGCGGCAGCTCGGCGTACAGCTTCTCCGGCGGACTGCACGGCGTCGGCGTCAGCGTCACCAACGCGCTCGCCAAGCGGCTCGAGGTGAGCGTCTGGCGCGCGGGGCAGGTCGCCGCGATGGCGTTCGCCGGCGGCGACGTCGTCGACAAGCTCGCGCTGCGCAAGTCCGCGGCGGGTGACCGCAAGAGCGGCACGCGCGTGCGCGTCTGGCCCGATCCGAAATACTTCGAAAGCGCCGACCTGCCGCGCGCCGAACTCATGCACCTGCTGCGCAGCAAGGCCGTGCTCATGCCGGGCGTGAAGGTCTCGCTCACCGTCGAGAAGGCGAACCGCGAGCCCGAGCGCCAGGAATGGCTCTACGCCGCGGGCTTGTCGGACTACCTGATGCAGACGCTCTCTGCCGATCCGGTCATCCCGCTCTTCGAAGGCGCCCACTTCGCCGACGGCAAGGAGAGCGAGGACGTCGCCGAGGGCGAGGGCGCGTCGTGGTGCATCGCCTTCACGGAAGACGGCAACGCGGTGCGCGAGAGCTACGTCAACCTGATCCCGACGGTGGCAGGCGGCACGCACGAGTCGGGGCTGAAGGACGGCCTTTTCGTCGCCGTCAAGGGCTTCATCGACATGCACAGCCTGTTGCCGAAAGGCGTGAAGCTGATGCCCGAGGACGTCTTCTCGCGTGCCAGCTTCGTGCTCTCGGCCAAGGTGCTCGATCCGCAGTTCCAGGGTCAGATCAAGGAGCGGCTCAACAGCCGCGAGGCGCTGCGGCTCGTCTCGAACTGCGTGCGACCGGCGTTCGAGCTCTGGCTCAACCAGCACGTCGAGCACGGGCGAAAGCTCGCCGATCTCGTCATCCGCCAGGCGCAGACGCGCCAGCGCGCGAGCCAGAAGGTCGAGAAGCGCCGCGGCTCGGGCGTCGCCGTGCTGCCGGGCAAGCTCACCGACTGCGAGAGCCGCGACCTGGCGCTCAACGAGATCTTCCTGGTCGAAGGCGACTCGGCCGGCGGCAGCGCCAAGATGGGTCGTGACAAGGAGACGCAGGCGATCCTGCCGTTGCGCGGCAAGGTGCTGAACGCGTGGGAGGTCGAGCGCGACCGGCTCTTCGCGAACAACGAGATCCACGACATCGCGGTCGCGGTCGGCGTCGATCCGCACGGCGCCGACGACACGCCCGACTTCAGCGGCCTGCGCTACGGCAAGGTCTGCATCCTCTCGGACGCCGACGTCGACGGCTCGCACATCCAGGTGCTCCTGCTGACGCTCTTCTTCCGCCACTTTCCGAAGCTGATCGAGCGCGGCCACGTCTACGTCGCCAAGCCGCCGCTCTTTCGCGTCGATGCGCCGGCGCGCGGCAAGAAGCCCGCCGCCAAGATCTACGCGCTCGACGACGACGAGCTGCGCGCGACGCTCGACCGCCTCCGCAAGGAAGGCGCGAAGGAGGGCAGCTGGAGCACCAGCCGGTTCAAGGGACTGGGCGAGATGAACGCCGAGCAGCTCTGGGACACGACGCTCAACCCCGAGACGCGCCGTCTGCTGCCGATCGGCTTCGGCGCCGCCGGCTTCGCGGCGACCACGCTGTCGCTGACCAGGCTCATGGGCAAGGGCGAGGCGCAGGCGCGGCGCGAGCTGATGGAGCTGCGCGGCGACGGCGTCGAGGTCGACGTGTGAGCAGGAGCGCCGCGCTGAGCGCCGATCCGGTCGTCGTCGCGCCGCGCTGGCTCGCGCACCTCGGCTTGCTCCTGCTCATGGTCGCCGCGATCGTGACGCTGGTCGTCGTGCGTCGCGGCGACGATCTCGACTTCGAAGACCAGCTCCTGACCGCTGGCGTGCTCGCGCTCTGCTTCTGGGTCCTGGCGATCGGCCTCGGCAGCCTCGTGCGCAACGTCCGCGCCGGCCACGGCCTGCGCCTCGACACGCAGGGACTGCACGTGCCGGGCCTCGATGTCGTGCCGTGGACGGCGATCGAGCACGTCGACCTGCGCTGCGATGGCGACAGCGGCAAGCGCTTTCCGCAGCTCGTCGTCCATACCGACGCCTTGCGCGAGCCCTTGTCGCTGCGGCACTATGAGCGCTATCTGTTCGGACCGTGGTCGGGGCTCACGGGAGGCCGCGGCACGATGCTGATCCCGGTCGGCCTGCTCGCGATCGAGCCGCAGGCACTGCTCGCCAGCGCGCGCTCGTTCGTCGAGGTCGCCGGCACGCGATCGGCGATCCGGCGCAACGTCGATGCGTCTGCCGACGACCGGCGCGCGACCGGCCGGCGACTGCCATGAGCGAGCGCTCCAGCCTCGCGCTGCGGCTGCGTCCGACGATGCTGTCGGACCTCGACTTCGTCGGCACCGTCGAGGACGATCCCGAGAACCGGCCCTTCATCACGCCGTGGGAGCGCGTCCAGCACGAAGGCGCCGTGCGCTTCCCCGACTTCCGCCACTTCATCGTCGAGGCCGGCGCGGGTTATCCGTCGGCCGGCTTCGTGATCCTGCAGGGCTGCCGCAACCAGCACGCGTCGATCGAGCTGAAGCGCATCGTGCTGCGACCCAAGGGGCAGGGCTACGGTCGCGCCTGCGTGCGCCTGCTCGCCGAGATGGCGTTCCGCGACCTCGGCGCGCATCGCTTCTGGCTCGACGTGAAGAGCGAGAACGAGCGCGCGCTCGGCCTGTACCGCAGTGAAGGCTTCGTCGAGGAAGGGCGGCTGCGCGAGAGCGTGCGCAGCGGCGCCGGGTTCGACTCGCTGATCGTGATGTCGCTGCTCGAGCCCGAGCATCGCGCGCTCGTCGCGGCGCGCGACGGGGGCGCCGCGGCGCGGGCCTGATCCCAGACACAAGAAGACAAGGAGACACCGCCATGCTCTCGACCATGATGGACGTGCCGCTCTCGCTCAACCATCTGCTCGACCGCGCCGGCACTCTGTTCGCGCGGAACGAGATCCTCTCGCGCCTGCCCGACAAGTCGCTGCGCACGCACACGTACGCAGACTTTCATCGCCGCACGCGCCAGCTCGCCGCAGCGCTCGCGTCGCTCGGCCTGAAGAAGGGCGATCGCGTCGCGACGCTCGCCTGGAACCACCACGCACATCTCGAGTGCTACTTCGGCATCCCGGCCGCGGGTGGCGTCATGCACACCCTCAACCTGCGGCTCGCACCCGACGAGATCGGCTGGATCGCGGCCGACGCCAAGGACCGCTTCATCGTCGTCGACGACATCCTGCTGCCACTCTTGCGCCAGTTCGCCGACAAGCACGCGTTCGAGAAGGTGATCGTGTTCCCGTTCTCCGGCGCGCGCGTCGACACGGGCGGCGGCCATCTCGATTACGAGGCCCTCCTCGCCGAAGCCGAAGCCGACGGCGACGCGTTCGCCTATGCCTCGCACGACGAGACCGATCCGGTGGCCATGTGCTACACGTCGGGCACGACCGGACGGCCGAAGGGCGTCGTCTACTCGCACCGGTCGACGGTGCTGCACACGCTGGTCGGCTGCCTCGGCGAGAACTGGGCGATGAAGTCGTCGGACGTGCTGCTGCCGGTGACGCCGATGTTCCATGCCAACTGCTGGGGTCTGCCCTACGGTGCGGTGATGACGGGCGCGAAGATCGTCTTCCCCGGACCGCACCTGCATCCCGACGACCTGCTCGACCTCGTCACGCAACAGCCGCCGACGCTCGCGGTCGGCGTGCCGACCATCTGGATGGGTGTGATCCAGGCCTACGACCGGTCGCTCGCGGAGGAGCCCGGGCGCTGGACGCTGCCCTCGGGGATGCGCTCGCTGGTCGGTGGCGCGGCCGTGCCGGAAGCGCTCATCCGCGCGTTCGCGAAGCACGGTATCTGGATCGTCCAGGG
>JBBRZP010000143.1:0-10129 GCA_038236565.1 Burkholderiales bacterium | reverse complement strand
TGTGATGTCTCAATAGGTTGTTCACCCGGAAGAGTCTGGGAGACTGGAGTTACGACGCTTCAGCACTCACAGAAAGGACGACCGGGTGAACAGCCACAAGAATGCCAGATTGACCGTTGAGGGCCGCAAGTTGTTGGTCGAGCGAGTCAGGGTGATGGGGCTGAGGGCGGCGGCCGAAGCCGCCGGCGTCAGCCTGCGCACGGCCAGGAAGTGGCTGCGACGCTACGAGGAGCACGGACTGGCTGGCCTGGTCGATCGCAGCTCGCGCCCGAGGCGCACCCGCGAGACGGTCGATGCAGCGCTGGGGCGCTCGATCGAGCAGCTGCGCAGGCTGCGCATGCCCATGCGCCGCATCGCCGAGCTGGTGGGCCGCAGCGTCTCGACCGTGAGCCGCTGGCTGGCTCGCCTGGGCTTGTCGAGCCTGAAAGCGCTCGATCCGGTGCGCCCGGTGGTTCGCTACGAGCACACGGCACCTGGCGAGATGCTGCACATCGACATCAAGAAGCTCGGCCGCATCGTGCGCCCGAGCCACCGCGTCACAGGCGATCGACAGGACGCGGTACGCGGGGCCGGCTGGGAGTTCGCTCATGTTGCCATCGACGACCACTCGCGTGCCGGCTTCGTGCAGATGCATCCCGACGAGCGCAAGGGCTCGGCCATCGAGTTCCTCAAAGCCTCGGTCGCGCACTACGCGGCGCACGGCGTGAAGATCAAGCGCCTCTTGACCGACAACGGCTCGGCCTACCGCTCCAAGCTCTTCAACAAGGCCTGTCAGGCGCTGGGCATCAAGCACACCTATACCCGGCCTTACACGCCGCAGACCAACGGCAAGGCCGAGCGCTTCATCCAGACCTGCCTGCGTGAATGGGCCTACGGCCGCATCTGGGCGAACAGCCAAGAGCGAACAGACTGGCTGCCAGCGTTCCTCGACTACTACAACACCCACCGAGAACACTCGGCTCTCGGCTATAGGCCTCCCGCCTCAAGACTCGGCGGGAACAACCTATTGACCATCAACATCTAGACCGCGACCGGCGCCTTGATGCCGGCGTGGTGCCGGTAGTCGTGCACGACGAAGTCATCGAGCGCGTAGTCGAAGATCGACGCCGGCCGGCGCGCGATCTCCAGCTCCGGGTACGGGAACGGCGCGCGGCCGAGCTGCAGCTCGACCTGCTCGGCGTGGTTCGCATAGATGTGGCAGTCGCCGCCGGTCCAGACGAAGTCGCCGACGTCGAGGTCGCACTGCTGCGCCAGCATGTGCGTCAGCAATGCGTAGCTCGCGATGTTGAACGGCACGCCGAGGAAGATGTCGGCGCTGCGCTGGTAGAGCTGGCAGCTGAGCCTGGGGCGGCGGCCGTCGCTCGCGGGCGCGACGTAGAACTGGAACAGGGCGTGGCAGGGCAGGAGCGCCATCTCGGGCAGGGCGGCGACGTTCCAGGCGCTGACGATGATCCGGCGCGAATCGGGATTCGTCTTGAGCTGCTCGACGACCGCGGCGATCTGGTCGATGTGGCGGCCGTCGGGGGCGGGCCACGAGCGCCACTGCACGCCGTAGACCGGACCGAGGTCGCCATCGGGCCGCGCCCACTCGTCCCAGATCGTGACGCCGCGCTCCTGCAGCCAGCGCGCGTTGCCGTCGCCGCGCAGGAACCAGAGCAGCTCGAGGACGATCGAGCGCAGGTGGACCTTCTTGGTCGTGACCAGCGGAAAGCCTTCGCTCAGGTCGAAGCGCATCTGATGGCCGAAGACGCTCTTCGTGCCCGTTCCGGTGCGGTCCGCCTTGGCGACGCCGTGGTCGCGCACGTGACGCAGGAAGTCCTCGTATTGCGTGCGCACGGGGCGCGTGACGACGGCGGACGGGGAGGCTTCGGCGAGGTGCATCCGGCGATTATCGACGTGCCTCCGGACCCAGATCAGCCCGGCTCGCGCAGGAAGATCTCGACGCGGCGATTGCGCGCGCGACCGGACTCGGTGGCGTTGTCGGCCAGCGGCTCGCGATCGCCGCGGCCGGAGGTCTCGATGAGCGTGGGCGAGATGCCGCGGGCGACGAGGTAGTCGCGAACGCTCTGCGCGCGATCGACGGAGAGCGGGTTGTTGATCGCCGCCGAGCCGGTGCTGTCGGTGTGGCCGACGATGCTCACGATGGTCGCCGGATCTCCGGACAGCGACGACGCGAACGGATCGAGCACGCCGCGCAGCTCCGGCTTGATCAGGTAGCTGTTGGTGTCGAAGGAGATGTCGTTCGGGACGTTGATCTTCAGCTGGTTGTCGGCCGTGCGCGTGACCTCGACACCGGTGCCGCGCGTCGCCCGCTCCATCGCGACGCGGCGATCTTCCTGGCGCTTGGACCAGAGGTTGCCGGCGATCGCGCCGATCGCGCCGCCGATGACGGCGCCCGTGCCGGCGCGACCGCCGGTGACCGCGCCGATCACCGCGCCGGCCGCGGCGCCGCCACCGGCGCCGACGGCCGTGCCCCGCTCGCGCGGGCCCATGGTGTCGCAGCCGGTGGTCGCGAGCGCGGCAGACAGCGCGAGGGCGATCGTCAAGGTCGTCGTGAATGTGGGGTGTTGCATGGGGTCTCCAGAGGGTCGCTATTTAGCGGTCGAACTGCAGTGCCGCCAGTCGTGCATAGAGGCCGCCGGCTGCCACGAGTTCCGCGTGCGTTCCGGTTTCGACGATCTCGCCGGCCTCGAGCACGACGATGCGGTCCGCGCGCTGCACCGTCGACAGGCGGTGGGCGATGACGATCGTCGTGCGGTCCTTCATCGCCGACTCGAGCGCGGCCTGGACCATGCGCTCGCCTTCGGCATCGAGCGCGCTCGTCGCCTCGTCGAGGAGCAGCAGCGGCGCGTTCTTCAGCATCGCCCGCGCGATCGAGATGCGCTGGCGCTGGCCGCCCGAGAGACGGACGCCGCGCTCGCCGAGGAAGGTCCGGTAGCCCTCGGGCAGGGCAGAGATGAAGTCGTGGGCGAACGCCGCCGTCGCCGCCGCGACGACCTCGTCGTCGCTCGCCTCGGGCCGGCCGTAGCGGATGTTCTCCATCGCGTCGGCGGAGAAGATGACGCTGTCCTGCGGCACGATGCCGATCCGCCCGCGCAGCGCGTCGAGCGCCACGCCGTCGACGCGCTCGCCGTCGACGAGCACGGCGCCCGACTCGACATCGTAGAAGCGCAGGATCAGCTGCAGCACGGTGCTCTTGCCGGCGCCGCTCGGGCCGACGAGCGCGACCGTCTCGCCGGGCGCGACCGAGAGGCTGAAGTGCGCGAGCGTCGGATGCAGCGGCCGCGACGGATAGCGGAAGGTGACGTCGTCGAAGTGCACCGACGATCCGCCGGCGCGCGCCGCGAGCGGGCGCGGCGACGTCGGCGAGACGATCGGCGAGCTCAGCTCAAGCAGCTCCATCAAGCGCTCGGTCGCGCCGGCGGCGCGCAGCAGGTCGCCGTAGACCTCGGAGAGCACGGCGACGCTGCCGACGAGGATGATCACGTAGACGACCGTCTGGCCGAGGTGGCCGGCCGTGATGTCGCCGCGCACCACCGCCTGCGTCCCCTGGTAGAGGCCCCAGAGAAGCGCGCCGAAGGTCGCGCTGATGATGAAGGCGACGAGGAACGAGCGCATCTTCGTCCGCGTGACGGCGGTGCCGAAGGCGCGCTCGGTCGAGGCGCTGAAGCGCTGCGCCTCGCGGTCTTCCTGCAGGTAGCTCTGCACCACCGGGACGGCGTTGAGGACCTCGGCGGCGATCGCGCTCGAGTCGGCGATCCGGTCCTGGCTCGCGCGCGAGAGGCGCCTCACGCGCCGGCCGAAGTAGAGCGACGGCAGGACGACGAGGACGAGGATCAGCAGCACCTGCGTCATCACGACCGGGTTGGTGACGATCAGCATCGCCATCGCGCCGACGCCCATGACGGCATTGCGCAGGCCCATCGACAGGCTCGAGCCGACGACGGTCTGCACCAGCGTCGTGTCGGTCGTCAGGCGCGACAGGACTTCGCCGGTCTGCGTCGACTCGAAGAACTCCGGGCTTTGCCGGACGACGTGCGAGTAGACCGCGTTGCGCAGGTCGGCGGTGACCCGCTCGCCGAGCCAGCTCACCATGTAGAAGCGCGCCGCCGAGAACACGCCGAGGGCGATGCCGACGGCGAACAGGGCGAAGAAGTGCTCGCGCAGCGCCATCACCCGCGCGCCCGGATCGGTGGCGACGAAGCCCTGGTCGATGAGCGACTTCAGCGCCACTGGAAAGACCAGCGTGCTGACCGCGGCGAGGACGAGGAACAGCGCCGCGGCGGCGATCCGCACGCGGTACGGGCGCAGGAACGGAAGCAGGCCGCCGAGCGATCGGACGTTCTTCGCAGCCGACGCCGCATCGGGCCGCGCCCGGACGGGCGCGGAAAGGGCAAGGGACTCGGGCACGGGGCGAGTGTAGGAGGATGCGAGCCTCTGCAATGAAAGCGGGGGCAATGACGGCCTCGGCAATGGGAGCCTTGACAATCATTGTCTAGGCATGTATATTTCGAACCATGCCGCGCGCACCAGCCAACTTGAAGACCGCGGCGCTTTTCTACGAGCCCGTGGGCTATTGCGCCGACGAGAGCGTCGGCTGGCTGATGAAGCGCGCGCTGATGTCGGTGGCGCAGGCCGCCGACCGTCGCCTCGAGCCGAAGGGCATCACGCATGCGCAGTGGGCCGCGCTCTTCATGCTGCAGAGCGGCCGCGCCTCGACGGTAGCCGAGCTGGCGCGCGAGACGCAGAGCGATCCGGGCGCGATGACGCGCCTGCTCGACCGCCTCGAGGCCAAGGGGTTTTGCCGACGCCAGCGCTGCACCGACGACCGGCGTGTCGTCAAGGTGGAACTCACGGCCGAAGGCAACGTGGCGGCACGGGAAGTGCCGGTGGTGTTGTCCCAGGTGCTGAACGAGCACCTGGCTGGATTCTCGAACACGGAATGGTCGCAATTGAAGGACATGCTGAAGAGGATGGTCGCCAATGGCGGCGCGGTGCAGAAGGGGAGCGACGCGTGAAGCACCACCAACCCGCGGTGGACGCCAAGGAAGTGGCGCGGACCGTGACGACATTCGTCCTCGCCGTCGCGTCGATGATCGTCATGACGCTGGTCGGCTGCGCCAGCCCGCGCGGCATCGTGTCGAAGGCCGCGCTCGTCGCGCCGACCACGCTCGGCGCGCAAGCGACCACGGCCGTCGCGCCGATCGCCGCCGACTGGTGGCGCGGCTTCGACGACCCGATGCTCGCCGACCTGATCGCGCGCGCCACCGCCGGCAATCCGGGCCTGCGCGTCGCTGCCGCCCGCGCCGCACGCGCCGCCGCCAATGTCGACACGGCGCGCGCCAGCGAAGGCCCGCAGCTCATCGGCTCGCTCGACGCCTCGCGCCAGCGCTACACCGAGACCGGCCTCTATCCGCCACCGCTTGCCGGCACCGTGCGCAACACCGCGACGGCGCAACTCAACGGCTCGTGGGAGCTCGACCTCTTCGGCCGCAACCGCGCCCAGCTCGATGCGGCGATCGGCGCCGAGCGCGCGGGCCGGGCCGACGCCGACGCGGCGCGCGTGCTGCTCGCGGTGAACGTCGCGCGCGCCTACGTGCAGCTGGCGCGCCTGACCGAGCAGCGCACCGTGCTGCAGCGCGTCCTGGCGCAGCGCGACGAGGTGTTCTCGCTCACCAGCCAGCGCGTCTCGGCCGGCCTCGACACCGCGGTCGAACTGCGCCAGAGCGAAGGCGCGCGACCCGAGACGCGCCTGCAGCTCGAATCGATCGACGAGCAGATCGGCCTGGCCCGACACGCGATCGCGGCGCTCGTCGCCGAGCCGCCGCAGCGCTTCGAGACGCTCGCGCCGACGCTGTCGACGCTGCGTCCGGTCGCCTTGCCGGCCGTCGTTCCTGCCGACCTTGTCGGCCGTCGCGCCGACCTCGTCGCGGCACGCTGGCGCGTCGAGGCCGCGGCCGGCGACGTTGCCGCGGCGCGGGCGCAGTTCTATCCGAACATCAACCTCAGCGCCTTCATCGGCATCTCGAGCATCGGCCTCGATCGGCTGGTGCGCGCGGGCAGCGAGCAGTATGGCGTCGGTCCCGCCATCCGCTTGCCGATCTTCGATTCGGGTCGCCTGCGCGCGAGCCTGACGGGCCGCACGTCGGACCTCGACGCCGCGATCGAGACCTATAACTCGACCCTCGTCGACGTCATCCACGACGTTGCCGACCAGATCACGTCGGTGCGCTCGGTCGAACGCCAGCAGCGCGAGCAGGCGTCGGCCCAGGAGTCGGCCGAGGCCGCCTACGACCTCGCGACGCAGCGCTACCGCGCCGGCCTCGGCGGCTACCTCACGGTGCTCAACGCCGAGACCAACGTGATCGCGCAACGCCGGCTCACGACCGACCTCAGGGCGCGCGCGATCGATTCGCAGATGCTCCTCGTCCGTTCGCTCGGCGGCGGCTACGCCGCGCCGGCCGACGCGATGGCGCTCGCCACGTCGGCCCGCTGATGCGCCGCGAGACCCCCCAGGACTCCGGAGAACTGTCGATGTCCCTCGCCGAAGAAGAGCGCTCGCCCGTCGGCCGCGCTGCCGACGACGAGTCGCGCCAGTCCCGTCGCGCACCGACCGCCGCCGCGTCGCCGCCGTCGACGGCCGCGCCGTCGACCGCTACGCCCGCCGCTCCTCCGGTCGAGCCCGCGCCCGCGCTCGCGACCGCCGCACAGACGCCGCCCGACGCCGCTGCTGCGCCCGCCACGGCACGCTCGAAGCGCAAGGTCGCGCTCGTCAGCGTCGCCGTCGCCGCGCTGCTCGGCGGCGCCGCCTACGCGCTGTACTACTTCATGGTCCTCGCCCACTACGAGAGCACCGACAACGCCTATGTGCAGGGCAACGTCGTCCAGGTGACGCCGCAGGTCTCGGGCACGGTCGTCGCCATCAATGCGGACGACACCGACTTCGTCAAGGCCGGCCAGTCGCTGGTCAAGCTCGATCCCGCCGACGCCCGGATGTCGCTCGACCAGGCCGAAGCGCAGCTGGCGCAGACGGTGCGCGAGGTGCGCACGCTGTTTGTCAACAACGGCACGTGGAAGGCGCAGATCGCCGAGCGCGAAGCCGACGTCGCCCGCGCCCGCGACGAGGTCCAGCGCGCGCAGGACGACGTCAACCGGCGCGCGCCGCTGCTGCGCACCGGGGCCGTCGGCCAGGAAGAGTTCAACCACGTCAGCTCGCAGCTCTCGGTCGCCAAGGCGGCGGTGACGGCAGCGGAATCGGCGACGATCGCGGCGCGCGAGCAGCTCGCCTCGAGCCAGTCGCTCACCGACAACCTGACGGTCGAGCAGCATCCCAACGTGCTGCGTGCCGCAGCCCGGGTGCGCGAGGCCTATCTGGCGCTCAGCCGCAACGAGCTCGTCGCTCCGGTCGACGGCTATGTCGCGCGCCGCAGCGTCCAGCTCGGCCAGCGCGTGCAGGCCGGCGCCCCGATGCTCTCGATCGTGCCGCTGAGCCAGGTCTGGGTCGACGCTAACTTCAAGGAATCGCAGCTGCGCAACATCCGCATCGGCCAGCCGGTGACGCTCGAGGCCGATGTGTACGGCAAGAAGGTCGAGTACCGCGGCCGGGTCGAAGGGCTGGGCGCGGGCACGGGCGCGGCGTTCGCGCTGCTGCCGGCGCAGAACGCGACCGGCAACTGGATCAAGGTGGTGCAGCGCGTGCCGGTGCGGATCGCGCTCGACCCGAAGGAGGTCGAGGCCAATCCGCTGCGCGTGGGCCTGTCGATGGATGCCAGGGTCGACGTCGCCCAGACCGGCGGCAAGGTCCTCGCCGAGGCGCGGCAGGGTCCGGCGCGGGCGCAGACCAGCGTCTTCGATCGCGGCAACGAGCTCGCCGACGCCGAGGTCAGGAAGATCATCGCCGCCAACGTGGGCCGCGCGCCGCGCGACAACGGCGATGCGCGGCCGGTCGTTGCCCGGCATGCCGCCGCGGCCTCAGCCGCCACGACGCCGGCGCCCACGGCGACGCGCTGATGGCCACGGCTCCGGGCGCCGGCACCGCGCCGGCGGGCAGCGCATCTGCGCCGGCGCCGGCGTCGACGCCTCCGGCGACGGCCGCCGCAGGACCCGAGACCGGGCCGCTGAAAGACGCCGAGCTCGTCCTCGGCACGGTCGCGCTGTCGCTGGCGACGTTCATGAACGTGCTCGACACGTCGATCGCCAACGTCTCGATCCCGGCGATCTCGGGCGACCTCGGCGTCAGCCCGTCGCAGGGCACCTGGGTCATCACCTCGTTCGCCGTCGCCAACGCGATCTCGGTGCCGCTCACCGGCTGGCTGACGCAGCGCTTCGGCCCGGTGCGGCTCTTCGTCGGCAGCATCCTGCTCTTCGTCATCGCCTCGTGGCTGTGCGGCCTCGCGCCCAACATCGGCATGCTGATCGCGTTCCGAGTGCTGCAGGGCTTCGTCGCGGGGCCGATGATCCCGCTCTCGCAGACGCTCCTGCTGTCGAGCTATCCGCGCGCCAAGGCCGGCACGGCGATGGCGATGTGGGCGATGACGGTGCTGGTCGCGCCGGTCGCGGGGCCGCTGCTCGGCGGATGGATCACCGACAACATCTCGTGGCCGTGGATCTTCTACATCAACATCCCCGTCGGCCTCATCGCCGCGGCGATCACCTGGTCGATCTACAGGAAGCGCGACCCGGGCTCGCGCACGCTGCCGTTCGACTACGTCGGCCTCGGCCTGCTCGTGCTCTGGGTCGGCTCGATGCAGATCATGATCGACAAGGGCAAGGAGCTCGACTGGTTCGGCTCGACGCAGATCGTCGTGCTCGCCGCCGTCGCGGTGATCGGCTTCGCGTTCTTCCTCGCCTGGGAGCTGACCGAAGAGCATCCGATCGTCGACCTGCGCCTCTTCTTCGGGCGCAACTTCCTGATGGGCACGCTCTCGCTCTCGGTCGCGTACGGGCTCTTCTTCGGCAACGTCGTGCTGCTGCCGCTCTGGCTGCAGCAGTACATGGGCTACACCGCGACCTGGGCCGGCCTGGCGACGGCGCCGGTCGGCATCCTCGCGATCCTGATCTCGCCGTGGGTCGGCAAGAACGTCTCCAAGATCGATCCGCGCAAGTTCGCGACCGTCGCCTTCCTCGGCTTCGCGCTGATCCTCGTCATGCGCTCGCACTTCAACACGCAGGCCGACTTCAACACCATCCTGATCCCGACGGTGATCCAGGGCGCGGCGATGGCCTTCTTCTTCATCCCGCTGCAGGCGATCATCTTCTCGGGCCTGACGCCCGA
This sequence comes from Burkholderiales bacterium, assembly GCA_038236565.1. Taxonomy (GTDB): domain Bacteria; phylum Pseudomonadota; class Gammaproteobacteria; order Burkholderiales; family Burkholderiaceae_C; genus Schlegelella_A. The sequence continues at coordinate 855 of JBBRZP010000143.1, read as the reverse complement.
TCGCATGCCGGCGGCGGCAGGGCTGAGCAACTTCGTGCGCATCACCGCGGGCGCGATCGGGACATCGATCTTCACGACGGTCTGGGAGAACCGCGCCGTGCTGCACCACTCGGAGCTCGCCGAAGGCATCAACCGATCGAGCACGGCGGCGACGGCGACGCTCTCGCAGCTCGGCGCCGCCGGCTACGACGGCAACCAGGCGCTGGCGACGGTCAACCGCCTGGTCGACGTCCAGGCCTACACGATGGCGGTCGACGACATGTTCTTCATCTCGGGCCTGCTCTTCGTCGCCCTGCTCGTGCTCGTCTGGCTGACGAAGCCGGTGAAGAACGTCGTCGTCGACGCGGGCGCGGCGCACTGAGCGGCGACGCCACGACGCGGCGACCTCACAGCACGAGGCGCTGCGCGTAGCCGGTCATCTCGAGGTAGCCGCGGCCGACGCGCCGGCCGCTCGCATCGGCGAGCAATGACAAGCCTTCCCAGTAGATCGAGCCCGTGCTGGCGCGGCTGTCGAGCTCCTGGTCGTCCTGCAGCGAGCGCACGGTGAATCGCCCGGCGGGCGTCGCGACGATCCACTCGACCGGATAGCGCGCACTCGACGCAGGGCTCGCCCACAGGCGGCCCGGCGTGAGCACGACCTCGCCGTCGGCGAAGTCGCGTGTCGTGCCGCCCGCGGCGCGAAAGCTGCCACCGCTCCACAGCGCGCTGCCGTCGGCGCGGCGCAGGCGAAACGCCGTCAGCGCGCTGCCGCCGTCGAGGTTCATGCCGATCCAGTCCCAGCCGACCGCCTGCGCCGGGATGAACGCATCGCTCCATTCGTGATCGAGCCAGGCGCGGCCAGTGACGGCGATCGGC
>JBBRZP010000142.1:0-10134 GCA_038236565.1 Burkholderiales bacterium | reverse complement strand
CTCGGCATCCCGGTCGAGAACGTCGAGATCGTCCACGGCGACACCGGGCGCGTGCCGTTCGGCATGGGCACGTACGGCAGCCGGTCGCTGGCGGTCGGCGGCACGGCGATCGTCAAGGCGGTCGACAAGATCATCGCCAAGGGCAAGAAGATCGCGGCCCACCTGCTGGAGGCGGCCGACGCTGACATCGAGTTCGAGAACGGCGAGTTCAAGGTCGCCGGCACCGACAAGAAGGTCGCCTGGGGCAACGTTTCGCTCACTGCCTACGTGCCGCACAACTTCCCGCTCGACAAGCTCGAGCCCGGCCTGAACGAGAACGCGTTCTACGACCCGACCAACTTCACCTATCCGGCGGGCAGCTACATCTGCGAGGTCGAGGTCGATCCCGAGACCGGCGTGGTGAAGATCGAGCAGTTCGTCGCCGTCGACGACTTCGGCAACATCGTCAACCCGATGATCGTCGAGGGCCAGGTGCAGGGCGGCATCGCGCAGGGCCTCGGCCAGGCGATGATGGAAGGCTGCACGTATGACACCAGCTCGGGCCAACTCCTCACCGGCTCGCTCATGGACTACGCGATGCCGCGCGCCGTCGACGTGCCGAACATCCAGATCTCGACGACCAACACGCCGTGCAGCCACAACCCGCTCGGCGTCAAGGGCTGCGGCGAAGCCGGCGCGATCGGCTCGCCGCCGGCCTACATGAACGCACTCACCGACGCTCTCGGCGTCGTCGACCTGGCGATGCCGGCGACGCCGGAGCGCGTCTGGCGCGCGGCCAACGGCATGCCCGCCTGAACGAAGACAAGGAGCACACGATGTACGCATTCGATTACCAGCGTCCGGCGAGCCGCGATGCCGCCAAGAGCGCGGCCACCGGCGCCGACACCCGCTACCTCGCCGGCGGCCAGAGCCTGATCCAGGCGATGCGGCTGCGCCTGTCGCAGTCCGAGCGCCTCGTCGATCTCGGCGCCGTCGCCGATCTGAAGGGGATCAAGGCCGAGAACGGCGGCGTCACGATCGGCGCCATGGCGACGCACGCTGCGGTCGCGTCGAACGCCGACGTGAAGAAGCTGCTGCCGGCGCTCGCCGAGCTCGCCGCCGGCATCGGCGATCCGATGGTCCGGAACATGGGCACGATCGGTGGCTCGATCGCCAATGCCGATCCGGCGGCGTGTTACCCGACCGCCGTGCTCGCGCTCGGCGCGACGATTCACACCGACCGGCGCACGATCAAGGGCGACGACTTTTTCACCGGCCTCTACGAGACCGCGCTGCAGCCGGGAGAGCTGATCACCGCAGTCAGCTTTCCTTCGGCGCAGAAGGCGGCGTACGTGAAGTACAAGCAGTCGGCGTCACGCTTCGCGCTGGTCGGTGTGTTCGTCGCCCAGACAGGCGGCGGCGTGCGCGTCGCCGTCACGGGCGCCAAGGGCCATGCCTTTCGCGCGACCGAGATCGAGAGCGCGCTCGCCAAGAGCTTCACCGCCGCCGCGGCGAAGGCGGTGAAGATGCCGACGACCGACATCAACGCCGACCTGCACGGCTCCGCCGAGTACCGCGCGGCGATGATCAGCGTCATCGCCTCGCGGGCGGTCGACGCGGCGCTCGCGCGCTGAGGCGGCCGGCAGGACCCGAGGTCCGTGTCGGGCCGGCGCTCTTTGCGAGCGCCGGTTAGCATGACTCGATGATGAGTTCCGTTCCCGCCTCGCCGGCGAGCGTCGACGACGTCGTCTCGCTGCTCGCCACCGAGAACTACGTCGCCGATCGGCGCCTCGCGACCTCGGTCTTCCTCGCTCTCAAGCTCGGCCGACCGTTGTTCGTCGAAGGCGAGCCTGGCGTCGGCAAGACCGAGCTCGCCAAGGCTCTGTCGCGTGCGCTCGCGACTCTGCTGCTGCGCGTGCAATGCTACGAGGGCCTCGACGTCGCGCAGACCGCCTACGAGTGGAACGTCGCGCGCCAGATGATGGAGATCCGACTCGCCGAAGCCGCGCACGATGTGGGCGACGCGGCGTCGCGCGAGCGCCTCGCGAAGAGCCTCTACGCGCGCGGCATGCTGATCGAGCGGCCGCTGCTGCAGGCGCTGACGCAGGAGCGCTCGCCGGTGCTCCTCATCGACGAGCTCGACCGCGCCGACGAGCCCTTCGACGCCTTCCTGCTCGAGGTGCTGGCCGAGAACCAGCTCACCATTCCCGAGCTCGGCACGGTCAAGGCCGACGCGCCGCCGATCGTCGTCATCACCAGCAACCGCACGCGCGAGATCCACGATGCGCTGAAGCGCCGGTGCCTGTACCACTGGGTCGACTACCCCGACGTCGAGCGCGAGCTGCAGATCGTGCGCATCCGCGCACCGGGCGCGTCGGAGCGCCTCTACGCGCAGGTCGTGCACTTCGTGCAGCGGATGCGCTCGCTCGATCTCTTCAAGGCGCCGGGGATCGCCGAGACGATCGACTGGACCAATGCGCTGGTCGCGCTCAACGCGATCAGCCTCGCGCCCGACAACGTGCGCGACACGCTCGGCGTCCTGCTCAAGCACCGCGACGACATCGCCAAGATGCAGGGCGGCGACATCGCCAAGCTGCTCGCCGAGCTGCAGGCGACGGTGCACGGCTAGCGGGCGCGGCGATGCTCGCCGACAACGTCGTCCACTTCGCGCGCATCCTGCGCCATGCCGGCGTGCCCGTCGGGCCGGACCGCGTGCTCGCGGCGCTCGAGGCAATCGAGGCCGTCGGTTTCGGCCGGCGCGACGACGTCCACGCCGCGCTCTCGGCCGTGATGCTCGACCGCCACGAGCAGCAGCCGCTCTTCGACGACGCCTTTGCGGCGTTCTGGCGCGACCCGAAGCTGCTCGAGCGGATGATGGCCGAGATGCTGCCGAAGATCAGCGGCCGCGGCGATCGCGAGACGAAGCCGCGATCGCACCGCCTCGCCGACGCGCTCGCGCCGTCGCCGTTCACCGACGCGGCGCGGCCGCGCGACAAGCCGGGCGAGGAGGTCGAGTTCGAGACCTCCTTCACCTTCTCCGATCGCGAGCGCCTGCAGAGCGCCGACTTCGAATCGATGACCGCGGCCGAGTTCGAGCTCGCGCAGCGCCTCGCCGAGGAGGTGCCACTGCCGTTCGCACCCGTGCGGCGGCGCCGCCACGCCGCGAGCGCGCGCGGCCGGATCGACCTGCGCGCGACGATGCTGTCGATGGCGCGCCAGCCGGAGACGCTCGTGCCGCGCTTCAGCCAGCCGCGCACCGAGCTGCCGACGATCGTCGTCCTGCTCGACATCTCCGGCTCGATGGACCGATATGCGCGCCTCATGTTGCACTACGTGCACGGCCTGACGAGGCGCTACATCAAGGTCCATACGCTCACCTTCGGAACGCGGCTCACCAACATCACGCGGTCGCTGCGCCATCGCGATCCCGATCTCGCGCTCGCGCTCGCGAGCGCGCAGGTCGAGGACTGGAAGGGCGGCACGCGGATCGCGTCCTGCCTCGACGATTTCAACCACCACTGGGCGCGGCGCCTGCTCGGCGGCAACGCGGCGCTCCTCCTCGTGACCGACGGTCTCGACCGCGACGAGCAGGGCGAGCTGACGCGCGCCGCCGCGCAGCTGCGCCTCTTCGCGCGCGAGATCGTCTGGCTCAACCCGCTCCTGCGCTTCGATCGCTTCGAGCCGCGTGCCGGCGGCGTGCGTGCGCTCATGCCGTTCGTCGACCGGTTCCTCCCGGTGCACAACCTGGCGAGCCTCGCGGACCTCGCCGACGCTCTGCGCGAGCGGCCGTCGCCGCGCGGGCGCAGGTAGAGAATGCGGCCATGGAACTCACCGGCGAACGACTCATCCCGGCCAGTGTCGACACGACCTGGGCCGCTCTCAACGATCCGGACACGCTCAAGGCATGCATCGCCGGCTGCGAGACGCTCGATCGCGTTGGCGACGACGGCTTCGTCGCGGTTGTCGCGATGAAGATCGGCCCCGTCAGCGCGCGCTTCAAGGGCAACCTGAAGATGACGAACGTCGTCGCGCCGTCGAGTTACACGATCAACTTCGACGGCTCGGGCGGCGTCGCCGGCTTCGGCAAGGGCTCGGCCGACGTCGCGCTCACGGCCGTCGAGCCGCGGGTGACGAAGCTCGCCTACATTGCGCGCGCGACCGTCGGCGGCAAGATGGCGCAGATCGGCTCGCGCCTGATCGACGCCACCGCGTCCAAGATCGCCGAAGACTTCTTCCGCGCATTCGAGGCCACGCTGCAGGCGCGTCTGCCTGCAGGAGCGCCGTCATCGGCGCCGGTGGTGGTTTCGGCGCGCGTTTCCGAGCCCGCGGGAACGATCGGCTGGGCGCTGGCGGCGATCGTGGTCGCCGTCACGCTCTACTTCGTCCTGCGCTGAGCGGGCCGGGCTCGCCTATCGCTTCATCTGCAGCGGCAGGTAGGTCGCCATCTGCGGGAATGCGTAGAGGAGGACGACCATCCCGACCATCAGCATGAAGAACGGGAACGCGGCCGACGAGATCAAGCCGATCGGCCGCTTGGTCATGCCCTGGAGAACGAAGAGATTGAAGCCGACCGGCGGCGTGACCTGTGCCATCTCGACGACGATGACGATGAAGACGCCGAACCAGAGCGTGTCGATGCCGGCCTTCTGCACCGTCGGCAGGATCACGCCCATGGTGAGCACGACCATCGAGATGCCGTCGAGGAAGCAGCCGAGAACGACGTAGAAGGCGGTCAGCGCGAGGATCAGCGCGAACTTGCTCAATCCCAGCGTGCCGATCCACTCGGCGAGGTGGCGTGGCAGGCCGATGTAGCCCATGCTGAGCGTGAGGAACGCGGCGCCGGCGAGGATCAGGGCGATCATGCAGTAGAGACGCGTGCCGCCGAGGAGCGACTCCTTGAACGTCGCCCAGTTCATCGACCCTTGCGCCGCCGAGATGGCGAGCGAGCCGAGCACGCCGATCGCGGCGGCCTCGGTGGCCGTGGCGATGCCTGAATAGATCGAGCCGAGCACCGCGACGATCAGCAGCACGACCGGAATCAGGCTGCGCGACTCGTGCAGCTTCTCTGCGAAGGTCATCTTCGCGTCGGGCGGCGGGATCTTGTCCTTGTTCAGGATCGACCAGCCGGCGATGTAGAGCGAGAAGATGCCCGCGAGGACGATGCCGGGGATCACCCCGCCGATGAAGAGCTGCGAGATCGACACGTCCGCGGACACGCCGTAGACGATCATGATGATCGAGGGCGGGATCAGCAGGCCGAGCGTGCCGGCGCCGGCCAGCGAGCCGAGCGCCATCATGTCGGGATAGCCGCGCTTGGCGAGCTCGGGCAGGCTCATCTTGCCGATCGTCGCGCAGGTCGCTGCGCTCGAGCCCGAGACAGCGGCGAAGATCGCGCAGCCGACGACGTTGGTGTGGAGCAGGCGGCCGGGCAGGAGCTGCATCCACGGCGCCAGCCCCTTGAACATGTCCTGGCTGAGGCGCGTCCGAAAGAGGATCTCGCCCATCCAGATGAAGAGCGGCAGCGCAGTCAGCGTCCAGCTCGACGACGAGCCCCAGATCGTGACGGCCATCGCGTCGCCGGCGGGCCGTGAGCTGAACATCTGCATGCCGATCCACGCGACGCCCGAGAGCGTGAGCCCGATCCAGACGCCGCTCGCGAGGATCAGGAAGAGCGAGACGATGAGGAGCGCGGTGATCGCGAAGTCGCTCATGGCGTTCCTCTGCGCTTCACTCGTTGCGGGACGCTTCGTCGCTCACCGGCACGACGCGCTCGCCCCGGATCTCGAGCACGAGCTCGTCGAGGAAGGCGATCGCCAGCACGACCGCGCCGAGCGCCATCGAGATCTGCGGGATCCAGAGCGGCGTCGCGTCGTTGCTGGTCGAGATGTCGTGGAAGGCGTACGACTGCCAGGCGAGCCGGACGCTGTAGCCGGCCAGCAGGGAGGCAAGCAGCGTCGCCGCGAACAGCGCCCAGATCTCGAGCCCGTGCCTGCTCTTGCCCTTCAGCGCGGCGAGCACCAGGGTGACGCGGATGTGCTCGCCGCGCTTCAAGGTGTGTGCCATGGCGAGGAAGCCCGCCGCCGCCATCATGTAGCCCGCATAGGCGTCGATGCCGCCGATGTTGAAGCCGACCTGGCGCGAGATCACCGAGAGCAGCACCATCACGAGCAGCATCACCATCGCCATCGCGCCGAGGGCAGCCGTGCCGTCGTAGAGCGCGTCGAGCGCGCGGCCGAGCGGGCCGCGCGCCGGGGCGGGTGGCGAGGACATCGGCGCTTTCGCGCCTACAGCTTCCTGAACGAGTCGACCACGGACTTGCCTTCGGCGCCGGCCTTGTCGAGCCACTCCTTCAGCATGGTGTCGCCGACCTTGGCCATGTCGGCTTTCAGCTGCGGCGAGGGCGGCAGGATCTGCATGCCGTTCTTCTTGAGCAGGTCCAGGTATTCGCCGTTCTTCTGCTGCGAGAGAGCCCAGCCGCGCGTCTCGGCGTCGGCGCCGGCCTTCATCACGGCCGCTTGCGTCGGCTTGTCGAGCGCGTCGAATGCGGCCTTGTTGACGAGCACCGCATTCTTCGGCAGCCAGGCCTGGGTGTCGTACCAGTACTTGATGTGCTCGTAGGTCTTGCTGTCGTAGCCGGTCGAGCCCGACGACATGTAGCTCTCGATCACGCCGGTGGCCATCGCCTGCGACAGCTCGGCGGCCTGCACCGTGACCGGCTGCGCGCCGACGAGCTCGGCGATGCGCGCCGTGGCGGGGCTGTAGGCGCGCCACTTCACGCCCTTCAGGTCGGCGGCGGAGCTGATCGGCTTGTTCACGTAGATGCCTTGCGGCGGCCACGGCACCGTATAGAGCAGCATCATTCCCTGCTCGGCGAGCTTGGCCTGCATGACCGGCTTGCTCGCCGTGTCGAGCTTCTTCGCCGAAGCGTAGCTGTCGGCGAGGAAGGGCAGGCCGTCGACGCCGTAGATCGGCCACTCGTTCGAGTAGGCGGTGAGGAGGATCTCGCCGATCTGCGCCTGGCCACCCTGGACGGCGCGCTTGATCTCGTTGGCCTTGAACAGCGACGCGTTGGCGTGCACCGTGATCTTCAGCTTGCCGCCGGTCGCCTTGTCGACGTCGTTGGCGAACTGCTGAAGGTTCTCGGTGTGGAAATTGGTCGCCGGATAGGCGGCGGGCAGGTCCCACTTGGTCTGGGCCGACGCGCCGAAGGCGAGAGCGGCGAGGGCAGCGACGGCGGTGCGCGTGGCGATCCGCAGGTGGCGAGCGACAGATGGCATGAAGACTCCCGCACTTTCTTGGTGGAAGATGAAAAGCATAGAGCGTGCCCTTGACATCGCCATCGGCTTTTCCCCCGAAGCGCTTGCAGTCTAGGAAGAACGCATATAAATTGTCAATAACTTTTCAACGTTTCGGCTGGGACAGATGGCGACCAGGGCGGCGGCGAAGAAGAACGAGGGAGCGCCGGGCATCGTCTCGTCGTCGCACCTCGTCTCGGCCAAGAGCGTCGAGTTGTCGGAGCTCGAGTTCGGCCTCATCGTCGCGTGGAACGCGTTCTCGCGCTGGGCGGTCCGCTGCATGGCGGCGGCCGGCTGCCCCAACCTCACGATCATGGACGTGCTCGTGCTGCATCACATCTGCCACCGCGCGCGCAACAAGAAGGTCGGCGACATCTGCTTCGTCCTCAACGTCGAGGACACGCACATCGTCGCCTACTCGCTGAAGAAGCTCGTCGGCGCCGATCTCGCCCAGGCCGACAAGGTCGGCAAGGAGGTCTTCTACAGCCCGACCGCGAACGGCGAGAGCGCCGTCGCGCGCTACCGCGAGGTGCGCGAAGCCTGCCTGATCGTCAACCTCGACGCCGACCGCAACGCCGACATCGGCGAGAGCGCGCGCCTCCTGCGCACGATGTCCGGCCTGTACGACCAGGCGGCGCGAGCGGCGACGTCGCTGTGACCGCCATGCTCGGCATCGTCATGCTCGACACCAGGTTTCCACGCGTGCCCGGCGACATCGGCAACCCGCGGACCTTCGCGTTCCCGGTCCGCTACCGGACCGTGCGCGGAGCGTCGCCTCGCCGTGTCGTCGTCGAGCGCGATCCGTCGCTGCTGGCGCCGTTCGTTGCCGCGGCACGCGAGCTCGAGCGCGACGGCGCGAGCGCGATCACGACGAGCTGCGGGTTCCTCGCACTCTTCCAGCGCGAGCTCGCCGGATCGGTACGCGTGCCTCTCTGGTCGTCGAGCCTGCTGCTCGTCGCCGGGATCGACGCGCGGCTCGCACCGGGCCGCCGTGCCGGCATCGTCACGACCGACGCCGCGTCCCTGACGTCCGATCACCTGAGCGCGGTCGACGCGCCGGTCGATGCGCCGATCGAAGGCCTGGCGCTCGAGTCGTCGTTGCGCGCGACGCTGCTCGACGATCTCGCGGAGCTCGACGTCGAGGCGGCTTCGCGCGCGACCGTCGATGCCGCGCTGCGCCTCGTCGCGCGTCGGCCCGACGTCGCCGAGATCGTCCTCGAGTGCACAAACCTGCCGCCGTACGCCGACGCGGTCCGTCGCGCGACCGGCCTGCCGGTGCACGACATCACGACGCTGATCGCGGAGCGCTTCGCCTACGCGACGAACGGAACCCACGCATGACCGCCGATTCCCCGCAACGCTGGCAGTTCTGGATCGACCGCGGCGGCACCTTCACCGACATCGTCGGCAAGCGACCCGACGGCAGTCTTGCGACGCTGAAGCTGCTCTCCGACAACCCGGAGCAGTACCGCGACGCGGCCGTCGCCGGTATCCGCAAGCTGCTCGGCCTGGCGCCCGATGCGCCGGTCACGCCCGATCGCGTCGAGTCGGTGAAGATGGGCACGACCGTCGCCACCAACGCGCTGCTCGAGCGCAAGGGCGATCCGACCCTGCTGGTGACGACGCGCGGCTTTCGCGACGCGTTGCGCATCGCGTACCAGGACCGGCCCAAGCTGTTCGAACGCCGCATCGTCCTGCCCGAGCTGCTGTATTCGCACGTCGTCGAGGCCGACGAGCGCGTCGCGGCCAGCGGCGAGGTGCTGAGCATCCTCGACGAGCGTGCGCTCGAGGCCGACCTGCGCGCCGCCTTCGACGCGGGCCTGACCAGTGTCGCCATCGTCTTCATGCACGGCTGGCGCTTCCCGGCGCACGAGCTCGCCGCGGAGCGCATCGCGCGCGCGATCGGCTTCGCGCAGGTGAGCGTCTCGCACCGCGTCAGCCCGCTGATGAAGCTCGTCGGCCGCGGCGACACGACCGTTGTCGACGCCTACCTCTCGCCGATCCTGCGCCGCTACGTCGACGAGGTCGCGGCGGACATGCCCGGCGTCGACCTGTATTTCATGCAGTCGTCGGGCGGCCTCGCGCGCGCCGGCGCATTCCAGGGCAAGGACGCGATCCTCTCCGGTCCGGCAGGCGGCATCGTCGGCATGGTGCGCACGGCCGAGATCGGCCTGCGCGACGACGCCAGCGCGAAAGGGCCGGTGCGCATCATCGGCTTCGACATGGGCGGCACGTCGACCGACGTCAGCCACTACGCCGGCGAGTTCGAGCGCGCCTTCGAGACCAAGGTCGCCGGCGTGCGCGTGCGGGCGCCGATGATGGCGATCCACACCGTCGCCGCGGGCGGCGGCTCGATCCTCGCGTTCGACGGCGCTCGCTTTCGGGTCGGCCCGCAGAGCGCGGGCGCGAACCCCGGGCCGGCGTGCTATCGGCGCGGCGGGCCGCTCACGGTCACCGACGCGAACGTCGCCGTCGGCAAGCTCCAGCCGGCGTTCTTTCCGGCGGTGTTCGGGCCGCGCGGCGACGAGCCGCTCGACGGCGCGGCCGTCGCCGAGCGCTTCGCCGCGCTCTCCGCCGAGATCGAGCGAGCGACCGGCGTCGCCCGCTCGCCCGAGCAGGTCGCCGAAGGCTTCATCGACATCGCCGTCGGCAGCATGGCCAACGCGATCAAGAAGATCTCGGTGGCGCGCGGCTACGACGTCACCCGCTACACGCTGCAATGCTTCGGCGGCGCCGGCGGCCAGCACGCGTGCCGCGTCGCCGACGCGCTCGGTATGGAGCGCATTTTCGTCCACCCGCTTGCCGGCGTGCTATCGGCGCGGCGGGCCGCTCACGGTCACCGACGCGAACGTCGCCGTCG
>JBBRZP010000141.1:0-10144 GCA_038236565.1 Burkholderiales bacterium | reverse complement strand
GCGCGGCCGGTCTCCTGGTAGTAGCCCTCGATGTTCTTCGGCAGGTCGAGGTGGGCGACGAAGCGCACGTCGGGCTTGTCGATGCCCATGCCGAAGGCGATGGTCGCGACCATGACGATGCCGTCCTCACGGACGAAGCGGTTCTGGTGGCGCTGGCGCACCGCGGCGTCGAGACCGGCGTGGTACGCGAGCGCGGTCACGCCTTCGTCGTTGAGCCAGGCGGCAGTCTCGTCGACCTTCTTCCTCGACTGGCAATAGACGATGCCGGCCTCGCCGTCGTGCTCTTCGCGCAGGAACGCGAGCAACTGGGTGCGCGCGTTGTCCTTCTCGACGACCGCATAGCGGATGTTCGGCCGGTCGAAGCTGCTGATGAAGACGCGCGCGTCGCCGAGTTCGAGCCGCTGGACGATGTCGGCGCGGGTCAGTGCATCGGCGGTTGCCGTGAGCGCGACGCGCGGCACGCCGGGATAGCGCTCGTGCAGCACCGAGAGCTTGAGATAGTCCTCGCGGAAGTCGTGGCCCCACTGGCTGACGCAGTGCGCCTCGTCGATCGCGAACATCGAGAGCAGGCCGCGCTCGTGCAGCGAATCGAGCTGGGCCAGCATGCGCGGCGTCGCGATGCGCTCGGGCGCGGCGTAGAGGAGGACGAGGCGGCCGCTCATCATCTCGCGCTCGATCTTCGCGGCGGTGTCGCTCTCGAGCGTCGAGTTCAGGAACGCGGCGTGGACGCCGGCCTCCTCCAGCGCGCCCACCTGGTCGTGCATCAGCGCGATCAGCGGACTGACGACGACGGCGACGCCACCGCCGGCGCGATGACGCACGATCGCCGGCACTTGATAGCACAGGCTCTTGCCGCCGCCTGTCGGCATCAGCACGAGCGCGTCGCCGCCGCCCGCGACGTGACCGATGATCGCCGCCTGTGGGCCGCGAAACTCGGCGTAGCCGAAGACCTCGCGCAGCACGCTCTCGGCGGCGTTCGGCGGCGAGAGATCCGGATCGGCGGTGGCGAGGGCGTCCATGGGAGCGGTCATCGTACGCGAGCGACCCCGGCCCGCGCCCCCTCTTGGGAATGCCGTCGGCCGGGTCGGGGTGGCCGTCGTGCGGGGGCTCCCGGAGAGGGGCTCGGCGCGGGCCGCCGCGTCGCATAATTCGTCAACCCCAACGCCACCCACAGGAGCCAGCGCATGGCCTCGGTCAACAAAGTCATCATCGTCGGCAACCTCGGGCGCGACCCGGAAGTGCGCTACACGCCCAACGGCAGCGCGGTCTGCAACGTCACCGTCGCCACGTCGCGGGTGAAGAAGAACAAGGAGTCGGGCGAGAAGTCGGAAGACACCGAGTGGCATCGCATCGTCTTCTTCGACAAGCTCGCCGAAATCGCGGGCGAGTACCTGAAGAAGGGCCGCTCGGTCTACGTCGAAGGGCGCCTGCAGACGCGCAAGTGGACCGACAAGGACGGCGCCGAAAAGTACACCACCGAGATCGTCGCGACCGAGATGCAGATGCTCGGCAGCCGCGAAGGCATGGGCGGCGGCGCGCCGGCGTCGGACGATGGCGGCGGCTACGAGCGGTCCGCGCCGGCCTCGCGTCCGGCGGCGGCGGCGGCGAACCGGCCCGCGGCCAAGTCGTCGGGCTTCAGCGACATGGACGACGACATCCCGTTCTGACGACGGGAGCCACGGCTCACTGCGCGGCGCCGCGAAAGCGCCGCACCTCGAGCGCCGACACGGGCGCCGCGCGGGGCCGCCAAGCCGCACGCACATAGGTGAGGACGTCGGCGACCTCGTCGTCGGACAGCATGGTCGCGTACGGCGGCATGCCGAACGGCCGTGGATGGCCGGCCGTCGCCGGCGCGAATCCGCCGCGCAGGACCATGTGGACGAGATTCGCCGGCGGGTCGAGGGCGATCGCCCGATTGCCGGCCAGCGGCGGATACGCGCCGGCGACGCCTTCGCCGGAGTCGCCGTGACACGCTGCGCAGCGATCCGCGTACAGCTTGCGGCCACGCTCGTTGACGCCGGCGCCGGTGGCTGCGGTCGGCGGCGCTGACGCGACCGCCGGCCGACGCCCCGGCAGGTCGCGCAGGTAAGCGGTCATCGCCGCGAGGTCGGCCTCGTCGAGGTACTGCGTCGAGCCGACGACGACGCGGGCCATCGGCCCCTGCGCCGAGCCGCGCGGCGAGACGCCGGTCTTGAGCAGGGCGACGACGTCTTGTGCCGGCCAGTCGCCGACGCCCGCCTGCGCGTCGTCGAAGAGCGACGGCGCGTACCAGTTCTGGATCGGGATCAGGCCGCCGGCGAGGTCGAGCGTGCTCGACGAGGCGCCGAAGGCGTTGCGTTGCGAATGGCAGGCGTTGCAGTGGCCGAGCGTCTCGACGAGATAGGCGCCGCGGTTCCATTGCGTCGAGCGCGCCGCGTCGGGCGCGAAGCGCGCGGGCCGGAAAAAGAGGGTGCGCCAGACGCGCAGCGCCGCCTGCTGGTCGAACGGAAAGCGCAGGGCGTGCGGCTGGTTCGCGCGCGCGGCCGGCGCGACCGTCTTCAGGTACGCGTACATCGCGTCGGCATCGGCGCGCTCGAGGCGCGTGTAGTTCGGATACGGAAACGCCGGATAGAGCCGGCGACCGTCGCGCGATCGACCGTCGTGCAGGGCGCGCCAGAAGTCGTCGGCGCTCCAGGCGCCCAGACCTTGCGCGTCCGGCGTCAGGTTCGGCGACCGGACGATGCCGAACGGCGTCTCGATGGCGACGCCACCGGCGAACGGCTCGCCGCCGGTCTCGGTGTGGCAGCCGAGGCAGTTGCCGGCGCGGACGAGATACGCGCCGCGGGCGATCCGCAGGGCGGGGGCGACGGCCTCGGCTGTGCGCGCTCCGGCGCCGGATGCGCTGTCGTCGTCGCGATCGAAAAGCGCCACCGCGGCGATCAGCGCGACGACGATCGCGGCGACGATGGCGAGCACGAGGCGGACGACGCGTGACATCACGGCCCCGTTCCCCGAGCCGGCGTCGCGCCGGGCGCATCGACCGCGACGCTGCCGCAGGCGATCGGCCACGGCGCGGTCGATGCCGCGTCTGCGACCGAATGCAGCGGCACGGGCTGCGCCGCCAGCCACGCCGAGACCGCACTGATGTCGTCGTCGCTCAGCCGCTCGGCGACCTGCGCCATGCAGTCGGGCGCGGCGGCGCGTCGATGTCCCGTCTTCCAGGCACCGAGCTGCGCGTTCAGATAGTCGCGCGGCAGGCCGAGCAGGCCGGGCACGAAAGGCGTGCGGCCGGTCATCGCCGCGCCGTGGCAGTCGTTGCACGCCGGCAGGCCGCGCCTGGCGTCGCCGCGTCGGACCAGCGCTTCGCCGTCGGCGCGCTGCACCGTCGATCCGGCGAGCGGAGCCGGCGCCGGATACGGCAGGTCGAGCGACGCGAAGTAGCCCGCGATCTCGCGCAGGTAGTCGTCGTCGAGCCCCTCGAGCAGGCCGCCCATCAACGGGTAGTGGCGGCGGCCGTCGCGAAAGTTGCGCAGCTGGTTGAAGAGATAGCCGGCCGGCTTGCCGGCGATGCGCGGGTAGTAGCCGTCGGCGGCGGCGCGGCCTTCGCGGCCGTGGCAGCCGGTGCAGGCGAGGACGCGTTGCGCGATCGTGTCCTCGAACGGCGCGGCGTCGGCACGGCCGCAGAGCGCGCCCAGAATGATCGGGACGGCGACCCCGACCCACGCGCGGGCGCGCACCGTTGCTCAGCCCGCCTTCGTGAACGCGCGCACCGCCGCGGCGAGCGCAGGGTCGCCGCGCTCCCGGTCGAGGCCCTGGGCGACGCCGTCCCGGTCGGCGGCTGGCCGGTTCTGGCTGACCTTCCACTTGCCGACCAGCGAGGTCACCGGCATCTCGATGCCGACGATCGCGCCGAGCATTGTGTCGACGTAGTCGGCGGGCGCATCGGCGACCGCCCATGGCGCGGGACGCGGCCTTTCGTGGCGATCGGTCAGGCGGGTGACGAAAGCCCGCAGCCACTCGCGGTCGTCGATCGCGCGCAGTGAGCCGCGCGCCTGCACGACGACGTAGTTCCAGGTCGGCACGACCTTGCCGTGCTCGGCCTTGCTCGGATACCACGCCGGCGAGACGTAGCCCTGCGGCCCCTGGAAGACGACGAGCGACTCGACGTCGCCGCGCGCCGTGCGCCAGAGCGGATTGGCGCGCGCGACGTGGGCGCGCAGGACGCCGGGCCCGCCGTCGCCGAGCGCGTCGAGAACGAACGGGACGTCGTTCGCGGCGATGCCGCCGTCGCCGTCCTGCGTCACCAGGAGGCCGAGCGGATGGCTGCGGATCAGGGCGTGCAGGACTTCGGCCCGCGATTCGGCGAAGTGGGCGGGAAGATACATGGCGGTCGGCGCAAGAGGAACGCCGAGTATGCGACGCGTCGCCCGCGTGCTGCGGGCAACGCCCCGGAGCGCTACGGCGCCGTGCTGCGCTTGATGTTCAGCGCGTTGCCGCTGCGCACGGCCTCGCGCGTCGCGATCGCGTTGCTGGTCGCGAGGCCGTCGCCCGGCGCTCGCGCGCCGCGCAGGAGCGGCGGCTCGAAGGTCTCCTTCGCGTCGCTCGTCGCGCCCCTGCCCGAGCCCGTGCCCGAATCGAAGCGCGGCGAGACCGTCGGGCCGGAGCGGAACTCGAGGCAGGCGGAATCGTCGGGCAGGATGACGAGGAAGCTGCCCGGGAAGCGGGCCCGCATCGCGTCGGAGATGCGCGTCGACAGGTCGATCGGCGCGAGCGTCGACTGGAACACCAGCCGGTTCTGCCCGTCGTAGATCGAATAGCAGTTCGCCGAGGCCCACGTCGGCAGCGCGAGAAGCACGGCGACGGGCAGCAGGGTCGACAGACGGGTCGTGCGCATGGTGGTGATGCCGAGGTTCGAAGAACGGCGAAAGATAGCGCCTGCGGCGCTTCTTGTCATGCGGCCGCGGCACGCGTTCAGGGGGAAGCGACCGGCGGTCGGACGCTGCGGGCCACCGGTCGGACCGGCGCGTCGGTGGGCGCATCCGACGCGTCGATGACGGCGCCGCCGAGGCAGACGTCGCCGTCGTAGAGCACGACCGACTGGCCCGGCGTCACCGCCCACTGCGGCGTGCCGAACGCGAGCTCGACGCGCCCGCCGGCTCCGGCGGCACGCAGTTCGCAGGCCGCGTCGGCCTGCCGGTAGCGCGTCTTGGCGGCGTACCGGCCGGGCGTCGGCGGCGCGCCGGCGACCCAGCTGGCATCGTCCCCGCTCACGCGATGCGACTGGAGCCAGGCGTGGTCGTGGCCGGAGACGACCTGCAGGACGTTGCGCTGCAGATCCTTGCGCGCCACGAACCACGGCGCGTGATCGCCGCCGCCGCGCGCGCCGCCGCCCGACTTCAGGCCGCCGATGCCGATGCCCTTCCTCTGCCCGAGCGTGTAGAACGACAGGCCGACGTGCGCGCCGATCGTTCGGCCGAGGTCGTCCTCGATCGGCCCGGGCTCGTTCGCGAGATAGCGGTTCAGGAACTCGCGAAACGGACGCTCGCCGATGAAGCAGATGCCGGTCGAGTCCTTCTTGGCCGCGTTCGGCAGGCCGATCTCGGTCGCGATGCGCCGCACCTCCGACTTCTTCAGCTCGCCGATCGGAAAGAGCGTGCGCGCGAGCTGCGCCTGGCTCAGCCGGTGCAGGAAGTAGCTCTGGTCCTTTTGCGCGTCGAGTCCCTTGAGTAGCTGGAACACTGGCGCGCGGGCGTCATCGCACGCGTCGGCGTGCGATTTCGATGACAGCCCGTCGGGCACTGCGCTCGTGGCCGGCAACTGCCGGACTCGAGCGTAGTGGCCGGTCGCGATGCGTTCGGCGCCCAGGCGCACCGCGTGGTCGAGAAAGGCCCTGAACTTGATCTCGGCGTTGCACAGCACGTCGGGGTTGGGCGTGCGGCCGGCGCGGTACTCGCGCAGGAACTCGGCAAAGACGCGGTCCTTGTACTCGGCCGCGAAGTTGACGTGCTCGACCTCGATGCCGATGACATCGGCGACGCTGGCCGCGTCGATGAAGTCCTGGCGTGACGAGCAGAACACGTCGTCGTCGTCCTCCTCCCAGTTCTTCATGAAGATGCCGACGACCTCGTGGCCGGCGCGCTTGAGCAGCCACGCGGTCACCGCCGAATCGACGCCGCCCGAGAGGCCGACGACGATGCGCCGCTTCTTCTCGCGCGCCGCGCTCATCGCTTGATTTCCGGCACGTACACGCTCGGCTCGGTGACGACGCGATCGAGCGGCACCGAGCAGCCGGCCGCGGCGTCCTCGATGCAGCGCAGCACCAGGCTGCTGCGGTGCCGATCGCGCGAGGTGCGCAGCTCGTCGAGCGTCATCCAGAGCGTGCGCACGATCCCGTCGTCGAGGGCGCGCGAGGGATCGGACGCGCCGACCGTGCCGGCGAACGCCAGGCGCAGATAGGTGACGTCGTCGCCGGTCGCGGGCCGCTCGAAGCGGGCCAGGTAGACGCCGACCAGGCGATCGGGCACGAACGCGCACGCCGTCTCCTCGAGCGCTTCGCGGATGACCGCTTCGGCGGGCGATTCGCCGGGATCGAGATGACCGGCCGGGTTGTTGAGGCGCAGCCCTTCCGGCGTCTCTTCTTCGACGATCAGGTACTCGTCGACCGCGCGCGCGCCGTCGCGACGCCGGCTCGCGATCGCGGCGACGGTGACGCTCGGCTTCCAGCGCTCGGCCATGGTGCGATGCTATCGACCGCGTCCGGCCGGCGCTGCACTAGGGGCGGCCCGGCCATTGCCCCGTGGCCTTTCTTGTAAGCTCGCACGGTGCCGATGGGTCGGGAGACAACAACATGATGATCGGAGTGCCGCGCGAGACGGCGTCCGGCGAAACGCGGGTGGCCGCGACGCCGGAGACCACCAAGAAGCTGAAGGCTCAGGGGCACACGGTCCGGATCGAGTCGGGCGCCGGCGTCGCGGCCAGCGCCACCGACGAGGCCTACGCGGCCGTCGGCGCCGAGATCGTCGACCGCGCTACCGCTTTCGCGTCCGACCTCGTGCTGAAGGTGCGCTCGCCGAACGCCGACGAGCTCGCCCTGATGAAGAGCGGCGCCAATCTGGTCGGCATGCTCAATCCGTTCGACCGCGCCGGACTCGACGCGCTCGCCGCCGCCGGCCTCACCAGCTTCGCGCTCGAGGCCGCGCCGCGCACGACGCGCGCCCAGAGCATGGACGTGCTCTCGAGCCAGGCCAACATCGCCGGCTACAAGGCGGTGATGATCGCCGCCGACAAGTACCAGCGCTTCTTCCCGATGCTGATGACGGCGGCCGGCACGGTGAAGGCGGCGCGCGTCGTCATCCTCGGCGTCGGCGTCGCGGGGCTGCAGGCGATCGCGACGGCCAAGCGCCTGGGCGCCGTGATCGAGGCGAGCGACGTCCGGCCGAGCGTGAAGGAGCAGGTCGAATCGCTCGGTGGCAAGTTCATCGACGTGCCGTACGAGACAGCGGAAGAGAAGGAGGCGGCCGAAGGCGTCGGCGGCTACGCCAAGGCGATGCCGCAGAGCTGGCTCGACCGGCAGAAGGCCGAGGTCGCCAAGCGCATCGCCGCGGCCGACGTCGTCATCACCACCGCGCTGATCCCGGGCCGCGCCGCGCCGGTGCTCGTCACCGAGGAGATGGTGAAGTCGATGAAGCCGGGCTCGGTGATCGTCGACATCGCCGCCGGCAAGGGCCCGGACGGCGTCGGCGGCAACACGCCGCTGAGCGAGGCCGACAAGACGGTGGTGAAGCACGGCGTCACGATCGTCGGCGAGACCAATCTCGCGGCGCGGGTCGGCGCCGACGCGTCGTCGCTCTACGCCCGCAACGTCCTCGACTTCCTGAAGCTCGTGCTGACCAAGGAAGGCGGCTTCGCCGTGCCGATGGACGACGACATCGTCGCTGCCTGCCTGATGACGCAGGGCGGCGCCGTGAAGCGCGCCTGACCGCGCAAACAACTCGAAACGGAGACTCCCATGGACGTCGTCTCGCACACCGTCATCAACCTGATCATCTTCGTGCTCGCGATCTACGTCGGCTACCACGTCGTCTGGACCGTGACGCCGGCGCTGCACACGCCGCTGATGGCGGTGACCAACGCGATCTCGGCGATCGTCATCGTCGGCGCGATGCTCGCGGCCGCGCTCACCGAGACGACGCTCGGCAAGTCGATGGGCGTGCTCGCGGTCGCGCTCGCGGCGGTGAACGTCTTCGGCGGCTTCCTCGTCACGCGGCGAATGCTGGAGATGTTCAGGAAGAAGGAGAAAAAGGCCGCGCCCGCTCCGGCGGAGAGCGCCAAGTGAGCCTGAACGTCGTCACGCTGCTGTACCTCGTCGCCAGCGTCTTCTTCATCCAGGCCCTGAAGGGCCTGTCGCATCCGACCACGTCCATCCGCGGCACCGTCTTCGGCATGACAGGCATGGCGATCGCCGCGCTGACGACGTGCGCACTGATCGTCAAGCTGATGGAGTCGTACCAGCTCTCGCCGACGATCGGCCTGGCCTGGGTGCTGCTCGGCCTGGTCGTCGGCGGCGGCTACGGCGCCTGGCGCGCCAAGACCGTCGAGATGACGGCGATGCCCGAGCTGGTCGCCTTCTTCCACTCGATGATCGGCATGGCGGCGGTCTTCATCGCCGTCGCCGCGGCGGTCGAGCCGTATGCCTTCGGCATCGTCGCCCGGCCGCTCGCCGGCGCGGCCATCGATCCGATCCCCAACGGCAATCGGCTCGAGCTGATCCTCGGCGCGGCGATCGGCGCGATCACCTTCAGCGGCTCGGTGATCGCGTGGGGCAAGCTTTCGGGCAAGTCGAAGATCCGCGTCTTCCGCGGCGCGCCGGTCACCTTCAAGGGCCAGCACTGGCTGAACCTGGCGCTGGCGATCGCGATGCTCGCGCTCATCGCCGGCTACACGCTGACCGAAAGCCGCGTCGATTTCTACGCGGTGCTGGCGATCGCCTTCGTGCTCGGCGTGCTCATCATCATCCCGATCGGCGGCGCCGACATGCCGGTGGTGGTCTCGATGCTCAACAGCTACTCGGGCTGGGCCGCCGCGGGCATCGGCTTCTCGCTCAACAACGCGATGCTCATCATCGCCGGCTCGCTGGTCGGATCGTCGGGCGCGATCCTCAGCTACATCATGTGCAAGGCGATGAACCGCTCGTTCTTCAATGTGATTGGCGGCGGCTTTGGTGGCGATGCGACGGCCGCGGTGGCCGGTGGCGGCGCGGCCCGCCCGGTCAAGAGCGGCAGCGCCGACGACGCGGCCTTCATCCTGGGCAATGCCGAGAGCGTGATCATCGTGCCGGGCTACGGCCTGGCGGTGGCGCGCGCCCAGCATGCGGTGAAGGAGCTGGCCGCCAAGCTGACGGCCAAGGGCATCTCGGTGAAGTACGCCATCCACCCGGTGGCCGGTCGCATGCCCGGCCATATGAACGTGCTGCTGGCCGAGGCCGAAGTGCCGTACGACCAGGTGTTCGAGATGGACGAGATCAACGCCGAATTCGCGCAGGCCGATGTGGCCATCATCCTTGGCGCCAATGACGTGGTGAACCCTGCGGCGCACACCAAGGGCAGCGCCATCTACGGCATGCCCATTCTTGAGGCCTACAAGGCCAAGACCATCATCGTCAACAAGCGCTCGATGGCGGCCGGCTACGCGGGCCTGGACAACGAGCTGTTCTACATGGACAAGACCATGATGGTGTTCGGCGACGCCAAGAAAGTGGTGGAGGACATGATGAAGGCGGTGGAGTAGAGCGGCAGCCTCGCCATGCTTCGTTCATCGGCCTAAGCATTTGGCCTGCAGACGGCCAAATCGCGCCGTCCGCCTATCGAATGTCCCGATCAACGCTTCGTCAGCCATCGGTCAGAATCGCGTCTCCGAGACGGAGACATAAAAGATGCAAAAAACATGGCTTGCGCACTATCCAGCCGGCGTGCCGGCGGAGATCAATGCGGCGCAATACCCATCGCTGGTTGAGTTGATGGCTTCGGCCTTCCGCAAGTTCCCCCAGCAGGCGGCGTACACGATGATGGGCCGCACGATCAGTTTTGCCCAAGTCGACGAAATGTCGCGCGCCTTTGCCGCCTATCTGCAAAGCCTGGGCCTCGAAAAAGGCGACCGCGTCGCCCTG
>JBBRZP010000140.1:0-10166 GCA_038236565.1 Burkholderiales bacterium | reverse complement strand
TCGGGCCGACGTAGTTGAAGCCGAACTCCTCGAAGATCGTGCCCGGCACGACCATGCCCTTGGCGTGCTCCTCGAAGCGGCGCGCCAGCTCGAAGAGCGGCGGCGCGTTCTTGAGCACGTTCTTCGCGGTGTCGCGCGCGGTCGCGTAGAACTTGCCGCTCATCAGGCGCGCCAGGTAGCGGTTGAGCGCGCCGACCGGCGGCGAGATCGACATGTCGTTGTCGTTGAGGACGACGAGCATGTCGGCCTGCACACCGTCTTTCGACTCGCCGGCGTTGTTGAGCGCCTCGAAGGCCATGCCGGCGCTCATCGCGCCGTCGCCGATGATGGCGACGCATTTCCTGCTCTCGCCCTTCATGCGCGCGGCGACGGCCATGCCGAGCGCGGCCGAGATCGAGGTCGACGAGTGCGCCGTGCCGAAGGTGTCGTACTCGCTCTCGTCGCGGCGCGGGAAGCCCGAGAGGCCGCCGAGCTGGCGCAAGGTCGTCATCCGGTCCTTGCGGCCGGTGATCGTCTTGTGCGGATAGGTCTGGTGGCCGACATCCCAGACGAGCCGGTCGTTCGGTGTGTCGAAGACGTAGTGCAGCGCGATCGTCAGCTCGACCGTGCCGAGGTTCGACGAGAAATGCCCGCCGGTCTGCGCCACCGTCTGGACGAGGAACTCGCGCAGCTCGACGGCGAGCTGCTTCAGCTCCGTGCGCGAGAGGCGACGGACGTCGGACGGGACGTCGATGCGGTCGAGCAGCTTGGTGGTCATGGGTTCAGGAATCGCGGTCGACGACACGGTCGGCGAGGATGCGCAGCTGCCCGGCGTCGGCCAGGCAGCCGCGGTCGAGCGCCGCGCGGGCCGCCTGGCGCAGCGCTTCGGCGTGCGCGCGCGCGGCGTCGAGGCCGAGCACCGTGACGTAGGTGGGCTTGTTGTTGTCGAGGTCCTTGCCGGCGGTCTTGCCGAGCGTCGCCGAGGCCTGGGTGACGTCGAGGATGTCGTCGACGACCTGGAACGCGAGGCCGACGGCATCGCCGTAATCGGACAGCGCCTGCCACTGCGGGGCGCTGGTCCGGCCGCAGGCGGCCCCCATCAGGACGCTCGCGCGCAGCAACGCGCCGGTCTTGCGCCTGTGCATGTCCGAGAGCGCCTGCTCGCCGAGCGGCCGGCCGACGCTGGCCAGATCGATCGCCTGGCCGCCCGCCATGCCGGCGCCGCCGGCGGCGCGCGCAAGCAGGGCGCACAGGCGCGCCTGCAGGGTCGCGTCGATGCTGCCGTCGTCGGGCGTCAGCACCTCGAAGGCCAGAGCCTGCATCGCATCGCCGGCGAGCATCGCCTGGGCGACGCCGAATTTCACATGCACGGTCGGCTTGCCGCGGCGCAGGACGTCGTCGTCCATGCACGGCAGGTCGTCGTGGACGAGCGAGTAGACATGGATGAGCTCGACCGCACAGGCGGCGCGCAAAGCCGCGGGGCGCGCGCCCTGGACCGCGTTGGCGGCCGCGAGGACGAGCAGCGGGCGCAGCCGCTTGCCGCCGTCGAGCACGGCGTAGCGCATGGCGTCGCCGAGGCCGGCTGGCGCGTCGGCCGGGACGCAGGCGTCGAGCGCCGACTCGACGGTGTCGAGCTCGGCCAGCGACCAGGTGTCGAAGTCGTCGCGCTTCATGAAGCCCCCACGCTCACTGCGTTCGCTGCCCCCCGAGGGGGCGCGGCCGGGCTCGGGGCGGTCCGGCGCCCGGCCGGGGTGCCCTGCAACGCGATCACGGCGCCGGCCAAGCGCGGAGCTGGCCGTCTTCGAGGACCTTGACCTGCTGTTCGACCGCTTCCAGTCGGACGCGGCAGTACTGCAGCAGCTCGGTGCCGCGCCTGTAGCCGGCAAGCAGGCTGTCGAGGGGCAGCTGCCCGCCTTCCATGGAAGCGACGAGCGATTCGAGCTCGCTCAGCGCCACCTCGTAGTTGGCTGGCACCGCGGGCGGCTCGCCAGGGCGGGAGTCGATCGTCATGAGGCTTCGAAAAGGAGCGATTGTAGTCAAGCGCCCCGGCCCCAGCTGCGGCCCACGGGTGCCTCGACACGGGCGAACCGCGGCACCGGTCACGGTGCGTCGTCTCGAAGGGCGCTGGTTACAATCCGCGGCCCTTCGGTCGAGGCGGTTCGACCGCCTCGTCACCGGTCAGGGCCCGCGGGCCCGGCATCCCTCACGGAGACCCCTCACCGCCATGTCCGACCTGCGCGTCACCCGAGAGGCGCTCGCCCCTGCCCAGTCCCAGCTTCCGGTCGGAAGCTACTTCGATCCGGCCCTCTTCGAGCGCGAACGGCAGACGCTCTTCGCGAAGAGCCCGCGCTACGTCGGCCATGCGCTCGCCGTTCCCGGCGCCGGCGACTACTACGCTTCGCCGCACGAAGGCGAGGGCCGTGCGCTGCTGCGCACGCCCGACGGGCTGCAGCTGGTCTCGAACGTGTGCCGGCACCGCCAGGCCCTGATGCTGCGCGGCCGCGGCCACACCGGCAGCAACATCGTCTGCCCGCTGCACCGCTGGACCTACGACCTCAACGGCCAGCTGATCGGCGCGCCGCACTTCGCCGACGATCCGTGCCGCGACCTGCCGAGCTATCCGCTGCAGACCTGGAACGGCATGGCCTTCGACGTCTCGAAGTCGCTCGCCCACGGGCGCGACGTCGGCGCCGAGCTGGCCGCGATCGGCCCGCACGCCGACTTCGACTTCAAGGGCTACGCCTTCGACAGCGTCAAGCTGCACGAGTGCGACTACAACTGGAAGACCTTCATCGAGGTCTACCTCGAGGACTACCACGTCGCCCCGTTCCATCCGGGCCTCGGCCAGTTCGTCACCTGCGAGGACCTGCGCTGGGAGTTCGGCCCGCACCACTCGGTGCAGACCGTCGGCCCGAAGAACGAGCTCGCCAAGCCCGGCTCGCCCGCCTACCGCAAGTGGCACGACGCGGTGCTCGCCTACCGCGAAGGCCGCTTCGACGATCCGATCCCCAAGCACGGCGCGATCTGGCTCACCTACTACCCGGCGACGATGGTCGAGTGGTATCCGCACGTGCTCGTGGTCTCGA
This sequence comes from Burkholderiales bacterium, assembly GCA_038236565.1. Classification (GTDB taxonomy): domain Bacteria; phylum Pseudomonadota; class Gammaproteobacteria; order Burkholderiales; family Burkholderiaceae_C; genus Schlegelella_A. The sequence continues at coordinate 7,101 of JBBRZP010000140.1, read as the reverse complement.
CGCTGATCCCCAAGGGACCGCAGAAGACGCTCAACGTCGTCGAGTTCTACTACCCCGAGGAGATCCAGGCGTTCGAGCGCGAGTTCGTCGAGGCCGAGCAGGCCGCGTACTGGGAGACCTGCGCCGAGGACGACGAGATCGCGCTGCGCATGGACGCCGGCCGGCTGGCCCTCCTCGAGCGCGGCGACGACGATGTCGGCCCGTACCAGAGCCCGATGGAAGACGGCATGCAGCAGTTCCACGAGTGGTACCAGCGCGCGATGGACTGATCCGCGAGGCATGTCGCCGTCCTGGCTGATCGTCTGCGCCACGTTCCTGTTCGCGACGATGGGCGTGTGCGTGAAGCTCGCCTCGGTCGACTATCCCGCCGGGGAAATCGTCTTCTACCGCGGCCTCACCGGAGCGCTGATGATGCTCGGCGTCGCCCACTGGCGCCGCGGCACCGTCCGGACCAGCGTCGGGTCGATGCACTTCTGGCGCAGCCTCTCGGGCGTCACCGCGCTCGTGCTCTGGTTCTACGCGATCGGCAACCTGCCGCTGGCGACGGCGATGACGCTCAACTACATGTCGTCGGTGTGGATGGCGCTCTTCCTCATCGGCGGCGCGGTGGCGCTCGGCACGTCTCGGGTCGACGGCCGGCTGATCGCGACGGTGCTCGTCGGCTTCGCCGGCGTCGGCCTGATCCTGCGCCCGACGATCGCCGAGCAGCAGCTCTGGCACGGCCTGATGGGCCTGCTCTCGGGCGTGATCGCCGCCACCGCCTACCTGCAGGTGACCGCCCTCGGGCGAGTCGGCGAGCCCGAGTACCGGATCGTCTTCTACTTCTCGCTCGGCAGCACTTTCGTCGGTGCGGCGACCTTGCTCTGGACCGGCATGCACGCCCACACGCTGCGCGGCGGCGCGCTGCTGCTCGCCGTCGGCGTCCTCGCGACCCTCGCCCAGCTGATGATCACGCGCGCCTACGGCCGCGGCCGCACGCTCGTCAACGCCAGCCTGCAATACCTCGGCATCGCCTGGTCGTTCGCCTACGGCGTGATCCTGTTCGGCGACCACGTGACGGCGATGGCGCTCTCGGGCATGCTCCTCATCGTCGGCGCAGGCCTCTCGGCGACGCTGCTGCGCAGCCGGAGCGGCCGCGCCGACATCGCCACCGTCGCCGATCCGCCAAACACCGCATGAACAAATCCTTTCGCACCCTCGTCGACGCCGCGTCGCTGAACGCACTGCTCGCCGACCCGACGCGCGCCGTCGTCGTCGTGGACACCCGCTTCGATCTCGCCGACACCGCCATCGGCGAGCGCAGCTACCGCGAGGGCCACCTGCCGGGCTCGCACTACCTGCACCTCGACCGCGACCTGAGCAGCGCCAAGACCGGTCGCAACGGCCGCCATCCACTGCCGGAGCGGAGCGACTTCGCACGCACGATCGGCGCGCTCGGCATCGGCCCCGGGATGCAGGTCGTCGTCCTCGACGCGCACGGCGGCGTCTACGCGGCGCGCCTGTGGTGGATGCTGCGCTGGCTCGGCCACGCCGATGTCGCGATCCTCGACGGCGGCCTCGCCGCGTGGCAGCGCGCGGGCGGAGCGCTCACGGATGCCGCGACGCCGGCGCCCGGCGGCCCGGTCTACCCCGACCGGCCGTCGCTCGCGCCGACCGTCGATGCCGACGGCGTCGCGGCGCGGCCGCCGCTGCGGGCAGTGGTCGACGCGCGCTCGGGCGAGCGCTTCCGCGGCGAGGTCGAGCCGATCGATCCGGTCGCCGGCCACATCCCGGGCGCGCTCAACCGCTTCCATCGCGCCAACCTCGACGCGAGCGGCGCATTCAAGTCCGCGGGCCAGCTCCGCGCGGAATTCGAGGCGCTCCTCGCGGCGCGATCGCCGGGCGACGTGATCCATTCCTGCGGCTCGGGCGTCACCGCGTGCCACAACCTGTTCGCGATGGAGCACGCCGGCCTCGCCGGCTCGGTGCTCTACCCGGGCTCGTGGAGCGAATGGTCGTCCGATCCCGAGCGGCCGATCGCGCGCGGCTGACCGACCCGGATGACGGCGCGCCGCGCCGATGCGAAGATGGCGCCACCCAGGCTCGTTCACATTCCGGGAGGTGACCCAGTGTTCCAGCGCATCCTCGTTCCGACCGACGGATCCGAGATCAGCCAGCACGCGATCGCGACTGCGATCGCCCTGGCCAAGCCGCTCGGCGCGGAGATCCACACGATCTGCGTCAAGGAGCCTTTTCCCTACGGAGCGGTGGCCGAGTTGCAGCCGACGCCGCCACAGGACTTCTTCGACGCCCAGGAGAAGAACGCCGCACGCAACGTCCGCGCCGTCACCGACGCCTGCGACGCCGCCGGCCTCGTCAGCCACGCCCACACGGTCGAGGGACTGCAGCCGTGGGAGGCGATCGTCGAGCACGCCGTCAAGGAAGGCTGCGATCTGCTCGTCATGGGCTCGCACGGGCGCAAGGGCTTCGCGTCGCTCTTCCTCGGCAGCGAGACGCAGGACGTGCTCAAGCACACGACCATCCCGGTGCTCGTCGTCCGCTAGGACCGGCTGCGACTAGCGCACGGCGATGTAGTCGGAGAGCCGGTACATCTGCAGGATCGCGGTCGCGTAGATGCGATGCAGCGAGTGCAGCGGGATCGGCGCGATCTCGGTCAGCGGCAACGGCAGCGAGTGGCCGTCCGGAGACGCGAGATGCGCACCGACGAGCGTGCCGAGCGTCGTCGCCAGGCCGACGCCGCGGCCGTTGTAGCCGAGCAGGATCGTCAGCCCGGGCGCCGGCCGATGCACGTGCGGCAGGTGATCGCGCGTCAGCGCGACGCGGCCGCTCCAGCGAAACGCGCAGCGGATGCCCTTGAGCTGCGGAAAGACGAGGCCGATCACCGACTCGAGGTGACCGAACTCGCCCGGGCCCGTGGGCTCGCGGAAGGTGCCGCGGCCGCCCATGATCAGGCGGCCGTCGTGGTTGGCGCGGTAGTAGAGCAGCAGCTTTCTCGTGTCGGATGCGACCTGCCCCCCGGACAGCACCGTGCGCAGCAGCGCCTCGGGCAGCGGCTCGGTCGCGACCTGGAAGCTGTTGGCGGCGATCACGCTCTGGCGCAGGCTCGGCCAGAGGTCGTCGCTGTAGCCGTTGGTCGCGACGAGCACATGCCCGGCCGAGACCACCGGGCCGTGCACCGTGGTGACGTTCCAGCGCGCGCCGGCACGCGCCAGGCCGGTGACCGGCGAGTTGCCGCAGACGACGACGCCTGCGGCCAAGGCGGCGCGCGCGAGGCCGCGCGCATAGCTGAGCGGCTGCACCGAGCCGGCGCGGCGGTCGATCCAACCACCGCGGTAGATCGGGCTGCCCACGAGCCGGCAAGCCGTCTCGCGATCGAGCATCTCGACCGGCGCGCCGCGCCGCTGCCACTGCGCGACGCGGCGTGCCGCCAGCGCGTTGTCGGCCTCGGCGAAGGTCGGCTGGATCCAGCCGCAGCGCTTCGCCTCGCAGTCGATGCCGTGTCTGTCGACGAGATCGAACAGCGTGTCGGCCGAGCTGCCCGCGACACGCACGAGCTGCTCGCCGGCTTCGGCGCCGAACATCGCGACCAGCTCGTCCGGGTCCCACTTGAGGCCGGGGATGACCTGGCCGCCGTTGCGGCCCGACGCGCCCCAGCCCGGCTCGCCCGACTCGAGGACGATGACCGACGCGCCCGACGCCGCCAGCCGCAGCGCGGCGGCGAGGCCGGAGAAGCCCGCGCCGACGATGGCGACGTCGGCGGTGCGCGAGGCGTCGAGCGCCGGCGTCGGCGCGGCCGGGCGCGCGGTCGCCGCCCACAGGGACGGCGGCAACGGCAGCGGCAATGCGTTCATCGAGGGATGTCGCGACACGCTCAGATCGGATGCGTGACGCGACGCAGGAAGTCGCGCGTGCGCTCGTGCTGTGGCGCGCCGAGCATGTCGCGCGCGACACCCTGCTCGACGATCTTGCCGCCGTCGATGAAGATCGCGCGGTCGGCGACCTCGCGCGCGAAGCCCATCTCGTGCGTGACGACGATCATCGTCAGGCCTTCGTCGGCGAGCAGCCGCATCACCGACAGCACCTCGCCGACGAGCTCCGGGTCGAGCGCCGAGGTCGGCTCGTCGAACAGGATCGCGACCGGCTGCATGGCGAGCGCGCGCGCGATCGCGACGCGCTGCTGCTGGCCGCCCGAGAGCCGGTGCGGATACTCGTCTTCCTTTCCGGCCAGGCCGACGCGCACGAGCAGCGCCCGCGCCCGTTCGATCGCCAGCGCGCGCGGCTCGCGCTTGACGTAGATCGGCCCCTCGATCACGTTCTCGAGCGCGGTCCGGTGCGGGAACAGGTTGAAGCGCTGGAACACCATCGCGACCTTCTCGCGGATCGCGACGATGTGGCGCGCATCGCGGTCGACGCGCTGGCCGGCGACGACGATCTCGCCCGCGTCGTACGACTCGAGGCCGTTGACGCAGCGCAGGAGCGTCGACTTGCCCGAGCCCGAGGCGCCGATCACGCAGACGACCTCGCCCTGGGTCACCTCGAGCGTGATGCCGTCGAGCACGAGGTTCGTGCCGAACGACTTGCGCACGTCGCGGATCGCGATCATTTGCGCCCGAACCGCTTCTCGAGCCGGCCGACGATCAGGATCAGCGGGATGCACATCACGAGATACATCAGCGCGACGAGCGTGTAGACCTCGGTGTTCTTGAAGGTCGACGAGGCGATCAGCTTGCCCTGGAACGAGAGCTCGGCGACCGTGATGATCGAGGCCTGCGACGTGTCCTTGAGCAGCATCACGCAGGTGTTGCCGTAAGGCGGCAGCGCGATCTTGAACGCCTGCGGCAGGACGACGCGCCAGAGGATCAGCACGCGGCTCATGCCGAGCGACTGTGCCGCCTCGACCTGTCCGGGATCGACGCCCTCGATGCCCGAGCGGAACACCTCGGCCATGTAGCACGAGTAGGCGAAGCCGAGGCCGATGACGCCGGCCTCGAACGCCGACAGCCGGATGCCGATCTCGGGGAAGACGAAGTAGATGTAGAACAGCTGGACCAGGATCGGGATGCCGCGGATCGTGTTGATCAGCGCCTTCGCGAAGCCGGCGAGGAAGGTCACGCCCGAGACGCGCATCAGCGCCCAGCCGAGGCCGAGCACCGTCGCGACGACGAGCGCCAGCGCGAACACCTCGACCGTGAGCAGCGCGCCGCGCGCGAGCAGCGGCAGGTACTCGGCGAGGTCCTTGGTCGCGAACACGGCGGCCTACGACGCGCCGCCGCGCCGGCCTACTTCAGGCCCCAGGTCGCGAGGATCTTCTCGGTCGTGCCGTCGGCCTTGAACTTGCGGAGCGACGCGTTGATCTTGTCGAGCATCGCCTTGTCGCCCTTCTTCACGGCGATGCCGACGCTGCCCGGCAGCACCGGCTTGTAGTTCTTCGCGAGCCGCGTGTCCGGGTAGCCGCCCTGCTGGATCTGGTAGGCCACGATCGGGAAGTCGGCGAAGCCGCCCTTGATGCGGCCGACGTTGACGTCGCGGATGATGTCGGGGATCGTGTCGTAGACCTTGATCTCCTTGAAGAGGCCCGACTCGTTCAGCGGCTTGACGTAGGCCGTGCCGATCTGCACGCCGACGATCTCGCCCTTGAGGTCGTCCATCGACTTGTAGTCCTTGGTGTCCTTGGCCGCGACGAAGAGGCCTTCGCCGTAGGTGATGATCGGATCGCTGAAATCGACGACCTCGGCGCGCGGCGGCGTGATGTACATCGCCGCGGCGATCACGTCGGCCTTGCCGGCCTGCAGCGAGGCGATCAACGTGCTGAAGGTCATCGGCGTGATCTCGACCTTGAAGCCCTGGTCCTTGCCGATCGCCTTCATCAGGTCGACCATGATCCCGGAGATCTCGTTGGTCTTCGTGTCGAGGAAGGTGAACGGCACGCCGGTCGGCGTCGAGGCGACGCGGACCACCGGCTGGGCATGCGCCGCGGCGGACACCACGGCCCCGAGCACGGCCGCGACGAAGACACGACAGATCGAAGTTGCAAGCACGGCGAATCCTTTGGTGAACCAGGCGAAGGCCGCCGCGCGATGCGCGAACGTGCGCAGGCATCATAGTCTGCGGGCCGCTGGCGGCGGCCGCGCGCTCAGTGCAGCTGCGTGATCGCGAGCAGCACGATGGCCAGGCCGGCGGCGAGCCAGAACAGCTGCGCCGCGGTCTCCTTGAGCGTCAACCGGTGCTGGAGCTGCGGGATCAGGTCGGCGACGGCGACGTAGATGAAGCTGCTCGACGCGATCACCAGCAGGTACGGGAAGAACTGCTGCCACGGCCCGACGATGAAGTAGCCGATGACGCCGCCGACGACCGCCGCGAGCCCCGAGACGGCGTTGAAGAACAGCGCCCGGCCGCGCGAGAAGCCGGCGTTGAGCAGCACGATGTAGTCGCCGACCTCCTGCGGGATCTCGTGGGCGATGATCGCCAGCGACGTCACCGCGCCGAGGCGCGTGTCGGCGAGGAAGGCGGCGGCGATGATGATGCCGTCGCAGAAGTTGTGGATGCTGTCGCCGAGGATCACGCTCCAGCCGCCGCGCCCGGCCTGGGCCCGGTCGAAGCCGTGGTGATGATGGTGTTCGTCGCCTTCGTGGTGGTGGCTGTGGCGGTAGAGCTCGGCCTTCTCGAGCAGGAAGAAGAAGAGCAGGCCGGCGAGCAGCGTCGCGAACAGGGCCTGCGGCGGCGCCTTGCCTGAGAACGCTTCTGGCAGCACGTCGAGCAGCGCCGTCGCCAGCAGCACGCCGGCCGACAGGCTCACGAGGTGATGCACGATCTTCGACAGCACCGCCAGCGTGAGCGCCGCGGCGACGATGACCGAGAGCACGCCACCGATACCGGTGGCGATCACGATCCAGGCGAGCGTCACGCCGGGGTCACGTGACGGAAGCGGTCGACGACGTCACGCGACGCCGTTCTCGCGCAGCCAGTCGAGGCAGCGACACCATCCGTCCTTCGCCGCAGCCTCGTCGTAGCTCGGCCGGTAGTCGGCATGGAACCCGTGCTGGGCCGTCGGATAGACGACGAACTGCGAGGCGCGAGAGACCTCGTTGCCGACAGCCAGCG
>JBBRZP010000139.1:0-10194 GCA_038236565.1 Burkholderiales bacterium | reverse complement strand
CGCTGATGCAGCGGGCGCACCAGCAGCGCGCGGGCGCATCGGTGTTTGCCTACCACGTCACCGACCCCGAGCGTTATGGCGTGGTCGAGTTCGACGCCAGCAAGCGCGCACTCAGCATCGAAGAAAAGCCGACCGCTCCGAAGAGCAACTACGCGGTCACCGGCCTCTACTTCTACGACGCCGACGTGTGCGACGTCGCCGCGTCGATCAAGCCTTCTCCGCGCGGCGAGCTCGAGATCACCGACGTCAACGCGCACTACCTGACGCGCGGCGACCTGCACGTGGAGGTCATGGGTCGCGGCTACGCCTGGCTCGACACCGGCACGCACGACAGCCTGCTCGAGGCCGGCCAGTTCATCGCCACGCTCGAGAAGCGCCAGGGACTCAAGGTCTCCTGCCCCGAGGAAGTCGCGTTCCGCGCCGGCTGGATCAGCCGCAACCAGCTGCTCGCGACGGCGCAGTCGATGCTGAAGAACGGCTACGGCCAGTACCTTCTCCAGATCGCCAACACGCAGGTGTTCTGATGCAGGTGACGAAGACCGCCATCGAGGGCATGCTCATCCTCGAGCCGAAAGTCTTCGGCGACTCGCGCGGCTTCTTCCTCGAGAGCTTCAACCAGCACGCCTTCGACGCTGCAGTCGGCAAGCCGGTGACCTTCGTCCAGGACAACCACTCACGCTCGGCCCGCGGCGTGCTGCGCGGCATGCACATGCAGCGCGCACCGCACGCGCAGGGCAAGCTCGTGTGGGTGACGAGCGGCAAGGTCTTCGACGTCGCCGCCGACGTGAACCCGGAGAGCCCGACGTACCGGCGCTGGGTCGGCGTCGAGCTGAGCGCCGACAACCATCGCCAGCTTTGGATTCCCCCTGGACTTGCGCACGGTTTCCTCGTCCTGAGCGAGAGCGCCGACTTCCTCTACAAGACGACCGACTACTACGCGCCCTCGGCCGAGGTGAGCGTGCGCTGGAACGATCCGGAGCTGGCAATCGCCTGGCCGGACGCGGGCGTGCCGTTCGTGCTCTCGGCCAAGGATGCGGCGGCGCCGCTCCTCGCCGACGCCGCATCCAGGCCGTAGCGGACGCCCGGCCAAACCCGGTCGAAGCCCCTGGAACGCGGGGTACACTCCTGCGTTCAGCCATTGAACACCGAGCGCCGTTGCACCCAGACTCCTCCGCCTCCGACGAAGACAGCGCCGTCGCGCTGCTGCGCCTGCTCGAGGTGCATCCGGAGTACTCGCAGCGCCAGCTGGCACGCGAGCTCGGCGTCAGCCTCGGCAAGACCCACTACCTGCTGAAGGCGCTGCTCGCCAAGGGCTGGGTCAAGGCGCAGAACTTCCAGCGCAGCGATCGCAAGCTCGGCTACCTCTATGTCCTGACGCCGGCGGGCATCGGCCAGCGCCTGCAGCTGACGCAGGCCTTCCTGGCGCGCAAGGAACGCGAGTACGTGGCGTTGCGCTCGCAGATCTCGGCCTTGCGCAAGGACCTCGCGAACCAGGGAGGCACGCAGCCATGAATGCAGACGCGATCGTCGTCGTCCCCGTGATCCTCGCCGGCGGCAGCGGCACGCGTCTCTGGCCGCTCAGCCGGGCACTCCATCCGAAGCAGTACCTCTCGCTCGGCGTTGGCGGCCGGGACGAGACGCTGTTCCAGCAGGCGGCCCTGCGCATCGCGTCGATCGGCGCCGCCGGCATCGCCGTGCAGCCGCCGTGCGTGGTCGCCAACGAGGAGCATCGCTTCACGGTCGTCGAGCAGCTTCACGACGTCGGTCTCGAGCCGGCACGCGTGCTGCTCGAGCCGTCGGGCCGCAACACGGCGCCGGCGCTGACACTGGCCGCGCTCGAAGCGAAGCGATCGGCGCCGGCGGGGAGCGATCCGATCCTCGTCGTCACGCCCGCAGATCATGCGGTCGGCGATCTGGTGGCGTTCACGTCTGCGCTGCGCCAGGCCGTGCAGGTGGCCGCGGGCGGCGGCATCGTCGTCCTCGGCATCCGGCCCGACCGGCCGGACACCGGCTACGGCTACATCCGCGCCGGCGCGGCCGATGCGGGCAGCGCGGCACGACCCGTCGCCGCCTTCGTCGAGAAGCCGGATCTCGCGACCGCCGAGCGATATCTCGCCGACGGCGGCTATTTCTGGAACAGCGGCATGTTCGTGCTGCGCGCCAGCACCTGGCTCGACGCGCTCGCGCGCTATCGCGCCGACATCTTCGCAGCCAGCGAGGTCGCGTTTCGCACCGGCGTGGCGGACACCGCCTTCCTGCGCTTCGACGCGGCCGCCTTCGCGACGATTCCCGCCGAGAGCATCGACTACGCGGTCATGGAGCCGGCGAGCCGCGCCGAATCGGGCATCGCCATCCGCATGGTCCCGCTCGACGCCGGCTGGAGCGACCTCGGCGCGTGGGATGCGGTCTGGCAGGTCGGCGAGCGCGACGGCGCCGGCAACGCGAGCCACGGCGACACGCTCGTGCTCGACTCGCGCAACACCCTCGTCCACGCGACCAGCCGGCTCGTCGGCGTGATCGGGCTCGACGACGTCACCGTCGTCGAGACGGCCGATGCGGTGCTCGTCTCGCATCGCTCGAAGAGCCCGGCCGTCAAGGACATGGTCGCGATGCTCGCCGGCAGCGGACGCAGCGAGGCGAGCACCCATCGCCGCGTGCACCGGCCCTGGGGCTGGTACGAGAGCGTCGACCAGGGGCCGCGCTTCCAGGTCAAGCGCATCCTGGTCAAGCCGGGCGCGCGCCTCAGCCTGCAGATGCATCACCATCGCGCCGAGCACTGGATCGTGGTCTCCGGCACGGCCGAGGTCACGAACGGCACCGAGGTGACGGTGCTCACCGAGAACCAGAGCACCTACATCCCGCTCGGCCAGACGCACCGCCTTGCCAATCCGGGGAAGATGCCGCTCGAGATCATCGAGGTGCAGTCGGGCTCGTATCTCGGAGAGGACGACATCGTCCGCTTCGAGGACAACTACGGCAGGTCATGAAGTCGGACGCGCGCATCTACGTCGCCGGTCACCGCGGCATGGTCGGCTCGGCGCTCGTCCGGCGGCTGTGCGCCGGAGGCTATTCGCAGATCCTCATGCGCACCCATGCGGAGCTCGATCTGCTCGAGCAGCAGGCCGTGCGCGACTTCATGAGCAGCGAGCGGCCCGACTACGTCTTCATCGCCGCGGCGCGCGTCGGCGGCATCCACGCCAACAACACGCTGCGCGCCGACTTCCTCTACGAGAACCTGGCGATCGAGACGAACCTCATCCGCGCCGCGCACGACGCCGGCGTCGAGCGGCTGATGTTCCTCGGCTCGAGCTGCATCTATCCGCGCGACTGCCCGCAGCCGATCAAGGAAGAGTACCTGCTGACCGGCCCGCTCGAGCAGACCAACGAGCCGTATGCGATCGCCAAGATCGCCGGGCTGAAGCTGTGCGAGGCATTCAACGCGCAGTACGGCCGGAAATACGTGAGCGCGATGCCGACCAATCTCTACGGCCCCGAGGACAACTACGACCTCGAAAAGAGCCACGTCGTGCCGGCCTTGATCAGGAAAGCGCACGAAGCGAAGCTGCGCGGCGACGACGAGATCGTCGTCTGGGGCAGCGGCGCGCCGCGGCGCGAGTTCCTCTACGTCGACGACCTCGCCGACGCCTGCGTCTTCCTGATGGAGCGCGGCGACGAGGCCGGAGCGACGCCGGAGCTAATCAACATCGGCACCGGCACGGACCTGACGATCGCCGAGCTGGCCGCGCTGGTGATGGACGTCGTCGGCTTTCGCGGTCGCATCGTCCACGATCGCACCAAGCCCGACGGCACGCCGCAAAAGCTTCTCGACGTCGGCCGCCTCGCCGCGCTCGGCTGGCGCGCCCGCACCTCGTTGCGCGACGGCATCGCCCGCGCCTACGCGGCCGCGCCGTTCGCGCGCCACGCCGCGCCCGCCGCACGAACCTGAGCGCAACGCCATGAGCCCCACGACCTCGAACGAGAAGATTGCCCTGATCACCGGCGTGACAGGCCAGGATGGCTCCTATCTGGCGGAGCTGCTGCTCGGCAAGGGCTACGAGGTGCATGGCGTCAAGCGCCGCGCCTCGCTCTTCAACACCGACCGCATCGACCACCTCTACCAGGATCCGCACGTCGACCACCAGCGCTTCAAGCTTCACTACGGCGACTTGACCGACTCGACGAACCTGATCCGGATCATCCAGCAGGTCCAGCCCGACGAGATCTACAACCTCGCGGCGATGAGCCACGTCGCGGTGAGCTTCGAGACGCCCGAGTACACGGCCAATGCCGACGGCATCGGCACGCTGCGCATCCTCGAGGCGATCCGCATCCTGGGCCTCGAGAAGAAGACGCGCTTCTACCAGGCGAGCACCTCCGAGCTGTACGGCCTGGTGCAGGAGACGCCGCAGACCGAGAAGACGCCCTTCTATCCGCGCAGCCCCTACGCCGTCGCCAAGCTCTACGCCTACTGGATCACCGTCAACTACCGCGAGGCCTACGGCCTCTACGCCTGCAACGGCATCCTCTTCAACCACGAGAGCCCGGTGCGCGGCGAGACCTTCGTGACGAGGAAGATCACGCGCGCGCTGGCCCGCATCGCCCTCGGCCTGCAGGACTGCCTCTACCTCGGCAACCTCTCTGCGCTGCGCGACTGGGGTCACGCCAAGGACTACGTCGAGATGCAGTGGTTGATGCTGCAGCAGGACGTCGCCGAGGACTTCGTCATCGCCACCGGCATCCAGGTGAGCGTGCGCGACTTCGTCGAGATGGCGGCGGCCGAGCTCGGCATCACGCTCGCCTTCAGCGGCGACGGCGAAGGCGAGATCGGTACCGTGCAGGCCGTGAGCGGCGCGGAGGCGAAGTGCAAGCCGGGCGACGTCATCGTCAAGATCGACCCGCGCTACTTCCGGCCGACCGAGGTCGAGACGCTGCTCGGCGATGCGACGAAGGCGAAGACCAAGCTGGGCTGGACGCCGAAGATCACGCTGGGCGAGCTGGTGCGCGAGATGGTGGCATCGGACTTCGACGCCGCGCGGCGCGACAGCATGGTCAAGGAAGCGGGCTTCCAGGCCTATGACTACAACGAATAACAGCGCTTCATGAAAATCTCTGTCGTCGGTACCGGATACGTCGGGCTCGTGACGGGCGCCTGCCTGTCCGACATGGGCAACGACGTGCTTTGCCTCGACATCGACGAAAGCAAGATCGCCATGCTGCGCGGGGGCGGGATCCCGATCCACGAGCCTGGGCTTGCCGACATCGTCAGGAACAACGTCGCGTCTGGCCGGCTGCGGTTCACGACCGAGGCGAAGGAGGCTGTTCTCCACGGCGGGGTTCAATTCATCGCCGTCGGCACGCCGCCCGACGACGATGGTTCGGCAGACCTCCAGTACGTCACGGCCGCTGCGCGCGAGATCGGTCGCCACATGGACGGCTATCGCGTCGTCGTCGACAAGAGCACGGTGCCCGTCGGCACTGCAGCCAAGGTGCGCGCGGCGATCGCCGAGGAGCTTGCCATTCGCGGCGTCGACCTGCCTTTCAGCGTCGTCTCCAATCCGGAGTTCCTGAAGGAGGGAGCGGCGATCGAGGACTTCATGCGGCCCGACCGGATCATCGTCGGAAGCGATGACAGCCGGGCCACCGAGGTCATGCGGCAGCTTTACGCACCATTCGAGCGCCATCACGCGAAGCTGATGGTCACCGACATCGCCTCGGCCGAGCTCACCAAGTACGCGGCCAACGCCATGCTCGCGACGCGCATCAGCTTCATGAACGAGATGGCGCTGCTCGCCGAGCGTCTCGGCGCCGACATCGACGCCGTGCGCCGCGGGATCGGCAGCGACCCGCGCATCGGCAACGGCTTCCTGTATGCCGGCTGCGGCTACGGCGGGTCGTGTTTTCCGAAGGACGTGAAGGCGCTCGCGCGCACGGCGGCCGAGGTCGGCACGCCGATGCGCGTGCTCGCGGCCGTCGAAGCTGCGAACGAGCATCAAAAGCATGTGCTGATCGACAAGATCGAAGCGCGTTTCGGCCATGACCTCGGCGGCAAGGTGATCGCGCTCTGGGGCCTGGCGTTCAAGCCCGGCACGGACGACATGCGCGAAGCACCCAGCCTGGTCATCGTCGACGAGCTCATCCGCCGTGGCGCGACCGTTCGCGCCTACGACCCGGTGGCGGTCGAGGAGGCCAAGCGACACCTCGGCAAGACGGCGGTCGAATACAGCAGCACCGCGATGGAAGCATTGTGCGGCGCGGACGCCCTCGTCATCGTCACCGAGTGGAAGGAGTTCCGAAGCCCGGACCTCGAACGGATGAAGAAGACGATGCGCCAGGCCGTGGTTTTCGACGGCCGCAACATCCTGAACCCGCGAGACGCGCGCGAAGCGGGATTCGAATACTCCGGGATCGGTCGCCAGTGATCGGCTTCGGACTGATCGGCTGCGGCCGGATCGCCAAGCGCCACGCCGATCTGCTCGGCACGGGCCAGGTCCCGGGCGCGAAGCTCGCGGCGGTGTGCGACGTCGTCGGCGAGCGCGCCGCGGAATTCGGCGCGCGCTACGGCGTCCCTTGGTTCACGTCGATCGAGACGATGCTCGAGGTGCCGGGCATCGATGCCGCGACCGTTCTGACGCCAAGCGGCATGCATGCCGAGCACGCGATCCGGGTCGCTCGCGCCGGACGCCACGTGATCGTCGAAAAGCCGATGGCGCTCACCCTCTCGGACGCCGAATCGATGATCGCCGCTGCCGACGCGGCACGCGTGCGCCTGTTCGTCGTCAAGCAGAACCGGTTCAACGTGCCGGTGGTCAAGGCGCGAGAAGCGCTGGATGCAGGCCGGTTCGGCAAGCTCGTGCTCGGCACGGTGCGCGTGCGCTGGTGCCGCGACCAGGCCTACTACGCCCACGACGGCTGGCGAGGCACGTGGGCGCAGGATGGCGGCGTGCTCGCCAACCAGGCGAGCCATCACGTCGACATGCTCGGCTGGTTCATGGGCGACGTCGAGTCCGTGCACGCCCGGGCGGCGACGGCGCTCGTCGACATCGAGGCAGAGGACACGGCCGTCGCCACGCTGCGCTTTCGCAACGGCGCGCTCGGGATCATCGAGGCCACCGGGGCGGCGCGACCGCGCGACATGGAAGGATCGCTGTCGGTCCTCGGCGCCGGCGGGGCGGTCGAGATCGCCGGTTTCGCGGTCAACAAGATCCGGACGTGGCAATTCGTCGAACCGGTGGCGAGCGACGCCGAGGTGATGGAGAAGTTCTCGGTCAATCCGCCGAACGTCTACGGCTTCGGGCATCAGGCCTACTACGAGCACGTTGTCGATTGCCTGGCTCACGGCACCCCCGCCCTGGTTGACGGCCATCACGGCCGTCAGAGCCTGGAGCTGATCATGGCGCTGTACGAGTCGATCGCGTCAGGGCGCGAGGTGACGTTGCCGCTGCGCGTCGAGCACTGCCGGCTGGGCCGCGCGTGAGCGGCATGCCCACGCTGCTCGCGGCGAGCGTGCGCGACGTTTCCTGTGGTGAGCGGGTGCGCATCGTCGAGCCTGCGAACATCTACGAGTGCAGCCTCGGCGACGACTGCTTCGTGGGCCCGTTCACCGAGATCCAGAGAGGCGCCACGATCGGCGCCCGCACGAAGGTCCAGTCACACGCCTTCATCTGCGAGCTGGTGCAAATCGGCGAAGACTGCTTCATCGGCCATGGCGTCGTCTTCACGAACGACACCTTTGCGAGTGGGGGCCCCGCCGGGGGACGACGTGAGCTGTGGCGCGGTACGCGCATCGGCCGCCACGTCTCGATCGGCTCGAACGCAACTCTTCTGCCCGTGGTGGTGTGCGACGGCGTCGTCATCGGCGCCGGCGCCGTGGTCACGCGCGACATCACGGTGCCGGGTGTCTACGCCGGCAACCCGGCGCGACGCCTTCGCCGTTTCGATCCTGTCGGATGACTCTGCCCGTGGTGCGCACCTCCAACCGAGCCCGACTTCAATGACCGTCCCGTTCGCAGACCTTTACGCGCAGTACCTGTCGCTCAAGGGCGAGATCGACGCGGCGATCGCCGACGTCATTCGTACGTCCGCCTTCATTCGCGGTCCGCATGTCCAACTGTTCGAGGAGTCCTTTGCCGCGGCCGTGGGTGCCTCGCATTGCGTCTCCTGCGCGAATGGCACCGATTCGCTCTACATCGCCATGCATGCGCTCGGCGTCCAGCCGGGCGACGAGGTCATCACGAGCGCGCACTCCTGGATCTCCACCAGCGAGACCATCACCCAAGCTGGCGGAACGGTGGTTTTCTGCGACACGGACGTAAACACCTACACGATCGATCCCGCGCAGATCGAAGCGAAGATCACGCCGCGAACGGTGGGAATCATCCCGGTCCATCTCTACGGCCAGCCCGCCGACATGGGCGCGGTCATGGCGATCGCCGGCAAGCACAAGCTGTGGGTCATCGAGGACTGCGCACAGGCTCATCTGGCGCATGTCGACGGCAGGCAAGTCGGCACCTTCGGAAATGCCGCCTCCTACTCGTTCTATCCCGGCAAGAACCTCGGTGCAATGGGCGATGCCGGCGCGCTGGTGACGAACGACGCCGATCTGGCCCGACGAATGGGCATGTTCGCCCGCCATGGCGGCCTGACCAAGGGCGACCATCACATCGAAGGGATCAACAGCCGGCTCGATGGCCTGCAAGCGGCCGTGCTCTCGGTCAAGCTGCCGCGCCTTGCCGGATGGACTGGTCGTCGCCAGGCACTGGCGCTCCAGTACGACGAGGGTCTCGCCCGGATTGCCGGTGTCAGCGTTCCTGCCGTCGCCGCCGGCCGCGAGCACGTGTATCACCTCTACGTGATTCGTCACGAAGAGCGCAATGCGCTGGCCGCGCACCTGCACGGTCATGGGATCCAGACCGCGATCAACTATCCGGTCGCGCTGCCCTTTCTGCCGGCCTATGACCGCTTCGGTCACCGGCCGGAAGCGTTTCCGAACGCGTTCGGCCAGCAGTCGCGGATCCTGTCGCTGCCGATCTTTCCCGAAATGACAGAAGGACAGCAACAATCCGTCGTCTCGGCGATCGCGACCTTCGCTGCCTGAGAGGCTGAGTGCATGCTCGCTCGCCTGACGATGCACTTTGCGAAACCACGCTCGAGCTACTTGAGCGACATCGTTCGCGTGCTCTCGGGCAATGGCCTCGGACAGGCGATCGCACTCGCTTCACTGCCGTTTCTCTCCCGGATCTTCTCGCCGCGCGACTTCGCGGTGCAGAACCTCTTCGTGCAGTTCGTCGGGTTCTCATCGGTCGTGCTGACTTGGCGCTATGAATACCTGATCGCATTGCCCGACCGCGAGGCCCGGGCACTTGCCCTGCAGCGCCTCGTCTTCCTGTCGGCGATGGTCGGTGTCGTAGCCGGCACCCCTGTCGTATCGATGTTCAGGCAGGAATTGGCAGGTGGGTTGGGAGAGCCAGAGCTCGCGGCGTACCTGCCAATGGCGCTCGCGTCGGCCGGGCTGCTGTCGATCGGGATGGCCTCGCAGAACCTGATGCAACGCCGGCAGAGCTATCGACTGTCGAGCCTGAGCGAAGTGGCGAGCAAGGCTGGCTACGTGCTCGTCGCTTTCGCCGGCGGTTGGCTTCTCATGGGCGCTTGGGGTCTCGTGCTGGCAACGGCCGGCGGCGCGATCGCGAAGATCGTTTCGCTGTGGATCGCGCGCGAGTCAAGAGGCGATCCGCAACCGTCCATCGGAGGCCGGGACATCATCGACGGTGCCGCCTTCTACCGGAAGCTTGCGGGTTCGATCAGCCTCTCGCATGTCTTGATGACGGCGACCGGAGCGATCCCGTCCATCTTCATCGCCCACGCCTACGGACGCGAGGAACTCGGGCAGTTCGCACTCGTCGCGACGACCCTGTTCCTGCCCTCGGCATTGCTGGGCAATGCACTGGGGCAGGTGTACTTGCAGCGGGCTGCAGCGGCCTGGGCCCGGGGCTCGAGTTTTCTAGGTCTCTGGACGAGCACCGTCTGCTGGTTGCTGCTGGCGGGTGGCGTCACCTATCTGGCGACGTGGGTCCTTGCCGGCTGGCTCTACCCACTGATCTTCGGTGCCCAGTGGAGCCACGCGGGAGCCTACGCAACGATCCTCGTCCCTGCTGCATTCTTTTCGTTTCTCACGTCACCCCTAGACCGCGGCTCTCT
>JBBRZP010000138.1:0-10430 GCA_038236565.1 Burkholderiales bacterium | reverse complement strand
CGAGCCGTGGAAGAAGCTGCCGGGCCTCGACGACATCGCGGCACTGCCGCAGGTCACGCTCGTGCCGCTCGACCTCACCGACGGCAGATCGGTCACGGCGCTGGCCGGCGAGATCGGCGGCAAGGTCGACATCGTCGTCAACAACGCCGAGGTGCACCGCGCCTTCGGCATCGGCTCCCGTCGCGGCACCGACGCGGCCAAGGCCGAGATGGACATCAACTACTTCGGCCTGCTGCGCCTGGCGCAGGAGTTCGGGCCCGCGCTGAAAGCGCGCTCGGCCGACGGCACGACGCACGCGGCGGCGTGGGTGAATGTGCTCTCGGTCTACGCACTCTCGAACTATCCGCCGCACGGCACGTTCTCGGCGTCGAAGGCGGCGGCGCATTCGCTCGCGCAATGCCTGCGCGCCGAGATGCGCCCGTCGGGCATCCGCGTGGTCAACGTGTTCCCCGGCCCGATCGACGACGAGTGGAACCAGAACCTGCCGCCGCCCAAGGTCGCGCCATCCGCGCTCGCCAGCGCGATCGTCAAGGCGCTGAAGGACGGCATCGAGGACGTGTATCCGGGCGACGTCGCTCAGGAATGGGTCGAGCGCTGGCGCGAGAACCCGAAGGTGCTGGAGCGGGAGTTGGCGGGAGGCGGTTGAGCGAAAGAGGCAATCGATGCAGAGCCGCCCGCACGTGCGTTCATCGTCGCTGGCACTGCGGGCTCGCGAACCCCGTTGCCGGCGAGCCGGTCGTGCGCGACAGGTTGAGCAGCCGCACGTCGAAATCGCCGTTCGACACGAACGCGGTCTCGATCCGGGCGCCCACCGGGCCCGGCGACACCATGCCACCGGCCGCGACGATGAGGGCGGCCTGCTCGAGCGGTGCCGAGGCAGTCGTGCCGCTCGTGCGGTGAAAGCTCGCGGTGTCGTTGCTTCCCGGCGTCGCGAACGCCTGGCGGAAGTGCATGAACAGGTCGCCGCAGGGACTGAAGCGCCAGAACGACGAGATCGCTGGCGCGCTGGTGGAGACGACGGCCGGTGCGACGGCCGCGCCCGAGACCAGATTGAAGACGTGCAGGTTGTACATGCTGCTGCTCACCAGCGGATTCACGTCGGCCAGCACGAAGCTCTTGCTGTCGGGAGCGAAGCCCCACGACGCGCTGCCCAGCTTGAACGACGACGTCTTGGTCGCGCCGCCGGCGCCGGTGCAGCCATTGTTGGCACTGCCCGGGCCGCCGTAGCAGAACGACGGCGGCGGTACGCACGTCGGGTCGGCGAGTGGGCAGGCGGTGACCTGCTGAGACAGGACGCGACGGTTCTGGAAGTTCAGGTCGAAGATCGCGATCTCGGTGAGGTTCGGCGATGGCCCGGCGGAAGCGACCAGGAAGAAGCGGCTGTCCGGGCTGAAGCCCCAGGCGCCGGCGTTGCCGACCGGCGAGACGAGCTGCTGCGACGGGTTGGTCGTCGACGTGATGCCAACGGAGGTCGAGGTGCCGCTGACCGCGGCAGTGACCGTGAAACGGCCGTTCGGCGAGGTGCCCTTCGAGCCCGAGACCGCGCTCACCGGCAGCACCACCGGCTCGACGAAATCGCCGCTGTCGCTGCAGTTGCAGGCGACCCTCACGCCGATCGGCGACGACGCGGCCGCGCTGGGCGCGGAGGCGGTGACGTTGAGCGTGAAGTTGCCGGTGCGCGCCGCGGGCAGGGCGGTGATCTCGACCGAGCGCGTCGCCGTCGCGTTGGGCGTGAGCTGGAACGCGCCGGCCGGAGCGAAGGTGTGGCTGAGGTGCCCCGCAGCGGGCGGCGGCACGAACGCCCCCGACAGACTCGTGGAGCCCGACACGTTGGTCGACTTCACGTCGATGGAGACCGTGGCCTTCGGGTCGCCCGGCATCAGCGTCACGGTGCTCATCACAGGCGTGACGCTCACCGCGCGCTGCAGCTTCACGTCGACGGCGACCTGCGCGAATGCCGATAGACCGGCCGTCGCCGAGTCGACGATGACGAGCGAGAGCCCGTCGGGCGCCGACGGCCCGACGGCGACCTGCAGCGTCGTGGCCGCGCCGCCTGCCGTCACCGTCACGTTCGGGCTGGCGAACGTCGGCGTGATGCCCATCGACGAACACGCCCGCGCCGGCGGCCCCGTGGGCGGCAGGCAGCGTGTCGAGGCGAGCGAGAGCGGACCGGCGTAGCCGCCGATCGAGACCACGCCGATCGTCGAGGCCTTCGTGTCGGGGATGGTGAACTTGAGCGGGTTGATCGAGGTGTCGCCGGGGAACACGCTGAGCTCGACCCCGCCACCGAACACGCCGACGAACATGCCGCCCGCGCTGAAGCGCGAGACGCGGCCGATCAGCGTCTGCACGGCGTAGACATCGCCGTTCGGACCGACGGCGGTCGCGTCGCTGCCGGTCTGGCCGGGCATGCGTCCGCGCGATGCCAGGTCGCCCAGGTAGGCGCCGGCCGGATCGAAGCGCTGGATGACTCCCGTGCCGATGTCGCTCACGTTGATCGCGCCGTTGGCAGCGGCGCTGACGAAGATCGGAGCCTCGAATCGGCCCAGGCCCCTGCCGGAACGCGCGTCGCCGCAGCGCGAGAAGTCGTTGCACCAGCCGGTCGTGCGCGACGGCGCGCCGGCGTTGCCCGGAACGGGTTGGCACATCGGTCCGCTCGTGCAGCCGCCGATCCAGCCGATCCAGGTCAACGGATTGCCGGACGGGCCGCCGGTGCCGAACTTCAGGACGCGGTTGTTCGCGCGGTCCGCGGCGTAGAGGTTGCCTGAAGCGTCGAGGGCGAGGTCGCCGGGGGTATCGCTGCCCGCCAGACCCGTGATGACGGGCATGCCCTGCAGGAACTGGCCGGTCGCGCTGAACGACGTGATCGTCCCCGCGGTTCCGTCGGAGACGAAGAGGCGCCCCGAGGCGTCGACGACGAGCGAGTGCGGCCGGGCCGGGGAAGCGACGGGAAAGAGCTGCCACTGGTCGATGAAGGCGCCGGCGTTCGTGAAGCGCAGCACCGCCTTCGCGAGCCGGTCGAGCACGAGGACGTTGCCGGCCGGATCGATGGCGATGTCCTGCACCGACTGGAGCTGGCCCGGCGCCGTGCCCGACACGCCGAAGCGCGCCGTCAGCGTCCCGGCAGCGTCGAACCGGGCGACCCGCCGCGCGGCGCTCTCGAGAACGAAGACGTTGCGCTGCGCATCGACGGCGAGTCGCGTCGGCGTGTCGAGGATCGCCGGCTGGGCGAGCACGGCGCGGCAGGCGATCGCCATCAGCGCGACCAGGGCCCAGCGCCCCGCGTGAGAGCCTCGCCGCGGCCAGGATGTCAAAGGCGTCATGCGTGTCCCCTGTGCGGTCATGCCGCGGGAATTGCGACACCGGCCAACACTCTTCTGCTTGTGCCGCGGTTATAGCGCTCCGCAGTGAAGTTCGATAGCTCGTCGGCACGTGTGGTCATGCCGCATCCGCGTCGAGGGAATCGGCTGCGGTGCGTTCTGAAAGGACGAGTCGCTCGAAGATCAGCTCCGCCGTCATCAGGTCGAGGTGGCCGCCGCCGGCGTTCTTGAAGACGGTGATGTCCGACGGCGAGCGCCTGCCGGCGACGGTGCCGTCGACGAGGTCGTACAGGTCGCCGAGGACGTCGGCCGCGCCGATCGCGCCGCTCGCGATCGGCTGCAGGATGTCGCCGACGCCGTCGAACGCGGACTCGCGCCGGTCGACGAAGACGCAGCCGCGGCGCAGGGCGTCGTCGTCGGCCTCGCGCGTCTCGGGCGAGAAGCCGCCGACGAGATCGAGATGAGTACCGGGAGCGAGATCGGCGCCGCGGATCAGCGGCTCGCGCGAGCGGGTGCAGGTGCTGACGACGTCGGCCTCTCGCGTGGCCGTGGCGAGGTCGTCGCGCACCTGCGCCTCGATGCCGTCGGCGGCCAGTGCCTCGGCGAGCTGCAGCGCACGCCCGCGTGTACGGTTCCAGACCAGCACGCGCCGGATCGACGGCCGCACTGCGCGATGCGCGCGCACCAGCCGCGCCGCCATCGCGCCGGCGCCGACGATCAGGAGCGTCGACGGCGCTTCGGGCGCGAGCAGCTTCGCGCCGAGGGCGGAATCGGCGGCGGTGCGCCAGTAGGTGATCTCGGTGCCGTCGATGACCGCGAGCGGCCGTCCGTCCGTGCCGTCGAACAGGACGCAGACCGCCTGCACCGCGGGCAAGGAGCCACCGTCGAGGTTGCCGGGAAAGCTCGTGATCAGCTTGCTGGCCATGAAGCGGTCGGCGTCGACGGCGTGGCGCACGAAATACTGCGCGTCGCGGCGGCCGAGCATCGCGTCCTGGATCTCGATCTTCGGCCGCCGATGCGCGGCCTCGAGCGCGTCGATCAGCAGCGGGAAGCTGAGGACGCGCCGGATCGCCTCCGCATCCACGAATCGCATCGTCGTCTCCCGGAAGGCGGCCGATCCTTGTCGAAGCGCGGACTCAGCGCGCGATCGGCGTCAGCGTCCGCAGGTAGGCGACGAGGGCCTCGAGGTCCTCGTCGCGGATGCCTGCGTACCACTCATAGGGCATGGGCGCCTCCAGGCGGCGGCCGTCGCGCCCGACGCCCTGGGCGATGGCGCGCTTGATCTCGGCGTCGCTCCAGGCGCCGAGGCCGCGCTCGCGGTCGGCGGTGACGTTGCGCGACACCGATCCCTTCCAGCCCGCGGGCAAGCCCTTGACGAAGGTCGGCATGAAGGGCCGGCCGCCGGCGCCGAGAGCGGTGTCGAAGAGCAGGACGCCGCGCTCGCCTTGCGGCGTGTGGCATTCCATGCAGTGGCCGATCGTCGCCAGGTAGGCGCCGCGGCGTGCCTTGTCCTGGAGGTCGGCCTCGGTGAAGCCGCGGTCGGCGGTCGCGAAGGCGTCGCGCATCACGGGCGCGCGGTAGACCGGCGCGGCGACGGTGTTCTTCACCGCCGGCACCGAGCGCAGGTAGGCGACGATCGCGTCGAGATCGCCGGGCAGGAGCGCCTTGAAGAAGTTCGCCGCCATCGGCGCGGCCAGCGGCTTGCCCGCGAGCGGCCCTTTCGCGGGGCGCTCGCCGTGGGTGAGGGCGCGCTTGATCTCGGCGTCGCTCCAGTCGCCGATGCCGGTCTCGCGGTCGGGCGTGATGTTGGCGGCGACGCCCTGGTAGGGCGGGATGTCGAAGCCGACGCCGCCACCGGAGAGCTCCTTGCCGGCGATCGGCCGGCCCTGCGCGTCCTTCGGCGTGTGGCAGTTGCCGCAGGCCATGATCGTCGTGACGAGGTAGCGGCCGCGCTCGACGGCCGATCCTTGCGCGACGGCGGATGCGGCCGGGCCGAGGAGCATCGCCACCGCGAGCAGGGCGCGGACGGAGATCGACGGGACGTTCGTTCTGGTCATGGAGCCTCGCGCTGAAGGGAAGTCGTGCCGGCAAACTCGCCGGCGCGACCGCGATCATGCGGAGGTCTGGCCGAAGGTCAAGCCGGGACATCCTCCAACGAGGGGTGGCGGGCCTGCGTGGCGTGCGTGAGAGCAGAGCTTCGGGCCACCGCCGACGCGCAGCGTGTCGTCGTGATCCAGCGCGCCGCGTCGGAGGCGAGGAAGGCCGCCGGCGGCCCAGATCTCGGCGACGAATGCCTGCCCCGGCGCTCCGAGTTGGCCAAGAATCGACGCTCGGCAGGCTCCGGGGCATCGACCATCGCCAACGACATTCCGCTCATCGACGTCTCGACGTTGTCGTCGCCGCACGAGGCGGCGCGCCGAGGCGTCGCGACCCGGATCGGCGCGGCCTGCCGCGAGGTCGGCTTCTTCGCCATCGAAGGCCATGGCGTCCCGGCACCGCTGGTGGCCGAGACCTTCGCTGCGAGCGCCCGCTTCTTCGCGCTGCCGATCGATGCCAAGCACGCGCTGGCCATCGGCACGCTCGGCGGCAACCGCGGCTACGTCGGCCTCGGCGTCGAAGCCCTCGACGAGACGACGGCGGCCGACCACAAGGAAGCGCTCAACCTCGTCTGGAGCGACCGGCGCGCCCGGCCCGCCGACATCTGGCCCGCGCTGCCGGGATTCGAGGACGTGGTCCAGCGCTACTTCGATGCCGTGCTCGCCGTCGGTCGCAGGCTGCACGCCGCGTTCGCCCTCGACCTCGGCCTCGACGAGGCGTTCTTCGTCGACAAGCTCGATCGTCCGCTCGCGACGCTGCGACTGCTGCGCTACCCCGCGCACGATCCGGCCGCGGTACGCGGGCAGCTCGGCGCCGGCACGCACACTGACTACGGCAACGTCACGCTGCTCGCGACCGACGGCGTCGCGGGCTTGCAGGTGCGCCGGCGCGACGGCCGCTGGATCGACGCGCCGGCGACGGCTGGCGCCTTCCTTTGCAACATCGGCGACTGCCTGATGCGCTGGACCAACGACGTCTACGTGTCGACGCCGCATCGCGTCGTCGCGCCCGTCGCGGAGCGGTACTCGATCGCGTTGTTCGTCGACCCGAATCCGGACGCGATGGTGAGCGCGATCGCGTCGTGCATCGGCGCTGGCGATGCGCCGCGCTACCCGCCGATCCGCGCCGGCGACTACCTTGCGCAACGTTTCGCGTCGACCTACGGGGAGGGCAGGCGAGAGCCGTGATGCCTGGGCCCGCACGCGCCCCACGTCCCCTCGATCGGGCTCGAAGCGCCGTGCGAGGGCCTCATGCGCTTCATCGCGGCGCATCCGGCGCGATAGCGACGCCGCCGCGACGCGTCAGTCCGGCCCGGCCAGCGACGCCAGGTCGACGTTCGCGCCGCAGATCACCAGCAGCACGCGCTCGCCGTCGCGCGGCACGACGGTGCGCGTCGCCAGCGCCGCCAGCGGCAACGCCGCCGCGGCCTCGACCGCCAGGCGCAGCTGCTGCCAGAGCGCGCGCTGCGCTGTGCGGATGTCGACGTCGCCGAGGAGATGCGCCGCGTCCACATGGCGCTGCGTCAGGTCCCAGGCGATGCTGCCGATGCGGCGCGCGCCGAGCGAATCGGCGGCGATGCCAGACACCGCGACATCGACCGGTGCGCCGGCGTCTCGCGCGCGTTGCAGGGTCGGCGCGAGCTCGGGCTCGAGCGCGTCGATCCAGCATCGGTCCTGGAACCACGCCGCGATGCCCGCGATCAGCCCGCCGCCTCCGACGCTGACCAGGACGCGATCGGGGACGCCGACGTCCTCCTCGACCTCGGCGGCCAGCGTGCCGGCGCCGATCACGACCTCGCGCTGGTCGTAGGCGTGCATGAGCAACGCGCCCGTCTCGGCATGGCGCTCGAGACTCGCGGCCAGCGCGTCGGCATAGCTTGCCCCTCGCACCGTGAGCACGGCGCCGAGCTCGACGAGCCTGGCGCGCTTGGCCGGGCTCGAGGTCTCGGGCACGAACACCTCGCAGCGCACGCCGAGCGCCTGCGCCGCGACCGCGACCGCGATCCCGGCGTTGCCGCCCGAGGCGATGACGACGCCGGCGTCGGGCAGCGGGTTCGCGCGCATGCGGTTGAACATGCCGCGCGCCTTGAAGGTGCCGCCGACCTGGAGCTGCTCGAGCTTGAGCCAGAGCTCGACGCCGTCGAGGCCGAGCTGACGGCCGTCGAGCTTCATCAGCGGTGTGTGGCGCACGTCGGCGGCGATGCGCGCGCGGGCCTGTGCGATGTCCTCGCGGGTGATGTCGATCATGCGGGTCGGGTCCGAAGCGGAGTCGGGCGAGCGTAGCCGAGCCGCTATATTGCGTCGATGGACATGCCTCTCGCACCGTCGACGCGCGCTCTCGAACTGGCGCAGACGCTCGTGCGCATGAACACCGTCAGCCGCGGCTCGAACCTCGAGCTGATCCACTTCATCCGCGACGAGCTCGCGACGCACGGCGTCGCGTCGACGCTCACCTACGACGACGCGCGCACCAAGGCCAACCTCTTCGCCACGCTCGGCGAAGGCAAGCCCGCCGGCGTGATCGTCTCCGGGCACACCGACACCGTGCCGTGGGACGGCCAGGACTGGTCGCTCGATCCTCTCGGCGCCGAGCTGCGCGACGGCAGGCTCTACGGCCGCGGCAGCGCCGACATGAAGGGCTTCATCGGCCTGGCGCTGGCGCAGACGCCGGCGTACCTCGCCGCCGACCTGCCGTTCGCGATCCACTTCGCCTTCAGCTACGACGAGGAGGTCGGCTGCTTCGGCGCGCCGCGCCTGATCGCCGACCTGCGCGCGCGCGGGCTCGCGCCGCGCGCCTGCATCGTCGGCGAGCCGACCGGCATGGTGCCTGCCCTCGCGCACAAGGGCGTGTATCGCTGGCGCTGCTGCATCAAGGGCCGCGCCGCGCACTCGTCGCTGACGCCGCAGTCGGTGAACGCGATCGAGATCGGCGCGCGCGTCGTCGGCAAGCTCGCCGACATGTCGGGCCGCTGGCGCGAGCAGGGGCCGCATTACCCCGGTTTCGATGTGCCTTACACGACGGGGTCGGTGTGCGTGATCGAAGGCGGCATCGCCGACAACATCGTCCCCGAGGACTGCGCCTTCCACTACGAGTTCCGCAACCTCCCCGGCGCCGACGTCCGGGCGATGCAAGGCGAGGTGCTCGCCTTCGCCGAGTCACTCGAGCCGGCGATGCGCGCGGTCGCGCCCGAGGCCGGCATCCGCTTCGAGCCGATCTGCGAGACGCCCGCCTTCCTCGCCCGCGCCGACGATCCGGCCGTGCAGCTCGCGGCACGCCTCGCCGAGGCCGACGCGACGACGCTCGTCGCCTTCGGCACCGAGGCGGGCCTGTTCCAGGGCGCCGGCATCCCGACCGTGGTGTGCGGCCCGGGGCACATCGCGCAGGCGCACCAGGCCGACGAGTACGTGACCCTCGAACAGCTCGCCGCGGGCGAGCGCTTCCTGCTCGCACTGACGACGATCGACGCCGACGCGCTCGGCGGCGCGACCACCTCAACGCAGAGATGACGTTTCCGTACATCGGTGTCGACGAGGCGATCGCGCGCAAGGGCCTGCGCATGGTCGTCGTCGGCGGCGTGCCGAGCCCTTGGCACGAGGCGGCCAAGGGCATCCTGCACATCAAGGGCATCGAGTGGGCTGCCGTCCGCCTGGTCTACGACGACGAGCGCCTGCTGGCGTGGGCCGGCCAGCGCAGCGGCCCGGTCGCGATCCACGACGACGAGCCGCCGCGCGCCGGCTGGAACGACATCCTGCTGCTCGCGGAACGGCTCGCGCCGACGCCCGCGCTCTTGCCGCAGGATCCGGCCGCGCGTGAGCAGGTGCTCGAGCTCGCGAAGATGATCTGCGGCGAAGGCGGCGTCGGCTGGACGCGGCGCCTGCAGCTCATCCACATCGGCATGCAGGGCAGTGGCGGCTTCCGCGGCCGCGTCGGCGCCTACCTCGGCAAGAAGTACGGCTACAGCACCGAAGCGGGCGAAGCGGCGGGCGCCCGCGTGGTGTCGATGCTCGGGCGGATGACGACACAGCTCAAGGCGCAGCACGCCGCGGGTTCGCGCTATTACGTCGGCGATGCGCTGACCGCTGCCGACGTCTACTGCGCGACCGTGCTCGCTCTGTTCCGCCCGCTGCCGCCCGCTCACTGCGCGATGGACGTGAACACGCGCGCCGCGTTCGAGACGCCAGACGCCGCGACCGATGCCGCGCTCGACCCGGTGCTCTTCGCGCATCGCGACATGATGTACGCCGAGCGCCTGGAGCTGCCGCTCTCGCTCTGACGAAGGCCTCATGAACATCCGGGACAGCTCGCGCGCCTTCATGCCGTATCCCGACGTCGACGTGCCGCACGCGCCGTCGGGCCCGCTCGCCGGACTCTCGTTCGCGGTCAAGGACCTGTTCGACGTCGCCGGCTATCCGACCAGCGCCGGCCAGCCGTTCGTGCTCGCGATGTCGGGGATCAAGACGACGTCGGCCGCGTGCGTGCAGCACCTGCTCGACGCCGGCGCGCGCTTCGCTGGCAAGACGGTCACCGACGAGCTCGCGTTCTCGATGAACGGCCAGAATGCGCACTTCGGCTCGCCCGTCAACGGCGCGGCGCCCGATCGCATCACCGGCGGCTCGTCATCGGGATCGGCGTCGGCGGTGTCGCTGGGTCTGTGCGACATCGCCCTCGGCAGCGACACCGGCGGCTCGGTGCGCGCGCCGGCCAACCACTGCGGACTCATCGGGCTGCGACCGTCGCACAGGCGCATCAGCCTGCAGAACGTGCTCGACCTGGCACCGAGCTTCGACACCTGCGGCTGGTTCACGCGCGACGTTGCGACCTTCGCGCGCGTCGCCGACGTCCTGCTCGGACCCGACCCGGCGCCGCTGCCGGCCGACCGCGTGCGCCTGCTCGCGCCGACCGACGTCTGGGAGCTGCTCGCGCCCGAGGTGATCGAGGCGCAGCGCGGGCCGCGCGCCCGCGTCGAGGCCGTGCTGGGCGCCGCGACGCCGGTCGAGGTCGCGCTCGACGGCT
>JBBRZP010000137.1:0-10442 GCA_038236565.1 Burkholderiales bacterium | reverse complement strand
GGTCTGTGCGACATCGCCCTCGGCAGCGACACCGGCGGCTCGGTGCGCGCGCCGGCCAACCACTGCGGCCTCGTCGGCCTGCGCCCGACGCATGGCCGCGTTAGCCTCGCGGGCGCGCACGACCTCGCGCCGAGCTTCGACACCTGCGGCTGGTTCACGCGCGACGTCGCGACCTTCGCGCGCGTCGCCGACGTGCTGCTCGGCGCCGATGCCGCGCCCCTGCCGTCCGAGCGCATCCGCCTGCTCGCGCCGACCGACGTCTGGGAGCTGCTCGCGCCCGAGGTGATCGAGGCGCAGCGCGGGCCGCGCGCCCGCGTCGAGGCCGTGCTCGGCGCCGCGACGCCGGTCGAGGTCGCGCTCGACGGCTTCGACAGGATGTACTGGAGCTTTCGCTATCCGATGGGCCGAGAGGCCTGGCGCACCGACGGCGCCCTGATCGATCGCTTCCATCCGCCTCTCGGCCCGGGCGTGGCGCAGCGCTTCGCGTGGGCGAGCGGCGTGAGCGACGCGCAGGTGGCAGAAGGTACGGCGTTCCGGGCGCGCTTTCGCGCCCATCTCGCGGCGCTGCTCGGCCGCGACGGCGTGCTGGTGATGCCGACGATGCCCGACGTCGCGCCGCTCGCGAGCGCCGACGAAGCGTTGCTCGAGGACTACCGCAATCTCGCGACGAAGATGCTCTGCATCGCAGGCCTCGCGGGCTTTGCGCAGCTCTCGCTGCCGCTCGGCACGCGGCTGGGCGCACCGCTCGGGATCTCGCTGCTCGGCCCGGCCGGGAGCGATCGCAGCCTGGTGCGGCTCGCGGAGCGGATCCTGGCGAGCTAGGGCCCGCACGACCGCACGCGCGCGATCTTCATCAGCTACCGGCGGGACGACACCGAAGGCCACGCGGGCTGCCTGTTCGAGGACCTGTGCGACCGCTTCGGCAAGGAAGCGGTGTTCATGGACGTCGCCGGCATCGAGCCCGGCCGCGACTTCCGGCGCGCGATCGAGCAGCAGGTCGCGTCGTGCGGCGTGCTGCTCGCGGTGATCGGCAAGAACTGGCTCATGCTGGCCGATGCGAAGGGACGGCGCCGTCTCGACGACCCGTACGACTTCGTCCGGCTCGAGACCGCAGGCGCGCTGAAGCGCGACATCCCGGTGATCCCGGTGCTCGTCCACCAGGCCGAGATGCCGCGAGTCGAAGACCTGCCCGACGATCTCAAGGACCTGGCGTTCCGCAACGGCGTCGAGCTCAACCACGCGCGCTGGGCGTCGGACGTGCAATTGCTGATCGCGGCGCTGATGCTGTACGTCGACGCCGCGCCGACGGCTCCGGTGGCGGCACCGCCTGCGCCTGCGAGCCCGGCCGTGTCGAGCACCGTGTCGACGCGTCGCTCTCCTGCCTGGCTGATCGCGCCGCTGGGTGCGATCGCTGCCGGCGGGATCGGCTACGTCGTCTGGGACCGGCTCGCGTCGTCGCCTGACGCGCCGGTGGTCGCTGCGTCCGCGCCCGTGCTCGCGCCGTCAGCCCCGTCGGTGGCACGGGCGCCTGTCGCTGCCGCGGTCGCTCCTGCGCCTGCGCCTGTGATCGCGCCCGCGCCTGCGCCCACCATCACACCTCCCGGATCGGCGAGCACCGGAACGGCGACCGTCGCGACAGCCAGCATCCCGGCGTCGCGCCCGATCGCTGCCGCACCAGCCCCGAAGACGCACCGCACCGACGTTCCGGTGGCCGTCCGGTCGCCATCGCCATCGCCATCGCCGTCGCCACGACCTGCTCCGGCCGCGCCCACTTACACACCGACCGCGCCCGCCGCGACGGTGCAGCCGGCGCCGGCCCCGATCGCACGCGCGCCGTCCCCGCCGCCCGCAGCCGCGCCCGACATCGCGGCCGCGCCGCGCGACGCGGCCGCCTCGGATCTCTACGGCGCCTCGTGCGCGGCGTCGATGGCGTCGCGCACGATCGCGATCTCTCCCGACACGAAGTATGTGAACGTCACCGGCGGCGAGACCATCCGAATCCAGGTCGGCGGAGGCAGCTTCGTGTGGAACTTCAACGGCACGCGCAGCAGCTTCGACCTCGCGCGCATTGCGCCGGCCGCGATGCTCGACCACAAGGTCACGACCTACGTCGCACCCAACCCGATGTACCCGAAGAAGTGACGCGCGGTCGGCCGTGACCGGTGACGAGCGCTACTGCACCGCCACTGTCACGCGCAGGAAGGCCGCCTGCACCGATGTGCGCTTGTCGCTGCCGCTCTTGTTCTGGCTCTTGAAGAGCGTGACGAGCTCGTCGCGCAGCGCGTCGGCCTTGCCGTTCCTGTCCGCGGCCTCGAAGGCATTCATCGTCGGCCCGTACCAGAGGCGGAACTCGTCGACGTACTGCGCGGCCGGGCCGTCGAAGTCGAAATTGAAGGTGTCGCGCGAGAAAGTGACCGAGTCCTTCGGCACGCCAGCCTCGGCGAAGCGCTCGAGCACGTTGCTCTCCACGCCCCAGGTCATCGGGCTGATGAAGCCTTCGGGCGGCGGTGGCGTGTAGGCCGCGCTGACCTTCAGGACCTGCGCCACCAGCGTCGGATCGCCGGGGATCCAGTTGCCCATCACGATCCGGCCGCCGGGCCTGGTGACGCGGACCATCTCCTTGGCGACGTCGACCGGCTTGGGCGCGAACATCGCGCCGAACACCGTGACGACGAGGTCGAAGCTCTTGTCGGCGAGCGGCTGCAGGTTGCAGGCGTCGCCGTGCTCGAAGCGCAGGTTCGCGAGCCGGGCCGCCTGCGCGCGCTTGTTGCCGGCCTCGACGAGGTTCCTCGCGATGTCGACGCCGAGCACGTCGGCGCCGAGCCTGGCCTCGGGAAGCGCGGTCGTGCCGTCGCCGCAGCCGAGGTCGAGGACCTTCATCCCCGGCTCGACGCCGAGCGATGCGACGAAGGCCTCGCCGCTGCCGCGCATCGTGCTCGCGAGCCGGGTGAAATCGCCTTTTTCCCAGAGAGCCTGGTTCGGGTTCATCGCAGATCCTTTCGAGCGAAGGTGTTCTGAAAACACAGAAATGTGCGGCAATGCGCTCGCACGGTCTAGGCCCTACCCGGGGCGCACGCGGCCGGTCGGGGCCTGCACTGCCTGATTTTTCATACAAGCGAAGGAGAAAATCGACCCGGAAGGGCTCGTCTCCCCGAGGGCCGCAGTCATGCGACCATTTGGCTCATGACATCCGCCCTTCCAGCGGTCGCGCCCGCGCCGGCAGCCACGAGGCCCACGGCGCGCCCGGCCGCCGCCCGCCCGTCGCTGCTTGCCGAGCTCGCCTCGGCGCTGGCGAGCCGGCGCATCCGCGTCGTCGACCTCACGCAGACGCTCTCGCCCGAGTTCCCGCAGATCGCGCTGCCGCCCGAGATGGGCCAGTGCTGGCCGTTCCGGATCGAGGAGGTCTCGCACTACGACGCGCGCGGCCCCGGCTGGTACTGGAACAACTTTTCCTGCGGCGAGCACACCGGCACGCACTTCGACGCACCGATCCACTGGATCTCGGGCCGCGACCTCGCCAACAACTCGGTCGACACGATCCCGGCCGAGCACTTCGTCGCGCCGGCGTGCGTGATCGACTGCTCGGCGCAGGTCGCTGCCGATCCCGACTACCTGCTCTCCGTCGCCGACATCGAGGCCTTCGAGTCGGCGTACGGCCGCATCCCCGAAGGCGCGTGGTTCCTGATGCGCAGCGACTGGTCGAAGCGCAAGGATCCCGAGGCGTACCAGAACTTCGACGAGACCGGCCAGCACACGCCCGGTCCGTCGACGGAGGCGGTGCGCTTCCTGGTCGAGGAGCGCGGCGTGCTCGGCTTCGGCTCGGAGGCGATCGGCACCGACGCCGGCCAGGGCTATCACCTGCGCCCACCGTACCCGTGCCACTACTACATGCACGGCGCAGGGCGCTACGGCCTGCAGTGCCTCGCCAACCTCGACCTGCTGCCGCCGACCGGCGCGCTGCTGATCTGCCCGCCGCTCAAGATCGAGAAGGGCAGCGGCAGCCCGCTGCGCGTGCTCGCGCTCGTGGAGGACGCGGCATGAATCCGCTGGCGAACGATGCCGGCGATCGCGTTGCCCTCGTCACCGGTGGCAGCGCCGGGATCGGCCGCGCGATCTGCGAACGGCTGCTCGGCGAAGGCGCGACCGTGATCTCGCTCGACCGCGCCGCAGGCACCCTCGACCACCCCCGCCTGCACGCGATCGAGGTCGACCTCGTCGATCGTGCCGCGACGGCGCAGGCGGCGGCCGAGGTCACGCGCCGCTTCGCGCCGACGACGATCGTGCACAACGCCGGCGCGATCCGCCCGGCGCCGCTGGCCCACGTCCGGCTCTGCGACCTCGACGCGCTGGTCGAGCTGCACCTCGGCAGCGCCATCGTGCTCGTGCAGTCGGCCTTGCCGGCCATGCGGGCCGCGCACTTCGGTCGCATCGTCATGATCTCGTCGCGCGCCGCGCTCGGCCTGCCGACGCGGACCGCCTATTCCGCGACCAAGGCCGGCCTGATCGGCATGGCGCGCACCTGGTCGCTCGAGCTCGGACCCGAGGGCATCACGGCCAACATCGTCGCGCCCGGTCCGATCCGCACCGCCATGTTCCACGACGTCTTCGCAGCCGGCAGCGAGCCCGAGCGCGATCTCGCCGCGACGGTGCCGGTGCGCCGCCTCGGCGAGCCCGACGACGTCGCTCGCGCAGTCTCGTTCTTCGCCGACCCCGGCAACGGCTTCGTCACCGGCCAGGTGCTCTATGTCTGCGGCGGCACCAGCGTCGGTGGCCTGTCGCTCTGATCCTGTCGTCCTTTCATTTGTCGCACTTCGAGGACTCGCGCCATGACCCAGAACTTGCATCCGACCCGCTGGACCGTCGCGCCCGCCACGACGCTCCTCGCCATCCGCGCACTCGCAGATGAAAGATGAAGGCGGTGCCGATCGCCGCCGCCAAGGCCAGGCCGGGCACGCCCGAGTTCCGCTCGGCGCTGCGCGATGCGCTCGAGCAGACCAAGGAGCTCGTCGGCACGCAGGGCGTCTACACGAATGATCGCCGCCGGCAACTCCGGCTTCGACCGGCGCGGCCGCGAGCCGATGCAGCTCAAGGACCGCGCGTGGCGCCTGATCCCCGAGTGACGGTGATGCGCCCGGGCGCCCGAAGAGCGAAGATCGGGGCTCGATGAACATCGTCTGCATCGGCGGCGGCCCGGCCGGCCTCTACTTCGCGCTCCTCATGAAGCAGCAGGACGCGTCGCATCGCGTCCGCGTCGTCGAGCGCAACCTGCCGTACGACACGTTCGGCTGGGGCGTCGTCTTCTCCGACCAGACGCTCGGCAACCTGCAGGTCGCCGATCCGACGAGCGCGGCCAAGATCCTCGACAGCTTCTCCCACTGGGACGACATCGAGGTGAACATCCGCGGCGCGAAGATCACGTCGGGCGGCCACGGCTTCTGCGGCATCGGCAGGAAGCGCCTGCTCAACATCCTGCAGGAGCGCTGCGAGGAGGTCGGCGTCGAGCTCGTGTTCTCGTCCGACGTGAAGTCGGCGGCCGACTTCCCCGACGCCGACCTCGTGATCGCGAGCGACGGCCTCAACAGCCGCATCCGCACCGAGTTCGCCGACACCTACCGGCCCGACATCGACGTGCGCCTGTGCCGCTTCGTCTGGCTCGGCACGACCAAGCTCTTCGACGCCTTCACCTTCGCCTTCGAGGAGACGCCGCACGGCTGGTTCCAGGCGCATGCTTACCGCTTCGACGACACTCACTCGACCTTCATCGTCGAGACGCCCGAGCCGGTGTGGCGCGCTGCTGGCCTCGAGACGATGGAGAAGGAGGAGGCGATCGCGTTCTGCGAGAAGCTCTTCGCCGAGCAGCTCGACGGCCACAAGCTGCTCTCGAATGCATCGCACCTGCGCGGCTCGTCGCAATGGATCAAGTTCCCGCGCGTCGTCTGCGAGCGCTGGGTGCATTGGCTTGAGTGGGACCGGCCGGTGCCGATCGTCCTGATGGGCGACGCCGCCCACACCGCGCACTTCTCGATCGGCTCAGGCACCAAGCTCGCGCTCGAGGACTCGATCGAGCTCGCGCGCTCGATCGCCCGGCATCCCGGCGATCTGCCCGCCGCGCTGAAGCACTACGAAGACCTGCGCAGCATCGAAGTGCTGCGCATCCAGAATGCGGCGCGCAACTCGACCGAATGGTTCGAGCACGTCGATCGCTACGTCAACCTGCCGCCCGAGCAGTTCGCCTATTCGCTGCTGACGCGCAGCCAGCGCATCAGCCACGAGAACCTGCGCCTGCGCGACAAGGAGTACGTCGAGGGCTACGAGGGCTGGATCGCCGAGCGCTCGGGGCTGCCAGCGAAGATCGCGACCAGGGGCCCGGTGCCGCCGATGCTCACGCCGTTCACGCTGCGCGGCGTGACGCTCGTCAACCGGATCGTCGTCTCGCCGATGGCGCAGTACTCGGCCACTGACGGCATCCCCGGCGACTACCACCTCGTCCACCTCGGCGCGCGCGCGATGGGCGGTGCCGGGCTCGTGTTCGCGGAGATGACGTGCCCGTCGCCCGAGGCGCGCATCACCCTGGGTTGCCCGGGCCTGTGGAACGTCGAGCAGCGCGACGCGTGGAAGCGCATCGTCGACTTCGTCCACGGCAACAGCGACGCGAAGATCGCGATCCAGCTCGGTCACTCGGGTGCGAAGGGGTCGACGCGTCTCGCGTGGGACGGCATCGACCAGCCGCTCGAGAGCGGCAACTGGGAGCTGATCTCCGCGTCGCCGCAACAGTATCTCGACGGCGTGAGCGACTGGTCGCGCGCGATGACGCGCGCCGACATGGACCGCGTCCGCGACGATTTCGTCCGCTCGACGCGCTACGCCGCCGAGGCGGGTTTCGACTGGCTCGAGCTGCACTGCGCGCACGGCTACCTGCTCTCGTCGTTCATCTCGCCGCTCACCAACCAGCGCACCGACCAGTACGGCGGCACGCTCGCGAATCGCGTCAGCTACCCGCTCGAGGTCTTCCGCGCCGTGCGCGAGGTTTGGCCGAAGGACCTGCCGATGTCGGTGCGGATCTCGGCGCACGACTGGGTCGAGGGCGGCATCACACCCGACGATGCGGTCGAGATCGCGCGCATCTTCAAGGCCGCCGGCGCCGACCTGATCGATTGCTCCTCGGGCCAGGTGAGCAAGAAGGAGCAGCCGGTCTTCGGCCGCATGTTCCAGACGCCGTTCGCCGACCGCATCAGGAACGAAGCCGGCATCCCGACGATCGCCGTCGGCGCGATCTCGGAGGCCGACCACATCAACAGCATCATCGCCGCCGGCCGCGCCGACCTCTGCGCCGTCGCCCGACCGCATCTCGCCAATCCTGCGTGGACGCTGCTCGAGGCGGCGAAGATCGGCTACACCGACATCGCGTGGCCGAAGCAGTACCGGACCGCGAAGGTTCAGCTCGAGCGCAACCTCGAGCGCGAGCGCGCGGCGGCGGCGCAGGCGGGCGGCCTGAGCCCGCTCGCCGCGGCCAACAAGGCGCTCGGCGCCTGACCTGCGGCACGCCGGACCGATTCCAGGAGAAGAGACCGAGCCATGACGAAGAAGCATTCCTCGCCCGCGGCCGACGACCTCGCCGTCCGTCCGGTCGTCGGCGACGACGCGGTGCTGCAGCTCTGGCGGCGCCTGCTCTCGAGCACGACGCAGATCGAGAACGAGGTGCGCCAGCGCCTGCATCACCGCTTCGGCATCTCGCTCTACCGCTTCGACTATCTCTCGCAGCTGAGCCGCGTCAACGCCGCGATGCGGATGGTCGAGCTCTCGCGACTGATGCGCATCGTCGGCGGCAACCTCACGCAGCTCACCGACGATCTCGAGAAGGAAGGCTGGGTCAAGCGCGACACCAGCCACGAGAACCACCTGCTCTGGAGCGTGCGCCTCACGCCGGTCGGCCGCGCCGGCTTCGAGGAGATCGCGCAGGAGCACGAGCTCTGGATCCGCGAGCTCTTCGGCGGCTTCGACTCCGACGCCGTGCGCGAGCTCTACGCCAAGCTCGGCGAGCTGCGCGCGCATCTGCCGATCGACGGCGACGCCCCGGCCGGGGCGCCCGCGACATGAGCGACTCCACTCCTCTCGGCCTCGACCCGGCGCTCGCCGCCGGCAACCGCCGTCCGCTTGGCGGCTACCAGGCGACGCACTTCCTCTGGCAGGCCAGCGACGGCGTCGCCCGCATCACACTGAACCGGCCCGAGCGCAAGAACCCGCTCACCTTCGAGTCGTACGCCGAGCTGCGCGATCTGTTCGAGCGCTTGCGCCACGCGAGCGACGTCAAGGTCGTCGTCCTCGCCGGCGCAGGCGACAACTTCTGCTCGGGCGGCGACGTGCACGAGATCATCGGCCCGCTGGTGAAGCTGAAGGCGCCCGAGCTGCTGATGTTCACGCGCATGACCGGCGATCTCGTCAAGGCGATGCGCGTCTGCCCGCAACCGATCGTCGCGGCGATCGACGGCGTGTGCGCCGGCGCGGGCGCGATCCTGGCGATGGCGAGCGACCTGCGCGTCGGTACCGCGCGCAGCAAGACCGCGTTCCTCTTCAACCGCGTCGGCCTCGCAGGCTGCGACATGGGCGCGTGCGCGATGCTGCCGAGGATCATTGGCCAGGGCCGCGCGAGCGAGCTGCTCTATACCGGCCGGTCGCTCGGCGGCGAAGAAGCCGAGCGCTGGGGCTTCCTCAACAGGCTCGTCGATCCGGCGACGCTGCTCGACGAGGCGATGAAGCTCGCCGCCGATCTCGCCGCCGGCCCGACCTTCGCCAACGGCATCACCAAGACCATGCTCCACCAGGAATGGGCGATGACGATCGAGCAGGCGATCGAGGCCGAGGCGCAGGCGCAGGCGATCTGCATGCTGACCCAGGACTACACGCGCGCCTACGAGGCGTTCGCGGCGAAGCAGAAGCCGACCTTCGAAGGCAACTGAGCCCGCTCACTCATGCTGAACGCAGTGAAGGAACTCTTCTCTTGAGCGACACCCGCCACCTCGACTGGCCCTTCTTCGAGCCGCGCCACGCGACCCTCGCGCGCGAGCTCGACGCGTGGGCGTCGACGAACGTCTCGCACACCCACGGCACCGACGTCGACGACGTCTGCCGCGCGCTCGTCCGCTCGCTCGGCGCTGGCGGCTGGCTCTCGCACGCGATCGCCGGCCGCGGCCACGGTGGCAGCGAGGACGTGATCGACACGCGCGCGATCTGCCTCATCCGCGAGACGCTCGCGCGCCACGACGGCCTCGCCGACTTCGCCTTCGCGATGCAGGGCCTCGGCTCGGGAGCGATCAGCCTCGCCGGCACGACCGAGCAGCAGTCGCGCTACCTGCCGCGCGTCGCCAAGGGCGAGGCGATCGCCGCCTTCGCGCTGTCCGAGCCCGACGCCGGTTCCGACGTCGCCGCGCTGGCCTGCGCCGCGCGCGCCGATGGGGACGGCTACGTCCTCGACGGCGAGAAGACCTGGATCTCGAACGGGGGCATCGCCGACTTCTACGTCGTCTTCGCGAGGACGGGAGGGGCCGGCGCGCGCGGCATCAGCGCCTTCATCGTCGACGCCGACGCGCCGGGCTTCGGGATCGCCGAGCGCATCGACGTGATCGCGCCGCATCCGCTGGCGCGCCTTCGCTTCGACAAGTGCCGCATCAAGGCGAGTCAGCGCATCGGCGCCGAAGGCGACGGCTTCAAGGTCGCGATGCGCACGCTCGACGTCTTCCGCACGTCCGTCGCCGCCGCAGCGCTCGGCTTTGCGCGCCGCGCCTTCGACGAAGCCATGCACCGCGCGACGACGCGGCGCATGTTCAAGGGCGTGCTCGGCGACTTCCAGCTCACGCAGGCCAAGCTCGCCGAAATGGCGACGACGATCGACTCCGCCGCGCTCCTCACCTACCGCGCCGCCTGGTTGCGCGACGGTGGTGGCAACGTTACGCGCGA
Organism: Burkholderiales bacterium; assembly: GCA_038236565.1. Classification (GTDB taxonomy): domain Bacteria; phylum Pseudomonadota; class Gammaproteobacteria; order Burkholderiales; family Burkholderiaceae_C; genus Schlegelella_A. The sequence goes on along the minus strand of JBBRZP010000137.1, from coordinate 488 downwards.
GGCGGCGATGGCCAAGCTCGCCGCCACCGAAGGCGCGCAGCGCGTCATCGACGCGGCGGTGCAGATGTGGGGCGGGCTCGGCGTGAAGAGCGGCGAGACGGTCGAGTCGCTCTATCGCGAGATCCGCGCGCTCCGCATCTACGAAGGCGCGAGCGAGGTGCAGCAACTCATCATCGGCCGCGACCTGTTGAAGTCGATGACCGACGACAAGGAGACCCGCAAATGAAGGAAGCGCTTCTGCCCGAAGGCTGGCCGCGGCCAAAGGGCTACGCCAACGGTGTCGCCGTCAGCGGCAAGCAGGTCTACGTTGCCGGCATGGTCGGCTGCGACGCGAACGGTGTCTTCGCGAGCGACGACTTCGCGGAACAGGCCAAGGTCGCGCTCGAGAACGCCGCCGCCGTCCTGCGCGCCGGCGGAGCCAGGCCGGAGTACATCGTGCGCATGACCTGGTACGTGACGAGCAAGCGCGAGTACCTCGCCGCCGGCCG